>JBDTKY010000135.1:0-6409 GCA_039935055.1 Nitrosospira sp.
TGCTGCCGCATCGTTGCGTCGAAGCGGGCGCGGAATTCGTTGTGGTCGTCGAACACGCCATCGCCCAGCTCCTGTTGCGCCAACCGCGCCAGTTCCGCCAGAGTTCTGTCGCGCAACCAGGTGGCGGAATCGAGCAGTTTCTTGCGGCGCTTTTCCGGCACAGACTTCTTGACAGGTTTGCTGTCCTCATCATCGCCAGCATCGTCGCCGTCATCACTTTGATCCTCGCCACCGTCACCCTTCAACCAGGCCTCTATTTCGGGCCGTAGCTTGGCGAACCGGTCGTAGAGCTTGTCGCCCCAGCGGCCGTAAATCTCGCCGCGCAGGGCTTCATCGCCGGAGACGAAGCGCAGGGTTTCGATAGCGCGGCGGATGATCTGGCTCTTCAGGCGCAGCGGGCGTTCGACGGTGATCTTCCAGTAGCCGAAATCGGCGTTGTCGAACCACTTGGATTCCGGCGTATCTTCCGCGTCACCCAAGTAATGTTCAAGGATGCGACGGATGTCGACCTCGGCCAGCTCGCAGTTTTTCTTGCCGAGGTTGCGGCGCAGCGGCTGGAACCACCGGGTGGCGTCGATCAACTGCACCTTGCCTTGGCGATATGCGGTCTTGCGGTTGGTGAGCACCCAAATGTAGGTCGCGATGCCGGTATTGTAGAAGATATTGAGCGGTAGCGCGATGATGGCTTCGAGCCAGTCATTCTCGATCGCCCAGCGACGGATATTGCTCTCGCCTTGGCCCGCATCGCCGGTAAACAGCGCCGAGCCGTTGTGCACCAGCGCGATGCGGCTGCCCAAGGCGGTGCCGTGCTTCATCTTCTGCAGCTTGTTCACCAGGAACATCAACTGCCCGTCACTGGAGCGGGTGATGAGGGTGAACTCCGGATCGCCCTCGTGTGAGACGAGGAAACGCGGGTCGCTAAAGTTGGCTTTGCCACCCATGCGCTCCAGGTCGGTCTTCCAGCTTTTGCCATAGGGTGGATTGGAGAGCATGAAGTCGAACTCGCGCGACGGGAACTGGTCAGCCGACAGCGTGGATTTGTCCGCACCGCCGACGATGTTCTCGGCTTCGTCGTCTTCACCCTTAAGCAGCAGGTCGGCCTTGCAGATCGCATAGGTCTCAGGGTTGATCTCCTGGCCGAACAGATGAATGGAGGCTTCCTTACCGTGGCTGGCGGCCAGCTCCCGCAGCGCTTCTTCGGCCACAGTGAGCATGCCGCCGGTGCCGCAACTGCCGTCGTAAAGCGAATAGGTGCTCGATTCGATCTGGTCTGCGATGGGCAGGAACAGCAGCTTGGCCATCAACTGCACCACGTCGCGCGGCGTAAAGTGCTCACCGGCCTCTTCGTTGTTTTCTTCGTTGAAACGACGGATCAGTTCCTCGAACACCGTGCCCATGGCGTGGTTGTCGAGCGCGGGCAACTTGATGCGGCCATCCCCATCCTTGACCGGCAACGGCGAGAGGTTGACCTCCGGGTCGAGGAAATCGGCAATCAGGTGGCCAAGAATGTCGGCATCGACCATCTTCTGAATCTGGTCGCGAAAGGCAAACTTGTTCAGAATCTCCTGCACGTTGGGCGAAAAACCATCGAGGTAGGCGATGAAGTTGTCACGCAGGCGCTGGCCCTGGCTGCTGGCGGACAGGCGCGACAAGGTAAACTCGGAGGTGTTGTAGAAGGCCTGATCCGCAGCCATGCGCAGCGCACCCTCCTGGTCGACGATGCCGTGCTGGTCGAGGAATTTTTTGCGCTCAAGCACGACGTCCTTGGTGGACTCCAGCACAGCATCAAGGCGGCGCAGCACGGTGAAGGGTAGTATGACGTCACGATATTTGCCGCGCACGTAAACGTCGCGCAGCCGATCGTCGGCAATGTTCCAGATGAAGTCAGCGATCCATTTGAGTTGGCTTTGGTCCATGGATTTCTTGTTCTTTGATAGGCTTGCCGACCCGTTTCAGCCGTTCAATCGGGGTTGATTCAATTCCAATGCCCATCCAATAGCACATAGAGGCGCTGGCAAGCACATAATTCGAGCAGTTGTCCGCAACACCAGTAAATGAAGTGGACATCCCGCGCGTGATGACTGATGAAAGAGTGCCTGAAGACAGCGGTTTTTATGACTATCCCCAAGCCGGGGTCGCCGATGCTCCAATATTTGGCGCTTTTCAGGCGGGACTAAAATTGAAAAGACCAGCGAGAACAAACCGAATGGTCGGGGTGAGAGGATTCGAACCTCCGACTCCTGCGTCCCGAACGCAGTACTCTACCAGGCTGAGCTACACCCCGAATTATTTAATCAGCTACTACTTGTGTGTATTGCTAATTGCACGCACTGTTTTCAACAGTCACATCCACCAAGCGCGTGGGTAGCAATTGTACGCAGTAAGGGGAATCCGGGCAATTCAAAATTATTTCAGAAAGTGCCTGCCACTTTGAACTTGGGGTCGCAAGTTCGATCGCCGATCCCGGCGTGGAAACATCCAGCTAATAATTTCGCGCCACCGCAAAAGTGGTCAGTTGCAACAGGCATTCCTTATGATCGGAATCCGGCAGCGATGCAATCGTTGTGGAGGCCGTGTCGGATTCGGTCTGCGCCTGCTGCCGGGCGTAGTCCAACGCTCCGGTCTGCTGGATAACCTCCAGCACCGGCTGAAACCCGCCCTCCCCGCCCTGCTCAATGGCATTGCGTATTATTGCCGCCTGCGCACTTGATCCTGTTCTCATTGCATAAATCAGCGGCAGTGTAGGTTTGCCTTCGGCCAGATCATCGCCCAGGTTTTTTCCGGTTTCGTGATAATCTCCGGAATAATCCAGCATGTCATCTGTCAACTGAAACGCTGTACCCAGATGCATGCCATACGCGGCCATCGCTTCCTCCTCCTCCGGTGTGGCATTGCCAAGAATTGCGCCTAGCCGGGTTGCTGCCTGGAACAGCTTGGCAGTTTTATAACGGATCACCCGCAGGTAATTTTCCTCATCGACATTTGGGTCGCGGCAATTGAGCAACTGAAGCACTTCACCTTCGGCAATCGTATTGGTAGCATCCGCCAATACGCGCATCACGCGCATATTGTCCACTTCCACCATCATCTGAAACGCACGGGAGTACAGGAAATCCCCCACCAGTACGCTGGCGGCGTTACCGAACAAGGCATTGGCGGTCGCCTTGCTGCGCCGTAATTCCGATGCATCCACCACGTCATCGTGCAACAGTGTCGCAGTATGAATGAACTCGACGACTGCTGCGAGATTGAAATGATATTTACCCGAATAGCCGAATGCGCCAGCGGCAAGAATCACCAGTGCTGGCCGCAAGCGTTTTCCGCCACTATTGATAATGTATTCGCTTACTTGCCGGATGAGCCCAACATCGGAGTAAAGTTTCTCGCGGATAACCGCGTCCACCGCATCCATATCCGGGGCGATAAGGCTTCTGATACGTTCAATTGACACAGGGGTTCCCGCAAAAAAATGCCATGGTAGGAACGTCGCTACCAACGTGTCAAGTTCGACAAATGGGGCAACCACGCATTTTGGCACAAAACTCATTCACAACAGGCCTTTGACCTTAGAGGGGTGGCTATGTATAATTCGCGCTTACCTCTTCAGGGCGCTTTGCTAAGAGAGCAATAAATGGAGTCCAACATGTATGCGATCATAAAAACCGGCGGGAAACAGTACCGCGTTGAGGCCGGGCTAAAACTTAAAATAGAGCAAATACCGGCAGATGTTGGTAGCGAGCTCCTGATCGACCAGGTATTGATGATTGCTGATGGCGACAATGTTTCGATGGGCCAGCCAATGTTAAGCGGCGCCTCGGTCAAAGCAACCGTGCTGGGCCAGGGCAGGCATGACAAGGTACGTATTTTCAAGATGCGGCGGCGTAAACATTACCAGAAACATCAGGGACATCGGCAGAATTACACCGAAATCCAGATTACGGGCATTTCGGCATAAGGAGAGTTTACCATGGCACATAAAAAAGCAGGCGGTAGTTCCAGAAACGGTCGCGATTCGAATTCCAAGCGTCTGGGTGTGAAAAGCTACGGTGGTGAGCTGATACCGGCGGGCAGCATCATCATACGTCAGCGCGGCACCCGCGTTCATGCCGGTGACAATGTAGGCATGGGTAAGGATCACACCCTCTTCGCCAAGGTGACGGGAAAAGTAAACTTCAGCACCAAAGGCGCGACGCAACGCAAAATGGTAAGTGTCACGCCGGTCTGAATTTAATTAATTCCGCTAAAAGCCCTGTCAACCCGATAGGGCTTTTTTGTTTGCGGCCTGATAATAAGTCGATAAAAACTATCTTATGAAATACATAGATGAAGCAGTTATCCAGGCTATTGCCGGAAAGGGCGGCGACGGCGCTGCCAGTTTCCGCAGGGAAAAATTCATTCCAAAAGGCGGGCCCTCGGGCGGTGACGGCGGGCATGGCGGCAGTATTTATGCCATCGCCGACCGCAACATCAATACGCTGGTGGATTACCGCTTTGCCCGTATGCATCGCGCCAAAAAGGGAGAGAACGGGCGCGGCTCCGATTGTTACGGCAAGGGAGCTGAAGATATCGTATTGCGCATGCCGGTAGGCACGGTTATCACCAATGCCGCCACGGGAGAAACCATCTCGGATTTGCAGCACCATGAGCAAAAAGTGCTGCTGGCCAAGGGCGGTGCGGGCGGGCTTGGCAATCTGCATTTCAAATCCAGCACCAATCGTGCCCCCCGCCAATTTACCTTTGGCGAACCGGGACAGGAATTCGATCTTAAGCTGGAACTCAAGGTTCTGGCGGACGTAGGGCTCTTGGGCATGCCCAACGCCGGCAAATCCACCCTGATCCGCGCAGTCTCTGCCGCCCGCCCGAAAGTGGCCGACTACCCTTTCACCACAATGCATCCTAACCTTGGCCTGGTACGCGTAGACCAGAACCGCAGCTTCGTGATGGCGGATATCCCCGGTCTGATCGAGGGCGCGGCAGAAGGCGCGGGGCTAGGCCACCGCTTCCTGAAACATCTTACGCGCACCCGTCTGTTGCTTCACATGGTGGATATGGCACCGCTGGACGAAAACATTGATCCCGTGCGCGAAGCCAAAGCCATCGTCAAGGAACTCAGAAAATACGATGAAGCTCTCTATCAGAAACCGCGCTGGCTGGTGCTGAATAAAGCCGACTTGCTGCCCAAAGATGAACGCGAAAAAATTTGCAAAAAATTCATCCGCGGCCTGGGCTGGAAGGGGAAAAGTTTTACCATTTCAGCGTTGTCTGGTGAAGGCTGCACAGCGCTCACCTACGCTATCATGGAACACCTGGAGCAGAACTCCAGAACCGAAAATCAGGAACCGGAAAAACCGGGTGAGCCAGGAGACCTCTGAATACCCTGACTCGGTGCATGCCTAAAGGCTGGTCTTGTCATTTATGATGGAGATTGTCCGTTCTGCACGAGTTTTATGAAATTGTAAGCCATCCGGAAAAATTCGGGAGACGTGGAATTGCGATTTACCCGGTGCTTGCGGTTGGACGCCGGGCTACACTATCGCTGCTTCGACGAAAACTTATTCCATATTAATGGGGAACGAATGAATTTTTTTTCAGATTAACCTGATGATCGCACAGGGTTAAATATGGAATCCATTGTAAAACAGTCCCGGCGCATCGTCGTCAAGGTGGGCAGCAGTCTCGTCACCAACCAGGGGCAGGGGCTCGATCATGCTGCGCTTGCTCGCTGGGCGGAACAAATTGCCAGACTCAAGAAAATGGGCAAGGAAGTCGTGCTGGTGTCTTCCGGCGCGATAGCCGAAGGCATGCAGCGCCTGAAGTGGAAAAAACGTCCCCATGCACTGCATGAATTGCAGGCCGCTGCCGCAGTCGGGCAGATGGGCCTGGTACAGGCTTATGAATCCTGCTTTCACAGCCATGAAATTGAGGCTGCGCAGGTGCTGCTGACTCACGAAGATCTGTCCGACCGCAAGCGCTACCTTAATGCCCGATCCACGCTGATTACGCTGCTAAACCTGAACGTCATTCCGGTGATCAATGAAAATGACACCGTTGCAACCGACGAAATCCGCTTCGGAGATAATGATACGCTCGCCGCGCTGGTCACCAATCTGATCGAAGCGGATGCGCTCATAATTCTTACCGACCAGGGTGGATTATTCACGGCCGACCCCCGCAAGGATGCGAACGCCACACTGGTGAAGGAAGCCCGGGCCGGAGACCCTGCAATCGAAGCGATGGCAGGCGGCGCCGGCAGCGATATCGGACGCGGCGGCATGCTGACCAAGGTAATTGCCGCCAAACGTGCGGCACGCAGCGGTGCCCACACCGTCATTGCATCGGGACACGAAGCTGACGTCCTGATACTGCTTGCTCAGGGAGAAGCCATAGGCACGCAGTTGCTCGCGGAAAC
>JBDTKY010000136.1:0-14521 GCA_039935055.1 Nitrosospira sp.
TCTGATATTCTTTGATCGTGAATCTCCTTTCTCCTGGTAGAGATCAGAAATTCACACCGACCGTCGTAAAGGTCAAACCCCGGTGAGTCCCCCGGCACAGCCGGGGGCTTACCTCTATGAGTTACAAGTCCAGGCAACTCAATTCATAATCCGGCATACTCATCTGAACTGATGGAATCTTTTAGCCTCCTCCTGCAGACGATTACTTTTCGCCCCTACGTATTCGTATTTCTCGCCGCATTTCTTATCTCCGCGACCCGTCTGATCGGCTGGCGAAGAACAGGGTATTTCATGGGAATCACATGGCTCGTGGCATTTCTATGCGAACTCTCTTCCACTCGCACCGGTATTCCATTTGGCTGGTATCACTATACCGGTTCGACGGTTGACCGGGAATTGTACATCCTGGATATCCCGTTCATGGATTCTCTCTCCTTTCCCTTTCTTCTGTATGCGAGCTACTGCATGGCCCTGGCCTTTATCCTGCCTGCGGCGAGCGGCACCAGGAAGCATATCGGCATGATTCGGATGCAATTCCCTCTCGCTGCAAGAACAGGCTGGCCCGTCGCGCTGCTCGCGATTCTTTTTTTCGCGTTCATCGACATGATTATTGACCCTGTCGCGCTTCGCGGAGACCGCTGGTTCCTCGGTCAGATTTACTACTATCCCGATCCCGGCACGCATTTTGGTGTCCCGATAGCCAATTATATCGGCTGGGCTGTCGTCGGCTTTCTCTCGCTTCGGGCATATTTCCCATTGGATCGCAAGCTTTTCCAGACCAGTAATCTATCTTCTGCTTCAAGCGTGACCGCGAGCGTGCTCCTTGGCTGCGGTCTCTATTATGGCGTATTGATCTTCAATCTCGTTATTACTTTCTGGATCGGTGAATCTCTTCTTGGAATGACCGGCATGCTCATGTATCTCCCGCTAACCCTCCTGCTTGTTCTTCGGCTCTTCGGCCGTTTGCCGGCTGAAAGTTAATAAGTTATAAAAAAGAACCCTTTGCTCAAGTTTTAACCTAGATAATCCATTAGGACGCGAGATGAAAGATATAATGCCCATCTAGCAGTCTGCCGGACTTAAAGGAAATCGGCTGCAAAAGCGTCTGGCTGGCCTATATTTCGCCGCTTTTTCGACCAATAGAACAACTATTGGCCTTCAAACTCGTCAAAATCTATCCTCACTCCAGTCGCTTTTTCGCTTCGATTCTTCAAGTCCGACAGGCTGGTAGCAGATTCGCCCGTCACGCAAAAAAATACCTTAAGTTCTTCAACGAGCCTTGCCGTATCCAATGATTCGTTTCTCTTTCCTCAAGAATAGCGGTTATTAAAATTTAACCAATATTTAACCGTTTTTTTACAACATTTCCTATCATCTTATGTATCGTCCAGCTAAGCATTGTCATCTGCCTGATAGTTGCAAGGCAAAGCGAAGATTAACCAGGATAAGTTATTTTGCTAGTCGAATTTTGACGGTCTCCTGCTTAAGTCTAAAGGGAAAATGGCTCTTATAGATGAATTAAAGCATGACTGCAATGACTTTGTAATAAGTCCTTTCATCAAAAAGCGATTGTGCCGATACCTGTTTCAAAATCTGTCATCAATTCCCCAGCCCCAATAATAATTAAGGAAATGAATAATGGAAGAAACAAAACTAGTAGATATATTTGGTTTAAGTGGAGATCCGTTAGATAACGCTTTGGTGGACGATTTACTTTTTCGCCTTGAATCCGAAATTCCAAACGTCAGGGGTAACTTCGAAACACCCTTGCCTACTATCACTAACGATAACGATCTTAAGTTCAAGCCCGGCGTAGTTCTTTCTGCCCGAAACAAACATTTATCCGGTAAATCTCTTTGAATGGGTTGTCTTCAGCAAGAGCGAAGGCGGGTTTACCAACACCGGCTTCATCTCCGCTCTTGCTGGCAATTGGTTTCGCCGGGAAATACCAATGATAGCTTGCATATTGTCTAGCCGTAAGAGGCGGCCTGCCGGCCTGTAGCATAAGGCCATAATTATCTGGGTTAAGTGTAAAATGGGAGGTTATATAAACTTGACTGGACATAGACTTTTGGTAAGATTCGACTTACAGAATAGGAATATCTTCCGCAACGCCCTTTAACGCCAATACTTCGTATGTGAGTTCTGCGCCAGCCGGTTTTGTCATGCGTCCCCTGCTCCGGATTTTGATTCCTATGGTTTCAAATTCCTGATGTGCCTCACTCCCCAGGCTCACTAGCGGCAAAATCAATGCGAAATCCAAGCCACCCGCATCGGCGCTGGGTCTCAGAATCACTGAGATGATTGACCCTAATATAGTCTCCTCCTGGCTGACATCTTCTCCACGGAAGATCAGGTGGCCTTCTGCGCCGTCATATTCAAGCTGGGAATCCGCGGGTGATTTGCCTGTTCCCAACGGCATGAAAATTTTAGGAAAAAATACGATATGCGTATGGTCATCGCAGCCTTTCAGGGTAAAGCGGTTAGGTTGCCTGTCGCGTCGAGCAGAATTGTCCAGCAACGCTGTTTGTGAATTTTGCGAAGTGTTTACCCGCACTCCCTTGAGTTTTTTGGGAAAATTGTCCCACACATAATCCGCATGGATGGGAGAAATCACGTCCGCCGCGAAGCCCTCTGGAGGATCGGCGCGGAAATCAAAATCATAAATTCCATCCGATGGCGACTGAATATTGATGAAGGACGTCAGCTCAGGATTAGACCAGCCGCCGGTATGCACAGTACCTGATGCAGTGATTTGCAATTTGGGCGGGAAACTTTCCAGAACGGCAAGTTTGATCTCGACAACTTCACGAATTTCTTTCATGATTGATTAATTTCTCATAATTTATGACGTATGAACTTCGCTGCACGTTAGCTCCACCTCTTTATAGTTAAGGGAACGAAAAAAACAAGTCTTGTGTTTTCAATTTATGTAAACGTTGCTTATTGGAGAAATACGCATTGTAGATCATCACCTTTGCAATGTTCTGCGTATCATGCACCCGAATCTTCAAGGTCGACAATAGCTGCTACGGCGTCTTCCAGCGCGACGATTGCAGCGGGGATTACCGCAACATTACCTGATGTCACCGCACCTGCTAAAAGGACCAGCGCGGATGCGAGGTCAAGCGCCTGCTTGAAAATTGCGATACGATGCATCGCTGATTTTGCGCTCTTCACACTCGACTCCAAACGCGCGCGCGTGGCCTGGCTATCTTCCAGGATCAGTCCTACCGCGCTGGTGCATATACTGGATGCGGTATTAAGAAGCGTAATCTCCCGCTCATCGAGCTCCTCCCATTGCATTCGGCTCAGGCCGTCCCGATTTTTTATGCGCCAATCTCCAAGCGCGATCGCCGCATCGCGAAACAAGTTGCCTAACTCATAAACATCATCTGCTGTGAACTTGTCCATACCCTATTCCTTTTCATCGCGAAATATCAAGCAAGTTCCTGTAAGCTGCCCGAAGCTCGTCGATATACGGCTTGAGCTGCTGGCCGAACTCATCATTGCCGATCATATCCCGATGGTCATACAGATATTGGTGCCCTTCGGAGATTTTTTCCAACACAGCGTCGTAGCTTTGCGCACTCCGGATCCGGTTGTCAACGCGACCCAGCGCTTCCGCCCTGGCTTCCTTTGCCAGCGCCATTGCGACAGGCTCCAGGGGATTATCGGGCGCGAGCATGAAATTGTCATAATGCCGCTCCACTAGCGTGGATTCGACCTGTAAATCGGCGACTATGCCCTTCTTCACGATCTTGCGGGTGGCATTGATTACATCCTGAAGCGGCTGGTTGCCGTCACGGATGAGTTTCTTGAGCTCACGTAGCCGATACACAGCCGTAACAGAACGCGCGAGGAGCGTTGATAATGCACCGGCGGCCTCTTTCTCATTATTGTCGAGCAGGGTTGCTTTATTGAGATTGATACCGAGATCTTTAAGCGACTTATCGTAGGTTCTGATTTCACCGGAAGCAAGACCGCCCAGGCCCTGCATATAGTCTGTCACCGTTCGCTGGAGTAAATCCAGACTGGCTCGCTGTGCCTCCCGGCGCGCCTTTTGCGCCTCCAGCTCGCCATGGAATTTCGATGGCTGGTACTGTTTTCTTCTATCGAACGTCCCGATATAGTCCCTGGTGAGCGCTTCATGACTGGCGGCGTTCGCGGAAAGCGACGAAAATGTCTTTACTTCCTTGAAATTGGCGCATCCGGACAGGGTAGTCGCCAGCAAGACCGCCAAGACCACGGGTAACGCGGGCCGCAAATTTGCGTTTATAGTGCGTGGACTTTTTGTATGAAGAGCGCGAGTCATGTCTCGTTTCCTGTAGCATCACGGCGGAGGATGTTTTGAGTGTTCACCGCAAAATAGCAATGATAAACCTGCTTCTGTGCACCATTCATAAATATGCCCATGAACCTCTTACGTAGAATGGGCAAGCGTAGCGTAATCCATCAAACCAAACGATGACCGGATACTGGCGTGATTGCAACTTGGTGAAGTATGGAAATAACCCAGTGATGGGTTGCGCTTTGCTCCACCCATCCTACCGAAAATTGTACAAAGGCTTATTTATAAAAGACGATTGCGAAACAGCCAGGCGGCTAGCGGCAGCGTAATGGCCGAAATGATCAGAAGCGGAATCAGGTCGTAGACGACTGCAAGCAAGCCTACTCCCTCCAGGTAAACGCGCTGCACCAGGTCGATAGCGAAGCGCAGCGGGTTGATCAGCGTGGCGATCTGCAGGATTTGCGGCATGTTGCGGACCGGCGTTGCCAGCCCGGAAAGCAGTATCAGCGGCATTATCAGCATGAAAGTGTACAGCATGGCTTGCTGCATATTTGCCGAAACCGCCGAGATCGACAGACCCAAACCGACGCTGGCAAGGGTGAACAGGCCTAGCCCGGCATAGAGCGCCACAAGCGAACCGGCCATGGGTATCTTGAACCAGAACAGCGCCACCATCAATACGATCGTGGATTGAAACAAGCCGATCATGATGATTGGAATGGCCTTACCTATCATGATCTCCATGGGCGAAAATGGCGTCACCAGTAACTGGTCGAATGTGCCGTTTTCGCGTTCACGGGCGACGGACAGCGCGGACAGCATCAGCGTCTGTATCATGCTGAGCGAGGCGATCAAACCAGGCAGGAGATTCCAGCGCGTTTCGAGGTTCGGGTTATACCACGCGCGTGCTTCAACGGTAAGCGGTGGCCCGGTGCCGCCGCGCCGCGCCGCGTTAAACGAATTGATGACCTCACCCACATAGACCGCTGCGGAGCCGGCTGTATTGGAATTGCGCGCATCGAGGATCAGTTGTACGGGCGCGGATTCTCCTGCGTTCAGTTGCTGCTCGAACCGTGGCCCAATCTGGATCACGATCAGGGCGTCTCCCGCGTCGATTATCCGGGTGATATCGCCCTGTGTTTGCAGCGTTGCCACGCGATGGAACACGCCGGTTCCATCCAGGTGGGCGATCAGTTCGACGGATGCAGGACCGCGGCTTTGGTCGAGCAACGCGTAAGGGACGTTGGTCAGGTCATAAGTGGCGGCGTAACCGAAAAGAAAACTTTCTATCAACGAGGGAACGACAAGAATGACCCGATTGGCGGGATCCTTGAAAATGGCCAGCAACTCTTTGCGGCAAAGGCTGGCAATACGGCGCAGGAAATCCAGCATCGTCAGTCCAGCTTTTTTTGGGTGACGAATCGCGCAAGCCCCAGCAGCACGACCGCATAGCCCGCCAGGATTGCGCAGTTCTTGAAGATCAGCGGCCATACGTTACCGGCCAGAAACAATGTCCTGATCAGTTCCATGAAATAGGTGGCCGGCAGTGCTTTGCCAACCAGATAGATGACAGCCGGAACGTTGCGCAGATCGAACAGAAAACCCGAGAGCATCAGCGCCGGCATGAAACTGGAGATTAGCGCAAGCTGGGAGGCCAGGAACTGGTTTTTTGTCACGGATGAAATTACCAGACCGATGCCCAAAGCCACCAGGAGATAGAGCATGGAGCTGAAGAGAATTATCAGCAGTGAGCCATGCGTAGGTACTTCAAACAGAAAACGCGCGGCCAGCAGGCACATGCCCAGGCCAAGCATCCCTATCGCAAAGTACGGAATGATCTTCGCCAACAGAATCTCGCTGGGCCGTACCGGCGACACGAACAATGCTTCAAGCGTGCCCCGTTCCCATTCTCGGGCCATAACCATCGCGGTGAGGAAGGCGCCTACCAGGGTCATGATCAGCACGATCAACCCCGGCACCAGGTACCAGGTGCTGGTATTGGCGGAGTTGAACCACATCCGTTCAATCAGCGTAACCGAACCTGGGGTGGCATTGTCCACGCCCGCCCGCATCGCCATTCCACGATCGGCCTGGCGTTGCGCCCACTGCCCCAAGGCGCCGCTGACATAGCCGCGTATGATCAATGCACGGCTGGCCTCGGAACCATGCACCAGCAACTGCACCTGTGCGTTGCCGGCCGCCAGGCGGCGGGAAAAATCGCTGGGCACCTGCACGATGGCATCTACCTCGCGTGCCAGTATCAGGCGCTGCGCGTCATGCATGGACGTGACTATTATAGGCGATATATATGAGGAGAGCTCCAGGCCCGCCACCACATCGGCCGCCATGGGCGAAGGGTCTTCCAGCACCACCGCCACTGGGGCGTTCCTGACATCGAGCGACAGACCGTAGCCGAAAATCAGGATTAACACGATAGGTAAGCCGATACCGATGGCCAAGTTACTCCGGTCGCGCAATAGTTGACGGATTTCCTTGCGGGTCAGCGAGATCAGGCGCGACCAAAATCCTTTGTTTCCTTTGGATCCTTTGCCCGATCTGGCCTCATTGTTCCCTTCTTTATTCCCTTTATCATCCTTGTCAGCCGGTGCCATTCCAGTTTCGTTCATGGGTTGGCTTCCTTCTCAAGATGCGCGCTATTTTTATGCCGCTCCTGCTCGACGATGCTGATGAAGGCCTCTTCCATATCCAGGCTGCCCTTTCCACCGGCTTGCATACGTACCTCGTGCGGCGTACCGAGCGCCAGCACCCTGCCGGCATCCTGGATGACGATACGGTCGCAGTACTCGGCTTCTTCCATGAAGTGGGTCGTGATGATGATCGTAGTGCCCACCTCCGACAATGCGGTAATACGCCGCCAGAACTCCCGGCGCTTGAGCGGATCGGTTCCGCTGGTAGGTTCGTCGAGGAACAGGATCTCGGGCTCGTGCAGCAGGCCGACGGCCATTGCCAGGCGTTGCTTGAAGCCGCCCGGCAGTTGTCCGCTGGGTGATTTCTCCCTGTCTTTGAGGTCGAACTGCTGCATGACGGCATCGATGCGCTCGCGCAAGCGCTTGCCATACAAGCCATAGGCGCTGCCAAAGAATTCCAGGTTTTCCATCACTGAGAGGTCGCCGTAAAGAGCAAATCTCTGCGACATGTAACCGATCTTGCGGCGCGCCGCCGCGCGGGCACGCAGCAGATTGAAACCGGCGACCTGAAGAAAACCGCTGGTGGCCGGAAGGAGGCCGCAAAGCATGCGAAAGGTCGTGGTCTTGCCTGCGCCGTTGGGGCCGAGCAGGCCGAAAATTTCGCCGCGCCGGACCGAAAAGGACATATGGTTCACCGCAATAAAATCGCCGAATTTACGCACCAGGTCGCGTACCTCGATCACCGCTTCATCCGGATCGGCTTTACCTTCAGCTTCACCGTTGCTTTTCAGGTGGCCATCAGCCTTCAGCGCCGCGGTATCCAGCGGAGGCGCGTCGTGCCGTTCGCGCAGCAACACCATAAACCCGTCTTCCAGGCGTGCTTCGACCGCTATAACTGGAATACCATCAAGCAACGTATCCAGGCGCTGCGGGTCTGCTTCGGCACGGCGGATGAAGCGTACGGCTCCGCCGTGCGGCACCGCATCAATGATGCAAACGGTATCATCCAGCAACCGCGCCTGGAGGATACGGGGCGGCTGGCCTTGCGGCGGCGTCGCGACAAAACACAGGTTGCGGGCGTGGCAGCGAATTTCTTCGGGCGCGCCTTCAGCTAGCAGCTTGCCTTCCCGCAGGACGAAAACACGGGCGCAATGCTCGGCTTCATCCAGATAAGCCGTGGTAACCAGTACGGTCAGTTGTTCGTCGCCAATCATCTGCCGGACGATTTCCCATAGTTCCCGGCGCGACAAAGGATCGACGCCCACTGTCGGCTCGTCAAGCAACAATAGCTCAGGCGAGCGCACGAGGGTGCAGGCAAGGCCCAGCTTCTGCTTCATGCCGCCGGAGAGCTTGCCTGCGGGACGTGCGGTGAAATGCGCCAGACCGGTCATCTCCAGAAGGCGGGCGTAGCGTTTCCCACGCATTGCTAGCGGTACGCCATGCAAGTCGGCGTAGAGATCGAGATTTTCCTGCACGCTAAGGTCTTCATACAGACCGAAGCGTTGCGGCATATAGCTGATACGATCCTGAACCGCCTGGGGGTCGGTTGCCACATCAATGCCCAATACTTCAAGCCTTCCTTCGTCAGCCTTCATCAGACCGGCGATCATCCGCAGTATCGTGGTTTTGCCCGCGCCATCGGGACCAACCAGCGCCGTGAGCGTGCCTGCCTCTACTTCCATCGAGACGTCAGCCACGGCTTGAGCCGTTTTGCCCGTTTCCTTGATCAGGAAGCGCTTATGGATTGCACTGACAGCCAGTGCCACCTTTTTATTCGTCAATGTGCCGCCCGGCCAGGCTCTGATCGCTTCGCAGGGAAATACGCACGGTGGCGGGCATGCCCAGACGCAGGCGGTCACCGGCATCTTCGACGAAGACGCGCACTTCGTAGACCAGGCTGGTGCGCAGTTCTTCAGTTTGGACAGTTTTGGGCGTGAACTCCGCGACCGAGGATATATAGCCGACGCGGCCCTGGATCGGCTGATCTGGATGGCTGTCAGTAATTACGCGTGCGCTCATGCCGGGTTTGATGCGTCCCAAATCCACTTCCGGCACGTAGGCGCGTACCCACTTCGGATCGGTAATGGCCAGTGCATATACGGGACGTTGCGGCGAGGCCATATCGCCCGGTTCCAGCAGGCGCGAGCGCACGACAGCATGGGTGGGAGACTTCAATTCGTACAGGCTGAGCTGGTGCTTGAGCAGGTCCAGTTCGACCTGGGAAACATTCAACTGTGCTTCGGCCTGGGTGATGTCTTCCTTGCGCGGACCGATCACAGCCAATTGCAGCGCTTTTTGGCGATTTTCCAGTTGCGCAAGGACCACTTTATGGCGTGAACGCGCACTGTCCAGATCCTGTTGGCTGATCGCCTGATTCGCAGCTTGTTCAATGTCCTGCAAACGCTTGAGCTGCTGCGCGGCAAGATCCGCGTCGGCCTGAGCGGCGGCAACCTCAGCCTTGGCGGCGGCCACTTCTTCGGGACGGGTGCCGTTCCTCAGCCGCAACAAGGCTTGCTCCTGCACATTAATCTGCGCCTCGGCCTGCGCGATTTGCAGCAGCAGGGTGCGGGTATCGAGCGTAGCCAGCACTTGCCCGGCCTCCACATGGTCGCCTTCCTGCACGCGCATGTCGACAACCCGCTCGCTGCCGTTGAAAGCCAGCGAGACCTGGCGGATATCGATATTGCCAAATAACACCAGTGTATCGGTATCGTCCTGCTGCCGGTTAAAATACCACCCTGCCAGCACCGCGGCGGTGATGATCAGTCCTGTGGCGGCTATAACAAGTCTTTTATTCATGAGTGGATGGATTGCTGCACCATAGCCCGCTGAATACGTGCTATCCGATAATCAGACTGTGCTCTACTTGCTCAATAAGCCAAATGGAACTACCCGCGTCCTTCTGAAATTCCGGAGACTCCCTTTCTCCCGGTTCTATCCTTTACTATGCGGTTGCAAGCCGCTATTGATATCCGAAGTGCTGCTTCTCCCCCTGCCAGACCTGTTCGGCTTCTGCGAACGATGCATCTGCATCGCCAGCAAGGACAATAGCTGCAGCAGCGCCTTCCAGCGCGGCAACTGCGGCGAGAATCACGCAACATTGCCGACCATATCGCGAAACCGGCACATCCGGACATGCCAATTGCAAACAAGATCACGGTAGCGCCAGCCGAAAACTTTCGTTGATGCTCAACGATACTCCTTGCACGCGAAGTGCGAAATGCCAGGGTCGCCGGGCGTCCAGGGGAGCTGTGGAAGCAATGGTTCGAAACTCGATATAATATTGAACCTAAATCCGGCAGTTGAATGGAATGGAGTGTGCGGTTTTTGGGGAATGAATATACGGTACGGGGACCTGATCCGCTACGAGATCAAGAGATATGCCGCGAGACAGAATCCTGAAACACCGATGAGAAAGCCCAAACTAACCGCAAAATTGGCAGGATAAGATGCGGACAAATCGGCCGGCGGAAGTGTGGAGATGAATCTTCGATGAAAAATAGCAGCAGCCAAGGCAGTCAGCGCGCCCATGACAACAAACAATATTCCCAGAACCGAGGATAAACCGGTATGCACGTATAGCTTTACGGCTGGTGCCTGGAGCGACATGAGCTGTAGGAACAGGCCAAACCGGGCGATCACGAAACCAAGCGCCATAATGGTGAGCGAGGTCCGGATCCACGCAAGCAACGTGCGTTCCGCAGCAAAAAATATTCGTGGATCGGATTGAGATATTGCCATTCAGATAATAACCGCTCCGCTTAAGCCAGAACCCAGTCTAGCCCGGCCAGGCCGGGAAGTTCACCGGGCCTGCTTTCTTGAACCTGCCTCTTTGAGGAGTTGCACTACTTCCTGATGACCATTCCGTGATGCCATCATCAGTGCCGTGATGCCATCCTTCGATTTGGTATGCAAATTGGCTTTGGCATTCAGCAATATTTGCACTACTTCCTGCCGCCCATCCTGTGACGCCATCATCAGTGCCGTGATGCCATCTTTAGATTTGGCATTGACATCAGCTCCGGCAGCAAGCAGCACGTATACCACTTCCTGCCGGCCATCCTTCGCCGCCGCCATCAATGCCGTAACGCCGTCGTTCGATTTGGCATCCACATCAGTTCCGGCTTCGAGCAGATCATGCACCACCAACTGGTGACCCTCTTTTGCCGCCGCCATCAGCGCGGTGACGCCCTCGTTTGTCCGGGCATCCACATCGGCCTTGGCAGCGAGCAGCACCTGTACCACTTTCTGGTAACCTCTTTCCGACGCCAGCAGCAACGCTGTCACGCCATCGTCTGTCCGGGCATTCACATCGGCCTTGGCAGCGAGCAGTTCATGCATCACCATGAGATGGCCTTCCTGCGCCGCCGTCATCAATGGAGTTACGCCATTGCCCGTCCTGGCATTCACATCGGCTCCGGCTGCAAGCAGCATCTGTCCGATGTCCGGGTGATCCATCTCCGAGGCCATCAGTAAAGCTGTGACACCCTCCTTTGTCTTGGCATTTGCATCGGCTCCGGCTGCAAGCAATGTCTGTACCACCATTTCGTGTCCATTCTGTGATGACATGATCAACGCTGTTGCGCCATTGTCCATGCCGGAATTGACACTGGCCTTGCTGGCAAGCAGTTCCTGCACTACCCGCTGGCGGCCTTTCTCCGACGCTATCAGCAAAGCTGTCAGGCCATCCTTTGTCCTGGCATTCACATCGGCCCCGGCTGCAAGCAAGTCATGCACGACTATTCGGTACCCTTCCTGCGCCGCCGCCATCAACGCGGTAACGCCGCTGCCCGTGCCGGCATTGACATCCGCCTTGGCGGCAAGCAACGTCCTGACCACCTGCGGGTAGCCGTTTTCAGACGCTATCAATAAAGCTGTCAAACCATCGTTTGCCTTGGCATTCACATCGGCCTTCGCATCGAGCAGCGCCAGCACCACCTGCCGGTTACCTACCGCAGCCGAAGCCATTAGCGCCGTGGCACCGTTAGCCATCCTGGCGTTCACATCGGCCTTGGCGGCCAGGAGCACCCGCACCACCGCCAGATGACCCGTCGTCGATGCCGCCATTAGCGCCGTGGCGCCATCTGCCCTTGTCTCATTTACATCGGCCTTGGCGCCGAGTAGCGCTTTGACCCGGGAAAGATCGCCTCTTCTGGCCGCGACGAGCAGATCGCTGTCGGCCCACGTCGTTGACGAAACGCAACATGAAATCATCAGAGCCATCAAGACGCCAAAAATACGCATTTTTCGTGATGCAGTCATTCAGTTCTCCTTTCCATGGGTCCATGCCCGGGAAATGGCATGAGTGAGAGTTTTCCCGATGTGCTTCGATACTTCCGTTTATCTATTCGAATTCCGTATTTCCTTTTCTGCAATACCCGCGATACAGGCGATTTCGATCACCGTCCATCGATACGCAGCGATGATGAATCGCTATCCGGCTCCTTCTTTGTTCTTATCCTGTTGCTTTTTGGCTAATGTCCGGTCACGGTATATATTCTGGCCGATATACAGGCTGCATCCGGTAGGTTATAACACGGATGAGCATAGACTACTACGCCGGGTAACGTCTAAACAAGTCCTCCGTATAAATCGCAATTCCTATAGTCTCTATAGAACGCCCGCGGGACTTGTTCAGGGGTTAACTGGCTGATGACTGATGGATGATAATGGATAAATACCGATCTTCAAATCCGCGGCTGACCGCCGGGCAGCGGAAAAAAATCCCATTTATGAAAATCAGTTTTTTTGTCGCCGCCTGCGCCGCCTTTCTTCTGATTCTGAGTCTGGTTGCGAGCTTCGGGACCCCTGCTCACGCCATCCGCTCCGAAGACTTTGTCTTGACCTATATCGGCCAGCAGATAGTGCCCAACAACGCACGTTTCAACGGGACCGCCGTTGGCGGCTTATCCTCGCTGGACTATAACCCCGATACCGGCCGTTATCTGGCCATCAGCGACAACTGGAGCAAAACCAAGCCTGCCCGCTTCTACGAACTCTCTCTCGATCTTGCTCAGTTCCGGCGCTCCGCCACACCCGGCATGGCTGGTGTGACTTTTTACGCGGTGACCCAGATCCAGCGGGGCGGTGGGGAGGCGCTCAAAAGAAAGCCGGTAGATCCCGAAGCCATGCGCTTTGATTCCGTGCGTAACAAGATTTACTGGAGCAATGAGGGCCAACGCACCATTTTCGGTTTCCAGAATCCGACGGTAGAGGAAATGAATCCCGACGGAAGCCATAGCCGGCAATTCGATGTGCCTGCCTATTATTACCCGAGTGGTACCAATCTGGGAATATTTCCGGGCGATAAAGGGGTTTACAATAACCTGGCTTTCGAGAGCCTGGCGATATCGGCAGATGGCGATACCTTATATAGCGCCACTGAAAATGGCTTGATCCAGGACTCCCCCCCGTCCAATATCTTTACGGGTTCGCGCGCCCGCATACTTTCCTTCGACATTGCCAGCGGGAAGCCTGGTGCCGAATATATTTACGATGTCAGCCCGGTTGCCGTCGCCCCAACCTTCCTTGTCGGGTTCGCCACCAACGGGCTGACCGATTTCGTCGCCATTGGAGACCGCCAGTTCATTACCATCGAACGTTCCTTCACGCTGGATGCTGCCGCACCGCTTAGCGCCGGAACCGGTTACACCGTCCGCCTGTATTATGCCGATGCAAGACGCGCAACTGATATTTCCGGGATGGCATCCATTGCTGGCAAAAGCATCGAGCCGGTAAGCAAAACCTTGCTGCTGGATTTGTCGGATCTAAAAAATGCGGAGGGTTCCCAATTGGTGCCCGGCAATGTTGAAGGCCTCACCCTCGGCCCTCTCTTCAACGGCAAACGTACCCTCGTGCTGGTGGCCGACAACAACTTTGCCCGGAATCACGTTACCCAGTTCATAGCGCTGGAAATTGATACCATTCGATAGATAGCCACGTTTCGGTCTTCAAGTCTTCCTTGCCCTCATAACGGTTTGACGTTTGACCCTTGCCTATCCGGTTTGTTGCCAAATTGGTGATCGGGTGCTACTCAACGATTCTGTATTCCGATTCAACTGGCGCTTCTATCCAATGACCGCATTCAACTCCGTGCTGGGTCTCGCAGCGCACGCCTCAGCACCTACGTACGAGATGCCCTACAGTAACAGTAGTCAGTGGATTCACCCGATAGCATGATTGGCAACAAACCGGATAGGCGAGGTTTAACCACCAAGTATAAATCTTTATCCTCTACAGCGGCGTAACGTGCATCTTCCCTTATGAATCAAGTACGAACTTTCTTCTCCCATTGAGAACGAGATCGCGCGTTTTCATGTATTTCTTGCTAACGGTCTAGCCAAGTGTTTTACCGGCCCGATCAAAGATCCTATAATCGATAGGACCGTACCGCCCTGCCTCCGCAATCAACAGGTGCTCTTGCACGCTGGAGATATTAACCTAAATCCGGTAGTTGACCGCTCATTTCTTAGATTAACAGCATGATCTACAAAAACTTTTTGCATCACTTGACCTTCACCTTTTGGGTGGGTCCGCTACGGGACAGATTGCGCGGATTTTGCGGCACATGGCCGCGTTGTAA
>JBDTKY010000137.1:0-15852 GCA_039935055.1 Nitrosospira sp.
AGACTGCGGCAACCGAACATATGCTGAAGCTTGCGCAATCACCCGAACGGGTCAAGGCATTCTTCCAGGATTCACATGTGAAATATGCCGCGTGAAAACTTCAAACTTCACTTGGCCGGATCAATAAAAACTGTACGTGGCGATACGAGCGCGTGCCGCAATTCTTGCGCTGTCTTGCCGGTTGCGCAAAGATTTATTTGATCGGCGTTTCCTTAAACCTAAATCCGGTAGTTGGACGGGGCGGAGTGTGTGGTTTTGGGGTGCAGGGCAAGGCGTAACGACGCGGAATGGCCATTCCATTCCAAGGAGTTACAACACAGCCATGTACCGCAAAATCCGTGCAATCCGTCCCGTAGTGGGCCCACCCAAAAAGTGAAGATAAAATAATGCAGAAAATCTTTGTAGATCATGCTGTTAATCTAATAAATGAGCGGTCAACTGCCGGATTTAGGTTAAATCTGATTATTTGAATGACTTGTCTTCGTGCACCTCCGTCAATCAGCCTGCACCCATACTGGGGAGAAGGCCCTTACTGTGGAGAAACCTGCTCAGCCACAAAGATTTCCACACGACGATTCTTTGCTCTATTTGTGGGAGTATCATTTGCAACAACAGGCTCACGGGAACCGCGGCCATCAATAATTATACGGTTTGAAGATACACCCCGGCTTACCAGATAGTCACGCGTGCTGGCCGCGCGGTTGAGGGATAGCGGGTTATTGACCGCGTCACGGCCCGAGCTGTCGGTATGACCGATAATAGTCACCTGGGTACCGGAGTTATTGGTCAGGCTTGTGGCAAAACTATCCAGTACCGGCCTGAGACTGGATTTGATCTCCGCGTGACCAGTATCAAATGAAATATCGCTGGGAATATCAAGCTTCAGGCGGTTATCCCCGGTCTTTACGACCTGCACGCCGGTACCGGTCGTGGCTTGTTCCATTTCCTTCTTCTGATCTTCCATTCTTCTCGACCATACATTCCCCGCAATTGCCCCGACGCCAGCGCCAGCAGCTGCGCCAATCGCTGCACCTGTCCCCTGACCAGCAAGCGCGCCAATTATTGCACCCGCACTTGCGCCAACCCCTGCGCCTATAGCGGTATCTCTAGTCCTGTTTCCTTCAGACATGCTGGCACAACCACCAAGTGTCAAGACTATTGCTATGGAGGCAACTGATAATCGATTACGCATGATTTCTCCTGATTGGTTAATTATTGCTTATGCGATGGCAATGATTACTTTAACTGAGGTGATAAAAGATACAAAATCGTTGTCATACACTTAAATTGTTGCACGCTCATGTCCAAGGCCGGGACGGTTGATTGGCAAGCGCCGGAATAAAGTACAAAATACTTGGACACTCCGACAATACGCCTCTTATCCGTCATCCTCGCGGGTGATGCATGACATGGATCTGTTTCAGCCGCTCGCGCGCTACATGCGTATATATTTGCGTGGTGGAAATATCGGCATGACCTAGCAACATTTGCACGACACGTAGGTCGGCGCCGTGGTTGAGCAGGTGCGTAGCAAAAGCATGGCGCAACGTGTGCGGTGATAAAACCTTGACAATGCCCGCACTGCGCGCGTGGCGCTTGATCAGATACCAAAAAGCCTGGCGTGTCATGGCTGAACCACGAGAGGTCACAAACAGCGCATTAGTCATTTTTCCACCCAGCAACACGGATCGAATTTCTTTCGTATAGCGAATTACCCACTCTAGCGCCTCTTCACCGAGGGGCGCCAGACGTTCCTTTCCACCCTTGCCCATCACTCGTATAACCCCCATGTTCAGGCTGATTTGCACGACATCAAGGCTAATCAGCTCCGATACCCGCAGCCCGCTGGCGTATAGTACCTCAAGCATGGTACGATCGCGTAAGCCCAACGGTTGTTCCACATCAGGTACATTGAGGAGCGCTTCCACGTCTGCCTCGGTCAAGCTTGCAGGGAGGCTGCGAGGAAGTTTCGGCGTATCAATGTTGAGGCTGGGATCCACCTGGATTTTTCCCTGGCGTAACAGAAAGCGATAGAATCTCTTCAAACTCGACAGTTCGCGGCTGGTGGTGCTAGCCTTGACTCTAACCGAAACCTTATAGGCAAGAAACTCAAGTAGATCGGAATGTGTAGCGGCCGTCAACGCGCGATCACTCCATTCATGTTTTCCCAGCCAGCCGCCGAACTGCTGCAGATCGCTCCGGTAGCTCTCCAGTGTATTGCGTGACAAACCATCTTCCAGCCATAAGGCATCAGAGAATTCGTCCAGCAATCCTGCGTTAAGCTCAGCCGCGCTCATGGTGCAGCAGCCAGCGCTTGATAGTAAGCGGGACGCCATCACTTGCGTTCATGAAGCCGCCTAGCCCGCCGTTTCTGGCAATAACGCGATGACATGGAATGACGATGGGAAGCCGATTGGCGCCACACGCCTGACCCACAGCACGAGGGGCAGAGTGCAGTTGCGTAGCGATATCGGCATAACTAAGGGTTTTACCGCTGGGGATATTCTGAATGGTATCCCATACGCGACGCTGGTGAGTCGTACCACCAATGTGTAATGACAAGTCAAATACGAAACCCGGATCGGCCAGATACGCCTGTAATTGATTGCAGACTTCCTTGGCCAGAGGAGTTTGCGGAGCGAGTGGCTGCGTATCCAGCGGCAGATATTCGATATCGGTCAACCAGTCTTCCTCAATGCGAATACCGAGTACAGCAAACGGTGTAGCGAGTTTTGCCTGATAGTCATCTGTTGATTTTACTTTCAAAATAGTTTTCGTTTTGTTCATGACAGCGTTGGTTATATTGTCAGTCGCCACATTGATCGCGCGTTATCCCATAATGCCTCAGCTAATCAACATCTGAGCCCTGCTGTTCTGCGGTCCGCATAGCCAAATCCGATGCGAAAGTTTCGTATTAATAAGTTATTCTATCCACTTTGACTTTATACGAACAGTCCGGCGATAATCAGCCATTATCCGGCTTGAGCAATCTGCCGCCAAAATCATGAATTAAGGAGCAAGCAGTGAAATTTAACATAAAAAGCGGGAATCCGGAGAAGCTGCGCAGTGCCTGTGTGGTGGTGGGCGTATTCGAGCCGCGCAAGCTGACCGATGCCGCGCAAGCGATGGACAAGATCGCCAATGGATATATCAATGGCATATTGCGTAGCGGCGACATGGAAGGTAAGTCGGGCTCGACACTGATGTTGCACAACGTGCCCGGCGCACTGTGCGAGCGTGTGTTGCTGGTAGGACTCGGCAAGGAACAAGATCTTAGTGACAAACAATACTTCGATGCGGTACGTGCTACTTTCAAGGCGTTGCATGAAACCGGGGCTGCGGACGCCACTCTGTTTTTGACTGAGTCACCACTAAAAAAACGCGATACCGCCTGGAAAGTTTCACAGACCGTGATTTTAGCGATGGAAAGCATCTACCGTTTCGATCGCCTCAAAAGCAAAGCTGAAGGAAACAAACCGCATCTGCGCAAAATCACGCTGGGCACGACCAACCGGGCGGAGTTTGCCGCCAGCGAAAAAGCACTGCAACAGGGACTTGCCATCGCCAATGGGATAAATCTGGCCAAAGATCTGAGTAATCTTTCACCCAACATCTGTACCCCAACCTATCTGGCGGAGCAAGCCGTGGGGATAGGCAAGGTTTACAAGCTAAAGGTCGCCATCCTGGGGCAGAAGGATATGGAAAAACTTGGCATGGGATCGCTGTTGGCTGTTGCGCGCGGCAGCCATCAACCCGCTAAGCTGATCGCGCTGGAGTACTGGGGGGGAGCGAAGAAGGAAAAACCCATCGTTCTTGTGGGTAAAGGTGTCACTTTTGATACGGGTGGCATTTCGTTGAAGCCCGCAGCGGAGATGGATGAAATGAAGTACGATATGTGTGGCGCAGCCAGTGTGCTTGGCACCATTACAGCGATTGCGGAAATGCGGCTCCCGATCAACGTAGTCGGCATCATACCCACCACCGAGAATATGCCAGGCGGCAATGCCACCAAACCTGGTGATGTCGTTACCAGCATGTCCGGGCAAACCATAGAAATCCTCAATACTGATGCCGAGGGCCGGCTAATCCTGTGTGATGCGCTGACTTACGCCGAGCGCTATGAACCGGAAACGGTAATAGATATCGCTACGCTCACTGGCGCCTGTGTCATCGCACTCGGGCATGTTGCATCGGGTCTGCTCAGCAATGATGATGAATTGGCTGAGGAACTACTATACGCCTCGGGACAGGCAGCGGATCGCGCCTGGCGTCTGCCGTTATGGGACGATTATCAGGAACAACTGAAAAGCAATTTTGCCGATATGGCCAACATTGGTGGACGCGCTGGGGGAACCATTACTGCCGCCTGTTTCCTGTCCCGTTTCACCAAAAAATACCGATGGGCCCACTTGGACATCGCTGGTACCGCATGGAAATCCGGCAAGGAAAAAGGCGCAACAGGCCGGCCAGTACCCCTGCTGACGCAATTCCTGATCGGACGGGCGTTGAAAAAAACCTCGTAATGCCATCATGACCGAAATCGATTTCTATTCTGGCGGTGGTGATAGATTGCATACTGCTTGCCGTCTTGTCGCCAAAGTGGTGCGGCAAGGCCTCAAACTGATGATTTATACTCCCGATGCGACGGTGGTCGAACGGCTCGACAAATTATTGTGGACTTTTTCTTCAACAGATTTTATTCCGCACTGCCGCGCTGAAGATAAGTTGGCCGGAGTAACCCCGGTCATACTCAGCCGCCAGGCCACGAATCTTCCACACGATGTGCTGCTCAACCTGGACGTTGAGCATCCACCTTTCTTCAGCCGTTTCCAGCGCTTGATCGAAATCACCGGAATCACGCTGGAAGATACGCAGGCGGCACGAAAACGCTACCGTTTTTATCAGGACCGGGGGTACGAAATTCGCCACCATAAGCTTGGAGCGATATAGTTAAACTAGAACCCAGGAGCATCATCTGAACCATTCGCCGCCCTGCATGATCTTTCACCCCACCTTCCAACCCATCACTCCCGTGAATCCCAGAACCCCATGACATCCAGCAACGAAGCCTCGTCAGAAGCCGATTATGATGCAATACTGCACAAACTGGATGCGTTGCTGCGCAAGCATCAGGGCAAGCCCCCAGCTTTGGCTGAAGCGGAAGTGAGCAATACTGCAGTTGCATCAGAGCAGGTCACGCTGACAGCGGCCGACAACATACCGACGCTCACCGAAACGGTGTTTCTAACACCAACAATGCTGTCGCCTCAGTCTGACATCACATCGCTACTGGAGCAAATTCTGGATTCCGCACTTAAGGATGCCGGAGCCGATCTGGCTGCCGGGGCGCGGACAGCACTGGTTCAAGCGCTAGAATGCCGTCTCTTTGGTCTTTGATATAAGTCCTGACCTCAGCTGCATCAATTCACCATTTCCGCGCGGCCATTATTCATTGATTTGCCATGGGTAAAGCCTCTCACAGTAGTCCCGCGACCTGTGTCATCCCCATCTATGTCTTCCTTTATAATGGCAGGTTTCCCGGCACCGCCGATCTCGATATCCATGGAACTCGAAAAAAGTTTTGATCCGCGAACCATCGAAAGTCGCTGGTATTCCTATTGGGAAGCCGCTGGCTATTTCAAGCCCATGCCCGAGGGGACGGTCGCGGAGACAACCCTCGGCTACTGCATCATGCTGCCGCCTCCCAATGTAACCGGCACACTGCATATGGGGCATGCCTTCCAGCACACTTTGATGGACGCGCTTACGCGCTACCACCGCATGTGTGGCGACAATACGTTATGGCAACCGGGAACGGATCATGCCGGTATTGCTACCCAGATTGTGGTGGAACGTCAATTGGATCAGCAAAATATCGATCGCCGCAACTTGGGGCGCGAAGAATTTCTCAAGCGCGTATGGCATTGGAAAGAAGAATCCGGTTCCACCATTACTCGTCAGATGCGTCGATTGGGGACTTCCTGCGATTGGTCGCGCGAGCGTTTTACGATGGACCCGGGGCTATCTCGTGCCGTCACCGAGGTTTTCGTGCGGCTTCATCGCGAAGGACTGATCTATCGCGGCAAGCGACTGGTGAATTGGGATCCGGTGCTGCAAACCGCTGTCTCCGATCTGGAGGTGATATCGACGGAGGAAGATGGATTTCTCTGGCATATTCTCTATCCGCTCGAAAATGTGGGTGGAGGTTTGGATGAGACAAAAACAGAAGGACTGATCGTCGCCACTACCCGTCCCGAAACGATGCTTGGCGATATGGCGGTCGCTGTGCATCCGGATGATTTGCGTTACCGGCACCTGATCGGCTGCCGCGTACGTTTGCCATTATGCGAACGAAGCATCCCCGTGATCGCCGACTCTTATGTCGATCCCGAATTTGGCACAGGCTGCGTGAAAATCACCCCCGCTCACGATTTCAATGATTACCAGGTTGGGCAGCGGCATAAGCTCGTTCCGCTCAGCATTCTCACGCTGGATGGAAAGATCAACGATTGCGCGCCTATTGAGTATCAAGGTCTGGACCGTTTTGATGCCCGCAAGAAAATCATCGCCGATCTGAAAATGCAGGGGTTACTGGTTGAGACCAAACCACACAAACTGATGGTACCGCGCGGCGATCGCACTCAGGCAGTGATTGAGCCGATGCTCACCGATCAGTGGTACGTGGCCATGAAAGGCCTGGCAAAGCATGGCCTGGAAGTGGTGGCGAATGGCGATGTTAAATTCACGCCGGAAAACTGGAGCCACGTTTATAATCAATGGCTCGAAAACATCCAGGACTGGTGCATCTCGCGCCAATTGTGGTGGGGACACCGGATTCCAGCGTGGTATGACGAGGAAAACAACATTTTCGTCGCGCACAGCCTGGAGGAAGCGCAACAGCAGGCTGGCGAGCATAAGCTCACGCAGGATGAGGATGTTCTCGACACCTGGTTTTCGTCCGCATTATGGCCCTTCTCTACACTAGGCTGGCCCCAAGAAGCACCGGAAC
Source organism: Nitrosospira sp. (assembly GCA_039935055.1). Classification (GTDB taxonomy): domain Bacteria; phylum Pseudomonadota; class Gammaproteobacteria; order Burkholderiales; family Nitrosomonadaceae; genus Nitrosospira. The sequence continues at coordinate 7,010 of JBDTKY010000137.1, forward strand.
TCGGGACCTTTCTGCCGACTTCGGTGCTTATCACCGGGTTCGACATCATCTTCTTCTGGGTAGCGCGCATGGTGATGATGTCGCTGCATTTCACCGGCAAGGTGCCGTTCAAGGAGGTCTACGTAACCGGACTGATCCGTGATGCGGAAGGTCACAAGATGAGCAAATCCAAAGGCAATGTGCTGGATCCGCTGGACCTCATCGATGGCATCACGTTGGCGGATCTGATTTCCAAACGCACTACCGGACTGATGAATCCAGGACAGGCCGAATCTATCGAAAAAACCACACGCAAGCATTTCCCGAACGGCATTTCCGCATTTGGCACTGATGCACTGCGTTTCACTTTTGCCAGTCTCGCTTCTCATGGCCGCGACATTAAATTCGACATGCAGCGCTGCGAAGGTTACCGGAATTTTTGTAACAAGCTGTGGAACGCAACCCGCTATGTGCTGATGAATTGCGAGGGAAAAAATACAGGTTTAATAGCGGATTCGGTCAATGCACTGCCATTGGAATATTCCGACGCCGACAAGTGGATCATCAGCCGTCTGCAACTGGCTGAAGCTGCGGTAGAGCAAGCTTTTCACGACTATCGTTTTGATATTGCGGCACGGGAAATCTACGAATTCATCTGGGATGAATATTGTGATTGGTACCTGGAATTTGCCAAGGTACAGTTAAATAGCAGCAACGACTCTGTACGGCGCGCCACCCGCCGCACCCTCACACGAGTACTCGAAACCACATTACGGCTTGCCCATCCCATCATCCCTTTCATTACCGAAGAATTGTGGCAGAAAGTCGCGCCGCTTGCAGGTAAGCAAGGCGCGAGCATCATGCTCCAGTCATACCCCAAAACCAACCCGGCGCACATTAGCGAAGACGCTATCAGGCGTATTGTCGCGCTCAAGGAAATGATCAATGCCTGCCGCACCTTGCGCGGGGAAATGAGTTTATCCCCGGCGTTAAGAATCCCACTTTTGGCCATGGGCGACAGGCAAACCCTGGTTGATTTTTCTCCTTACCTGATGGCGCTGGCAAAACTTTCGCACGTGGAAATCATGCAAGACGGCTTGCCCCATGCCGAGGCACCTGTGGCGATTGTCGGCGAATTCAAGCTGATGCTAAAAATCGTGGTGGATGTGGTTGCAGAGCGTGAGCGCTTGACGAGGGAAATTACGCGTATCGAGGATGAAACTGCCAAAGCAGAAATAAAACTTTCCAACAAGAGCTTTGTCGAGCGCGCTCCGATCAAGGTGGTGGAGCAGGAAAAAGAGCGACTTGCCAATTTTGGTGGAATACTGGAGAAGTTGAAAGAGCAGTTGCGGAAACTGGACTGAAAACGTCTGCTAAACCCGCTGCAGTCGTGATCAATTGATATAGTGATCACTGGATATACAAACGGGTAATATAGCAAAAAATTCAAGTATCCTGCTTGGCTGCGATATAATCGCCGAAACCAACAAATAAATGCTTCTCACTCTCTGCCTACGAGTGGGAGTCTATGGGGAAGGGGGAATAATCATAATCATTTTATTGGGTGGCCCTGGCGCGGGAAAAGGCACGCAGGCGAATTACATTAAGGAACGTTTCGACATTCCGCAGATTTCTACTGGCGATATGCTGCGCGCCGCCGTCAAGGCAGGCAACGAACTTGGTATCATGGCCAAGAAAATCATGGATGCTGGGGGACTTGTTCCCGATGACATCATTATCGGTCTGGTTAAAGCGCGAATTGCGCAGCCGGACTGCAGAAAGGGTTTTCTATTCGACGGTTTTCCGCGCACCATTCCGCAAGCGGATTCAATGAAGGCCGCTTGCATACCCATCGATTACGTAATTGAAATTGATGTATCCGACGAAGAGATCATCAGGCGTTTATCGGGCCGACGCGTGCACCCGGCCTCGGGTCGCATTTATCATGTGATATTTAATCCGCCCAAAAGCGACAACAAGGATGATCTGACCGGCGAGCCGCTGATACAACGTGACGATGATAAAGAGGAAACCGTAAGGAAACGGCTCGAAATCTATCACACCCAGACTAAACCATTGGTAGAATACTATGCAAAATGGTCAGCTAATGGCCAAAAGGGAGTCCCCAGGTATGTGAAAATAGCTGGGGTCGGATCGGTCGAAAATATCCGCGATACCATTTTCGCATCGCTGAAATAACTTCAGTCAGGATTCTCGGCCGACTTCGTCGTGCCCGGCTTCTTAATTCGCGAACGGAGCAATGCTGCATCGGCAGGTATGTAGAAACTTGCAGATTGCACTATCGGCGCTGCCGGGACTCAAGCGCCATGGGAGGGAGCGCGCCTGAATATGTTCCCTGAAGATGGCAAAAGATTTAGATAATCAGGAGAGAAACATGGCAGCAAAAAATGCTTTTTATGCTCAGTCAGGCGGGGTCACTGCCGTCATCAACGCATCGGCCGCCGGTGTCATCGAAACCGCACGCCAGCAAAAAGGTAAAATAGGCAGGATTTATGCGGGTCGCAACGGCATTATCGGCGCGTTGACCGAGGATCTTATCGATACCGGCAAAGATTCCATCACAGCAATCAGGGCCTTGCGTCATACCCCATCGGGCGCATTTGGCTCATGCCGTTACAAATTGAAAAGTCTTGAACAAAACCGGCGCGAATACGAACGCTTGATCGAAGTATTCAAAGCACATAACATCGGCTATTTCTTTTATAACGGCGGCGGGGATTCAGCCGATACCTGTCTCAAAGTTTCTCAACTGGCCGACACACTCGGCTATCCCATCCAGGCCATTCATGTCCCGAAAACGGTGGATAACGATCTGCCCATCACAGACTGCTGCCCCGGCTTCGGTTCGGTGGCGAAATATATCGCCGTGTCCACGCTTGAAGCGAGCTTTGATGTAGCCAGCATGTCGAAAACATCGACCAAAGTATTCGTATTGGAAGTGATGGGGCGCCATGCCGGATGGATTGCGGCGGCGGGCGGCTTGGCGTCCAGCAAGGATAATGAAATTCCTGTCGTTATTCTGTTCCCCGAGATTGCTTTCGACAAGGCAAAGTTTCTCGCCAAGGTCGACAGTCATGTCAAGAAATTTGGCTATTGCTCGGTAGTAGTGTCCGAAGGCGTAAAAGGGGAAGACGGCAATTTTCTTTCCGATCAAGGTGTGCGGGATGCTTTCGGTCACGCCCAGCTTGGTGGCGTCGCGCCTGTTGTGGCAAACATCGTGAGAGAAGGTCTAGGCCTTAAATACCACTGGGGTGTGGCGGATTATCTGCAACGCGCCGCCCGTCATATCGCATCAAAAACGGATGTTGAGCAAGCTTACGCGATGGGCAAGGCCGCTGTGGAATTCGCCGTCAAGGGCCATAACTCGGTGATGCCCACGATAGAGCGTCTGTCCAACAAGCCCTATAAATGGAAGGTTGGCATGGCGCAGCTTGCCAAAGTCGCCAACGTGGAGAAAATGATGCCCAAGAATTTCATCAGCAAGGATGGCTTTGGTATCACTGACAAATGCAGAGAGTATCTCGCGCCCCTTATCAAGGGTGAAGATTACCCACCTTACAAGGATGGTTTGCCTAGCTACGTGCGCCTGAAAAATGTAGCAGTCGCGAAGAAACTGAGTGATTTCACGATCTGAAACGTCTTAAAACCTGATAGGGCGCGACAGGAAAGTGTATTTGTGTGCTGTCATTGAGATTTATGCATAGGCACTTAATGCGAAATTATGCATCTGAATTTCGTATGTGTTTTCAGACGGTCTGACTTTAATTGGAGATTTAAATGGGTACTGGTCTAATCATCGCAATTGGTTGTGCGATGGCGGCGCTCCTATACGGAGCGCTTTCAATTAAATGGATTTTAGCTTTGCCAACCGGCAATGAGCGCATGCGCGAGATTGCGACTGCGATTCAGCAGGGCGCATCCGCGTATCTTAACCGGCAATACACCACTATCGCCATAGTGGGTGTGATTCTTCTGGTAGCCATTTTTATGGCCTTGGGCTGGAAAACCGCTGTGGGCTTCGCCATCGGGGCGATCTTGTCGGGACTAACGGGCTACATCGGCATGAACGTCTCGGTACGTGCCAATGTGCGTACTGCGGAAGCCGCCAGGGAAGGACTCAACGCCGCGCTGAATGTAGCCTTCAGAGGGGGTGCGATTACCGGCATGCTGGTGGTAGGCCTAGGGCTACTTGGTGTGGCGGGCTACTACGCGTTCCTTACAGCTGGCTTAGGTGCAACTGCCGCGGACGCGACTCATGCTTTGGTAGGTCTGGCTTTTGGCAGCTCGCTGATTTCCATTTTCGCTCGTCTTGGAGGCGGAATTTTCACCAAAGGTGCCGACGTAGGCGCTGATCTGGTAGGAAAGGTCGAAGCCGGTATTCCTGAGGACGACCCGCGCAACCCAGCAGTCATTGCCGACAATGTCGGAGACAACGTAGGCGACTGCGCAGGGATGGCTGCCGACCTGTTTGAAACGTACGCCGTGACTATCATTGCCACCATGCTGCTAGGTGGACTGTTGATCACCGACGCCGGTCCGAATGCAGTGCTTTATCCGCTGGTGATGGGTGGATTCTCCATCATTGCCTCTATCATCGGCTGCTACTTCGTCAGTGCGCGCGAGGGTGGAAAAATCATGAATGCGCTTTATCGTGGTTTAGCGGTTGCCGGCGTGCTGGCAGCAGTCGCCTATTATCCCATCACCACTGTGATGCTGGGTGATGGCGTAATGATAGACGGCAAGCTGATTTCATCAATGAACCTGTACCTCGCCGGCTTGGTCGGTCTGGCGCTGACTGCAGCCATGGTGTGGATTACGGAATACTACACCTCCACCGAATATGCGCCAGTGCAGCATATCGCAGAAGCTTCGAGCACCGGCCATGGCACGAATGTGATTGCCGGCCTGGGCGTTTCCATGAAGTCTACCGCTGCTCCGGTACTGGTCGTCTGCCTTTCAATCTGGTGCGCTTTCGAACTTGGAGGGCTATATGGTATCGCCATCGCAGCCACTTCGATGCTTTCGATGGCCGGAATTATCGTGGCGCTTGATGCCTATGGCCCTATCACCGACAATGCGGGTGGTATCGCGGAAATGGCCGGCTTGCCGAAAGAGATACGTGATATCACCGACCCTCTTGACGCCGTGGGCAACACTACCAAGGCGGTGACCAAAGGCTACGCTATCGGCTCTGCGGGTTTGGCTGCATTGGTACTGTTTGCGGACTATACCCATGCGCTCTCCAGCGGCGGGAAGTTGGTAAGTTTTGATTTATCCGATCACATGGTGATCATTGGCTTATTTCTGGGTGGCATGGTTCCTTACCTGTTCGGTGCCATGGCAATGGAAGCCGTCGGCCGCGCTGCCGGTTCCGTGGTTGTGGAAGTCCGCCGTCAGTTCAAGGAGATCCCAGGCATCATGGAGGGAACCGCCAAGCCAGATTACTCCAGGGCGGTAGACATGGTAACTAAAGCAGCCATCAAGGAAATGGTTATTCCTTCGTTGCTGCCCGTAGCGGTACCGGTGCTCGTTGGCCTCTTGCTTGGCCCCGTAGCCTTGGGTGGTGTACTCATCGGTGCGATTATTACTGGTATTTTTGTGGCAATCTCCATGACTGCGGGTGGTGGGGCTTGGGATAACGCCAAGAAATATATTGAGGACGGCCACTTCGGCGGCAAGGGCTCGGAAGCGCATAAGGCGGCCGTAACCGGCGATACTGTTGGTGACCCCTATAAAGACACCGCCGGTCCCGCGATCAATCCACTCATCAAGATCATGAACATTGTTGCCTTGTTGATTGTGCCGCTGCTATAAAACTTGTATTGTTTCACAAGGCACGCCCGATAGTTCCGGCGTGCTTTATTTTTGGCTGCCGGTAGCAGCTACAATTTCAATCTATTTCTCAGCAAGCACAGGTGGCCTTTATGGATAACAAAATTACCCTTACTCTCGACGACGCCAAAAAGATCACCGCGGCCGCAGAAGTAGAAGCCAGACGCAATGACTGGCCGGTTGTGATTGCTATTGTTGACGACGGTGGCCATCTTCTCCATCTCATGCGTCTCGATAACACTCAATTCGGCAGCGTCGAAGTGGCAATGCAGAAGGCCCACGCCGCCATCGCCTTTCGGCGCCCTACCAAAGTTTGGGAAGAACACGTTGCCGAGGGACGCATGCGTTATCTTGGCTTGCCTGGAACTTTGCCGATCGAAGGCGGCTTACCCATCACGATGAATGGTCAGTTCATTGGCGCTGTAGGAGTCAGCGGTGTGAGATCCAATCAGGACGCACAAATTGCACAAGCAGGGTTGGATGCACTATCGAGATCCAGTTGAAATATCCAGAAAATTGTGGGATTCCTGTTTTTTGGTCTCGTCATGTTGTATATCCTTAAACCTAAATCCGGCAGTTGGACGGGGCGGAGTGTGTGGTTTTTGGGTGCAGGGCAAGGCGTAACGACGCGGAATGGTCATTCCATTCCAAGGAGTTACAACGCAGCCATGTGTCGCAAAATCCGCGCAATCCGTCCCGTAGCGGACCCGCCCAAAAGGTGAAGGTCAAGTGATGCAAAAAATTTTTGTAAATCATGCTGTTAATCTAATAAATGAGCGGTCAACTACCGGATTTAGATTAAATAATCACGATGTACCCATATATTAAATCGGAATCGCTTTAAGCTTTTCACTGATGCAGCCATCATCTTCTCGTAAACTGCCATCAAACTCCGCGCACAACTCGCACCACCTATCAGATAGGGACACCGGTATTTATTGGTGTTCCTGCTGAGATTGTTCAGAATAAAAGTCAAAATAAAAATATATCCATCAGATGAATATTGCACTACACTTAACCATGTAATAATTGTGGTTATACTTCTAACTTGAATGTACTTATTTAATGTACCAATTTAAGAAGAGGGAATAGTGATGAAAACGGATAAGACGCTGGTAACCCTTATAGTGCTAATTCTCGGTCTGATATCGCTCTTCGGAATTTTGAATAGATGGTTCATCGTGATGTAGCGATTCCATAGCGCATGTCTTGGCGAGGAAGGAAGCGTTATGCCGTGTGATGTAAGGTTTAACGCCAGCCGGAATAGTGTCTACCTCGTATCCCGCGACGAAGGGATGGTGGTTGCCTCTTGCGGTGCCTTGCGGTGCCGATACCTGTCTATAACCAGTCTAACCACAAGCGAGGAAGCACCCCCTGCAACCTGTCTGTGTAAACTCTCTTGTTGAGCCTCGAGGCAGACTGGTTCAACAAGCAGCCGCTCGCTCTTATCACTAAAAAAATTTCCTCCTTATAGACACAACTCTCAATCCCGTTGCGCACCGCCGTATCAGCAGGGGCTTTCCCTTGGATAACCTTGAACCCGGCTCCGGAAACGCAACCTCTGCGCACCCCAGCGTCGCGTTCTTTTTCACGCCCTGCTGCCCTACTTGATGCCAAGTTAAGGTACGATTGATTTCCCTTCATCAAACCTGGATTTATATGAATTCCCCGGAGCTTCAGCAAAAAACCTTCCTGCTTATGTTGATTGCCGTCTCCCTGGCATTCGGATGGATATTGCTGCCCTTTTACGGTGCGGTATTTTGGGGATCTGTCCTTGCCATCATATTTACGCCATTTTATCGCTGGCTGCTGACCATGATGCATCAGCGCCAGAATCTCGCCGCGCTCACCACTCTACTGCTCTGTCTGATTATGGTAATTCTCCCATTTACGTTTATTGCAGGTTCGCTGCTACAAGAGGGTCTAGCCGTCTATCAACGAATCAAGTCGGGAGATCTGAATTTTGGCGAATACTTTCAGCAAATCATGAATGCATTGCCATCATGGATAGTCAATTTTCTAAATAGTGTGGGACTAACAAATATTTCCCAACTGAGGGACATGTTGTCGGACGGCGCATTGCAGGGAAGCCAGCTCATCGCGACCGAGGCCCTCAATATTGGCCAGAACACGTTTGAGTTCATCATCAGTTTCGGTATCATGCTGTATCTGCTGTTTTTCTTGTTGAGAGACGGCGCTGCTTTATCCACAAGAATCAAGCAGGCGGTACCGCTGAGCATGGAGCACAAGCGGCACTTGTTCAGCAAATTTACCACGGTCGTTCGTGCCACGGTAAAGGGTAATATTGCCGTGGCCGCGATGCAGGGCACGTTGGGCGGCGTCATATTCTCGTTTCTCGGCATACAGGGAGCCTTGTTATGGGGTGTCGTGATGGCCTTCTTGTCCTTATTGCCTGCTGTCGGCGCTGGACTGATCTGGGCACCTGTAGCGATTTACTTCCTGCTTACTGGAGCTATTTGGCAGGGTATCACCCTTATTGCATTTGGCGTGTTTGTGATCGGACTCGTCGATAATGTTCTCCGGCCCATACTCGTCGGTAAAGATACGCAGATACCAGACTATATAGTACTCATCTCGACGCTTGGAGGCATGTCACTTTTTGGCCTGAATGGTTTCGTCATTGGTCCGGTGATTGCAGCGCTATTCATTGCCGCGTGGGACCTTTTTACTTCAACAAAAGAAGTATCTAAAGGGTGATGGGGTGGGAAACCTGGGCGAACTGCCAAATAAGTCCCTCAGGATATGCAAACCAGAGATGACGAAGAACTTATCGGAGATTCCTTACCTGCGCGTAGTATGGACCAACTTCATCTCAGAATTTCATCTGCCTCCGGATTGCCCAGGCAAAAAAACGAGCGCCGAGCAACCATCTTGCTGCCACAGCCATCTTGGAATCGAGAGGCAATGCATGCCGTATTGGCGGAGATGATGTTGTAACGGCATCGAACACCGCTTGGGCAATGATCGCGGGGCCCGGTGCCTCGGGTTCG
>JBDTKY010000138.1:0-3995 GCA_039935055.1 Nitrosospira sp.
ACTCTTTTCGACCCGCCATGCCAAAATTGCCGACCACCAGGACATCGACCGCCTCCTGCTCAGCGGCGTGGACGATCGCCAATGCCGGATCAGCATCAATGACGACCAGCGCATGACCGCGGTCCCCAGCGATTTGCCGCGCGAAGTGCGCCAGTTCGTTGTTGGCAGCCGCAGCGCGCGTTTGTTCGGCTTCGCCAAATTCTGTGGCGGACGGATACTGCGGCACTACCACCTGTACCACGAAAAGCTCTGCGTCGTAGCGGCCGGCGAATCCGGCTGCCCACTGGACAGCCTGGTCGGCGGTTTCGGAGCGGTCGGTGCCTACCATCACGCGCCGTATGACATCACTCCCCGGATGATTTTTCATAAAAGTAGTAAATCGCTTAGCAGGAACAGTATCGATATTACAGGATCAGTCAGGGCAGGATGATGAAACATTCTGCCGCCCAGCTCCCGAATTACATAAGGCGTGCATCGGAGCGTGGTATTACAGGCAGTGTCACACCGCCCAAAGGCTTATGAGCGTGCTATTGATCTGAAACAGCCGATCGATGCTGATTAGTAATACCTTTTCCATGCTCAAAGTTACCTCAGTGATGAGCCAACGTTCGGCAACCTTTGTTATGAGACATCGCATGAGTATAATCAAGTCTTATGGAGTTCGTTATCGTGAATGATGAAGGTCAAAACGAAGCTCGCTTTTTGGAGCGGCTTTCGAGTGATTTAAAGCCTTTTTATGAGCCACGTTTACCCTATCACAACTGGGATGAACATATTGAGCGCGGTCTTGGTATCATCGACAACCTTTGTGAGCAGGAAAAGGCCAAAGGCAACCCAATCGACCCGTTCATGGCCAAGATTGCTTACATGGGTCATGATGCCGGTTTCCCGCATGACCTCATGACGCCGAATATCTGGGAAAAGTATGGCAGTAAAGAGGGGTATTCAGCCCATATAATGGATGTCCTCCTGCAAAATTACGGGTTTGAAGAATCATGTATTCGAGGTATTCAAACATGCATAATGTTTACAAAGATGGGCGAACAGCTACCAGAAAATATAGATGAAGAGCTTGGTAACACAGCTCAAGCTGTGCGCACGACTGACCTTTCTCATGTCTTTGGGCCTTACAAGGGCTTTGTCGTCGATAGCTTCAAGCTCATGGAAGAAGGTAGAATGTACGGCCGGGAACCCGTCCTGGCAGAATTCAAAAATAGAGCCAGATTTGTGCTTACAAGTTACTTGAGCTCCAATTTTATTCCTTCTGGTACTTGCAGTATTGTTGATGGCATGAAAAATATTGAACGCTTTGGTAAAGATTCACCCAGCCGTTTATTGAAAGTTGTCGGGAACCAGGCGAGCCGTTTCGCAAGTCTTGTAAAAAGAAAAGCTGCTTAAAGACCTTTAAATACTAAGTTGCTTCTTAATAAGTGACTGTGCAAGTCTTGTGTTGGTTTTCCGACTTCCAAAATTCATTTTTGCCAGTCTATTTTTGCATTGTGGTTTCGAAAGAGCGTTTTGAGAGCTATTTTTGGATGTACATAGTTTGATTTTGGCCCGCTCAGTAAGCTTCCTGGAAACTATCGTTTTCAGGAGAACTTCGCTCCCAATGGGCCTTATTGTGAGTCAGAAAATACGTCAAATGCGAGAATGCCCGGTTTCAAACGTGAGCCGTTACACCTAGCAGCAAAAATTGCTTTCAATCTCCTTTGCGCCTCTGCTGAAAAAATGGAAGTTGTGGATAACCACTACGGATCATTTTCGGATTTTGTACCCTATTTTCAGCATTCGCAATGTCCACCATGAAACCGCCAGGAAACATGCCACCAGAGTCCCAAGGCTGAGGTAGGGTGAAACGTCTGAGGTGCGAAAGAAACCGTAGCGAAACCCGTCTACCATGTAGAAGAACGGATTTACATACGATAATCCTTGCCAAAATGGAGGCAACGAGGGGATCGTATAGAAAACTCCCGATAAAAACGTCAGCGGCAGGATGACAAAGTTTTGCAACGCAGCAAGCTGCTCAAATTTTTCCGCCCAGATTCCCGCAATGATGCCTAAGGCGCCCAGCAACGCGGTGCCTATCAAGGCAAATGCGAATACCCATGCGAAAGAGTACAGGGGAAGTTCAAAAAATCCCAGCGTCACCACGTAGATACCCAGTCCTACCACGAGACCACGAACTACCGATGCCAGTACATAAGCGGTGAATATTTCCTGGTAAGAAAGCGGCGATAACAGCATGAAGATATGATTACCCGAGACCGTCGATTGAATAAGGCTTGATGAGGAGTTAGCGAAAGCGTTCTGCAACATAGCCATTATCACCAGTCCCGGAATCAGAAAAACAGTGTAGGTTACACCGGGATACGCCTGTACCCGTTCTCCCAGTGCATGAGAAAAAATCAACAGATAGAGCAAGGTAGACAGCATGGGTGCAAATACGGTCTGGAACCCGACTTTCCAGAATCGTAGGAGTTCCTTGTAGAGCAGCGTAAGAAATCCATTCATACCGATGCAGGTTCCAGACTCTCTGCACTGCGCATGATCTTTACGAACACTTCTTCCAGATCAGGTTGCAATATCTGCAGATCAAGGATCTGGGTCTGGGCCGCGTGTAATGCTGTCATCACATTGTCAAGCTGGGAGTATTGCTCGATTGCCAGAACGTAGTAGCCTTGGTCGTGGCTGACTGTCAGTAGCTGTAACGCTGCCGGCAGCGTATCGGGAGATAACCGCACTCGTATCCGGTGTCCGGAAATGTTGCCGAGGAGATTTCTGATGCTATCAAGCACAACGATACTGCCATTTTTGAGCATTGCCACGCGGTTACATAAAGCCTCTGCTTCTTCGAGATAATGCGTAGTGAGTACAATGGTATGACCGTTGCGGTTTAATTGCTTGATGAAACGCCAAAGGGCTTGGCGCAATTCCACATCTACGCCTGCGGTGGGTTCATCCAAAACGATCACCGGGGGTTTGTGGACCAATGCCTGCGCTACCAGTACGCGCCGTTTCATGCCGCCGGACAACGAACGCATGTTGGTATCGGCCTTATCGGCAAGGTCGAGATGGTGGATTATCTCGTCAATCCAGCCGTTATTATTCCTGAGGCCGTAATAGCCGGATTGGAACACAAGCGTTTCCCGAACGGTAAAGAATGGATCAAATACCAACTCCTGCGGTACCACGCCTAACATGCGGCGTGCTTCACGGTACCCGGCGACGACATCATGCCCCATTACCCTGACACTCCCGCTGCTGGCAAGGGTAAGACCCGCGATAATATTGATCAGCGTCGTCTTTCCAGCTCCATTGGGGCCAAGCAAAGCAAAGAATTCGCCGGTATTGATTTCGAGATCAATGCCGTTCAAGGCATGCAATGCACCGAAACGCTTGTGCACCTGCCTGACTTCGATTGCCGGAGTCATGGAGAAAGCTCCGCTTCAAACGGAGAAATGACAGTTGCGTATCGCTTCGCTATATGGCTTTCGAGCGCATCCACCATCGTTTTCGCCGAGTTGAACCCCGTCTGGCCGGCGATCTCCTGCATGCAGGTAGGACTGGTAACATTTATTTCGGTAAGATAATCACCAATCACGTCCAGCCCCACCAGCATCAAGCCTTCATCGTATAGCGCGGGACCCAACGCTTCAGCGATTTCGCGATCACGCCGGGTGAGTGGCTGCGCAACACCTGTCCCTCCTGCGTTAAGATTGCCGCGTGTTTCGCCTGGCTTGGGAATGCGGGAAAGCGAGTAAGGCACCGGTTTCCCGGCGATCAGCAGGATGCGTTTATCGCCTTGAGCGATATCGGGAATGTACCGCTGCACCATGATTGTGCGCGTTCCATAGTGCGTAAGGGTTTCCAGGATTACGCTGATGTTGTGATCGGCACCGTGAATGCGGAATACGCTGGCTCCTCCCATGCCGTCGAGCGGCTTGAGCACAATGTCGCGGTGTTCGGCCAGAAAATTGCGAATCAGAGATTCCTGC
>JBDTKY010000139.1:0-5467 GCA_039935055.1 Nitrosospira sp.
GCCGTATCGTTAATTGCTCGGACCCATCATGATGCCGGAGAATCAGCAAGGCAATTCGTCAGTGGTATTGCGTCGCGTAACCGGTGAGGATGGCGCGCCCCGGTTGATACTGACCGGCAGGTATACGCTGGCTGCTCTCGGGCAACGGATACAGCCGCTGTCGGCCGAATTGGTCGCATACGCAGCCGATCCGGAATTACAGTGGGATTTGACCGGAATCGAACAGATGGATGATGCCGGTGCGGTGCTGCTGTGGCGGGCCTGGGGCGCATGCCGCCCTCCCTATTTGCAGCTACGGCCCGAGCAGGAAAGGTTGCTCAATCGCATGAAGGAAGCACCCGCCTCTCCCGCGCCCATTCCTCGTGATTTGCTGTGGCCCATTACCCTTCTCGGAAGGGCTGCATTTTTGCTGAAAGAACATTCGACCGGCCTCGTCATACTGATTGGGCAAATGCTGCTTGATGCAAAATATCTGGCCGATCACCCCACGCGTATCCCATGGCGTGAAATTTCGGCGAATCTGTATCGTACCGGCGCGCAGGCGCTGGGCATTACCGCGCTGGTAGGATTTCTTATCGGCATCGTACTAAGTTTTCTCTCCGCCAGACAGTTGCAGACGTTTGGCGCCGACATATTCATCATCAATATTCTTGGCATCAGCATCATTCGTGAACTCGGTCCCATGCTTGCCGCAATACTGGTAGCGGGGCGTTCCGGATCTTCCATGACTGCACAGTTGGGCGTAATGAGGGTAACCGAAGAACTGGATGCGCTGACTGTGATGGGGATACCTCACAGCCTGCGGCTGATCCTGCCAAAAGTTATAGCGCTGGGTATAGCGATGCCACTGGTGGTGTTATGGACCAGCGCCGTCGCACTGGCGGGAGGGATGGTTATTGCCGAAATTCAGCTAGGGCTGAGTTATCAGTTTTTCCTGAATAAGCTGCCGGATGTAGTACCTGTTGCCAATTTGTGGCTGGGGTTGGGCAAGGGTGTGGTATGCGGCATGGTGATCGCGCTAATTTCCTGCCATTTCGGCTTGAGAATCAAATCCAATACCGAGAGCCTGGGCACAGGCACCACAAATTCAGTCGTAGCCGCGATCACCATCGTGATTATTATTGATGCGATTTTCGCCATTGTTTTTTCCAACGTTGGATTAAAGTAAGGCGATAGCGGATGACGAACGAAGCGTGCATTATCGAGGTCGAAGGACTGCATACCCGCTTCGGCAACCATGTAGTACACGAAGACATTAATCTTTGCGTGCGCCATGGGGAAGTGCTCGCGCTGGCAGGTGGCTCCGGCAGCGGCAAGACCGCATTGATGCGGCAGATGCTGGGTCTGGAGATGCCGGCGGAAGGTGCTGTCCGTATTTTCGGCGAACCCTTGTATGGCCATGACCGCAAAAAAATGCAATCCATGCGCAACCGCTGCGGAGTGCTGTTTCAAAAAGGCGCATTATTCAGCGCACTATCGGTATATGACAATATCGCGTTGCCGATGCGCGAGTTGCACACGCTGGATGAGGGCATGATACGCGACCTGGTCATGCTCAAACTGAAAATGGTGGATATCGAACCACAGCACGCGAGCAAGATGCCCGCGCAGCTTTCCGGCGGCATGATTAAACGCATCGCGCTGGCGCGAGCCATGGCGCTGGATCCGGAATTGCTATTCCTGGATGAGCCGACCGCCGGACTGGATCCGGAACTGAGTGACGGATTCGTCGAGCTGATCCGGACAATGCGTACCGAATTGACACTCACCATCGTTATGGCGACGCATGATCTGGATACGCTCGTGGCATTATCCGATCGCGTGGCCGTCCTGGCGGAACGGCGTATCGTGGCACTAGGCAGTCTGCGAGAAGTCATTAAAACAAATCATCCGTTTATCACAGATTTTTTTCGCGGTGAGCGTGGCAAAAGAGCATTGGCACATACTGGCGATTTTTTATAAGGAGTTATTATGGAAAACCGTGCCCATGCCCTTGCGGCGGGTTTATTCGTAATTTTTCTAAGTGCTGCTGTAGCAGCCGTCGCGATGTGGTTCGGTGGAGGAACCGCTGCACGTGATAAATATCTGCTGATATCGGAATTCCCTATCACCGGTCTCAATCCTCAGGCGGTAGTGCGTTACCGTGGAGTGAGCGTCGGCAAAGTCGAGAATATCCGCCTGGATCCAGAAAATTCGCACGCCATTCTCATTCGTATTGCTGTCGATCAAGATCTGCCGCTGACCAAAAATGCATATGCGCAGCTCGGCTATCAGGGCTTGACAGGCCTCGCGTTCGTGCAATTGAATGATGACGGCAAGCAAGCTGAGCGGTTGAATACGGACCCGGACAATCCTGCGCAGATTCCCTTTCGTCCCTCCGCGCTGGACAGCATCGCCGAGTCGGGGCAACGCCTGCTCAGCAATGCAAATGGGTTGGCAGAGCGGTTGAATTTGCTGCTTGGCGATCAGAACCAGGCACGGTTTTCACACATACTGGAAAATACCGAGGGTCTGACCGGCAGTTTGCGCGGGGCCGTCAGCGAACTGAAACCCGGACTCAAATCCTTGCCTGGCCTGGCAGCTGACGCAAGCTCAGTATTAAAACGTACTGATCAACTGGTGATCGATCTTAACCAGATCACAACAAAAATAAATCAGCGGGGAGGAGCTGTCGATAGCTTGTCGCATACGGCCGGTGAACTGACTGAAACCATGCACAAGCTGCGTGAAGCAACCGAAGGCATCACACGTAATTCCCGTAGCGTGGATCGCGTTCTCATGCAACTGGAAGAGCAGCCCCGGAGTCTGCTATTTGGCAGATCGCCGCCACCGCCGGGGCCGGGGGAAGATGGCTTCGCACCACCTGTACCAATTCAAGGAATTCCCAAATGAGAAAATTTCTGGTTCTTGCGATTATGCTGCTTGCGGGATGCGCGGCACCCCGCACTCAGACGCCCATGGCAATATACGACTTCGGTTTGCAGCGGTCATCCACTGCGTCCAACGCCGCCGGCACCTCCAGTCAGCCGCGGCTATCGGCAAGTCTGCTGGTGGCGGCGACATCACCCGCGTGGCTGGATAGCCTGGCAATTCGATATCGCCTGACTTATCACAATCTCGCGCAATCATATGCCTATGCGAGCAGCCGCTGGGCGGCGGCACCGGCGGCCTTGCTCACCCAGCGGATCAAGAGCCGTATCGCCGGTATCAGTAATGACGCGGTGGTAAGCGCCAGCGACAATGTACGGACGGACTATGCTTTGCACCTTGAACTGGAAGAATTCACCCAGGTATTCGATACACCCGATCAAAGCCGCGCTGCAGTCCGGTTACGCGCCAGCCTTATCGAGCGTAGCACGCGTTTGTTATTGGCTCAGCGCAGCTTTAGCATGGAACAGGCAGCCCCCGCGGCCAACGCCGTAGGAGCAGTGTACGCACTGACCGAAGCGAGCGACGAATTGATCGGGAATCTGATCGACTGGCTTGCGGAGGAACTCCCGAAGAAATAGAACGAATTGTCAGCTAATGGAGAGATGGATTAAATGTTCCGTCCAGCTTGCCGTTCCGATCCGGTGCGCCCGCTGCTTGCTCATCCGGATGATAATCGCTGTTGTCGCCGCATGATATCCATCAGCCTTGTCAGACAGGACAGAATGCATCATGAGCATACAAGCATCCTGGCTATACAACCGATATAGAGCCATCTCGCCATCCGGAAAAGAACCATGAGCAAAGAGATTTTGAATCGCTATTTACATAGCAAATAATAATGATTATTATTTATATTAATAAATAAGTGGCTCCATGAACTTGCTGCGTCAGCGAATTTAATTATCTGGTAAAAAAATGAAGCTTGGCATTTCCTTCATCGGATCGGTTAAATAGCGTAAACCATTCGGCAAAGCGGGCGGGAGTTATCATTGCACATATGTGTGGGAGTAGAGTAAAAATGCCATCCATCATCCATGTACCATGGCATAACGATTTTCAGGCGCATCGAATTCTTCTGATCGATCAAAGGCTTCGTTTACAGGGAGATACTCTTGAAACATTCATTTGCAATCGCAACATGGCTGCTCATGCTACCGCTGCTCACCGCATGTGCTGGCAAATCTTACCTGACAAAACCAAGCCCACCCGTCTATCCGACTGTTGAAAGACCGGTTGCTGGCTGTTCTGCCGATGAACGCCCTTTCGACTGCGATCGACGGGCTATTCTCGCAATGCTGGGCGGGTATCAGGTCACGTTCAATTTCGAGGAGACTGCAGTGTTGAAGCTGGGTTACGAACGAAAGGACCCCAAGCGCAGCGCCGCGTTCGAGACCGTAGTGCTGGTCGAAGACACCGGAAAGCGGATTTCGTTGCAGCATATTCTTGTAATGGGCGGCGGTATGGTAACCAAGCATTGGCGGCAGGACTGGATTTATGAATCCCCGAAGCACTGGGTATACGTCGGCAATCAGCGCTTCGAGCTGCGAGAGCGTGAGGCTGCTGCGATACCTGGCACATGGACACAATTGGTTTATGAAGTCAATGATGCGCCGCGTTATTCCGGCAACGGTAAGTGGAACCACCGGTACGGCGTGTCAACCTGGACCTCTGAGCGTAGCTGGCGGCCACTGCCTCGGCGTGAATATACCAAGCGCGGCGACTATCAGCTAATCAACACCGAGAATCGTCAGACGATCACCCCGCAGGGTTGGACGCATGAGCAGGACAACACTAAAGTAGTACGCGGAGAAGATGGCAAAGACGCGGTATTGGTCCGAGAATTCGGTTTCAACGAGTACCGGCGCATTAGTGGTCACGACTTTAAACCTGCTCTGGCCTATTGGAATTCAACCTCCGAGTTCTGGGCAGCCATACGTGCGCGTTGGGACAATGAGTTCGCCACGTATGGATCGGTAACGCTGTCTATGCGCACTGGCGACGAAACCTTTAACGATAAAGTGCTCGAACTTGCAGATACATACAGGAAAAACCCTAAGTTAAATGCATACCAAGCTACGCTCGATGACCTCTTTGGAAAATACGTCAACGTCAACGCTCCCACGCCGGTCTCCACGCGCTAATTATATGACATATTACGCGTTGTGGCGTGTTCCCATGAAACAATAGCCAAGCGGCTTATAATCAAGGGATCTACACGGTGGAGCATTCAGATTTAAATATTCTATATATGACATCGGCACCATTTAATCCAGGCAATCCATTGGCAAGATGATGGCGAGGCAGGTTGCGAGTCGGCTCTATCGGCGGGGAGAAGTCCATGGCTTGACCATGGATTGATGCAGAGACGCCGTACAAAAACGGCGGCGTAAATGGCCGCAAACCGATCGCAAGCACTCAAGTAGGTTCGGAGAACCACCTGATGGACTATTTGGGTTTAAGCGTACCAAATACCTTCTGCAACAACTGGTTGCCCTGACCCATCGGGTCGTTACGGATGAGACGTTCTTCTTCCGCC
>JBDTKY010000140.1:0-9020 GCA_039935055.1 Nitrosospira sp.
CTATTACCGCTAACCTGGGCGATACCAAGAGCACGCTTACGCATCCCGCCACCACCACCCATGCCCGCATTAGCCAGGAAAGCCGGGATGCGGCGGGAATCACTGAAGGCCTGCTACGTATCGCAGCGGGACTGGAAGCAGTCGAAGATCTCAAGGCAGATCTGGCACGGGGGTTGACAGCATAATTATCCTAAATCCGGCAGTTGGACGGGGCGGAGTGTGTGGTTTTGGGGTGCAGAGCAAGGCGTAACGACGCGGAATGGTCATTCCATTCCAAGGAGTTACAACGCGGCCATGTGCCGCAAAATCCGTGCAATCCGTCCCGTAGCGGACCCACCCAAAAGGTGAAGGTAAAGTAATACAAAAAATCTTTGTAGATCATTCTGTTAATCTAATAAATGAGCGGTCAACTGCCGGATTTAGGATTATTGTAATGCGTCAGACGCCGCCTATCGTGGAAACAGCGATTGTCAGCCTTTGCGTCGTGCCGCTTCGTAAAGCGGAGTAACAATTGGCAGCAACGATTCAATCTGTTGAACGCGGGTTGAGTCTGCCGGATGGCTGCTCAGGAATTCTGGTGGCTGACCGCCACTATTGGCTCTCATCATCTTTTGCCACAATGTAATGCCGGCACGTGGATTGTAACCTGCGCGAGCGGTCAGTTCCAGGCCGATACGATCGGCCTCAGCTTCATCGGTACGGCTGAAACGGGTTGCTATCAGCGCTTCGTAACCGATACCGGCAAGTTGGGTTGCATTCTGGCTAAGACCAAGCACCGCGGATCCGACCCCCATTGCGGCTTGCGCGGCGATTGCCTGTGATACCTGCTCACGCGAGTGCTCGCGTAGTGCATGAGCGATTTCATGCCCCATCACAACCGCGATTTCTTCATCAGTAAGTTGTAATTGATTGATCAGTCCGGAGTAAAACATGATCTTGCCGCCCGGCATGCAGAATGCGTTGAGCTCGTTGCTTTCAATGATATTGACTTCCCACTTCCAGCCGGGCGCATCGCGGCGGAATGTGGCGGTCTGCGGTTCGATCCGGCGGGCTATTGCCTGTACCCGCTGTAGCATCTTCTGATCTTGGTTCAGGGCACCTTGCTGTGTCGCATCCGACTTAAGCTTGGTATAGCCTTGAGCAGCTGTTTGTTCCAGTTGCTCCGAGGAGATAAGCATGAATTGAGATCGGTTTGCACCAACCGCTCCCCCTGCAGTGGTGGTTGCGCATCCGCCGAGCGTAATTAACGAAATACTGGTAAATATGGCTGCTAGGATTCGAAAAGCGGACATGATTTCCTTATGAAGAAGATATCGTCGTTCAATAATCCTAAATCCGGCAGTTGGACGGGGCGGAGTGTGTGGTTTTTGGAGTGCAGGGCAAGGCGCAACGACGCGGAATGGCCATTCCATTCCAAGGAGTTGCAACGCTGCCCTGCGCCCCAAAAACTATGCAATCTGCCCTGTAGCGGGCTCACCCAGAAGGTGAGGGTCAAATAGCACAAAATATTTTTATTTGTCATCGCGACAACCTGATAAATAAGCGATCAACTGCCGGATTTAGGATAATAGGCTGTTCCAGTCGATGCCACCCTTGCGGTATACATGCTTCACGTCAACCTTGCCCCCATCCGGCGGGGCAGCCTGCAGCGCAAGTCTCTCTTTGGCCAATGGTTGAACAAAGCTGATGCAATCTTACTTGCCGCAAAATCTACTTTCCAGTTACTACGTTCGGCGAGTTTTAATCCGCAACCCCCGAATTCCGGGCTCCGGTCATTAAACTACTTCCGCTTTCTGCACTACCACGTCTTCAAGTGGTACGTTCTGGTGGCCGCCTCGATCACCGGTTTTCACTTTCTTGATCCGGTCTACCACATCCTGGCCCTCCACGACCTTGCCAAACACGCAATAGCCGAAACCCTGGGAGGTCGATGCAGTGTAATTGAGGAAATTATTGTCAGCGATATTGATAAAAAATTGTGAGGAGGCGGAGTGTACGTCGGATGTGCGCGCCATTGCGACGGTATATTTATCGTTCTTGATGCCGTTGGCGGCCTCGTTTTGAACCGGGGCCCGCGTCTTTTTCTGACTCATGCCCGGCTCGAATCCGCCTCCCTGGATCATGAAGCCGTCAATTACGCGATGGAATACGGTATTGTCGTAATGTCCGCTATTCACATAGTCAATAAAATTCTGAACAGTTAATGGCGCTTTTTCACTGTCGAGTTCGAGAGTGATGACGCCGTGATTGGTATGCAGTTTAATCATGTTTGTCCTTATTTGTCAGGGAATGGTGGCAGCGACAGCGGAGTCCGTCGTGAGGAGTTTGATTTCTTCAATTATTACCGTTTGCTTGGGTACATCGCTTGGAAAAGGCCCACTTGAGCCTGTGGGCATAGCGGCAATTTTATTGACCACTTCCATTCCCTGGATTACTTTTCCAAATACGGTATAGCCGTAGCCTTGTTGAGTCGGGGCGGTATAGTTGAGAAACGCGTTATTGGCTACATTAATAAAGAATTGAGCAGTAGCGGAGTGCGGATCCGAGGTGCGGGCCATCGCCACTGTTCCGATCTCATTCTTGAGGCCATTAGCCGCTTCGTTCTCAATAGGCGGCCTCGCCGGTTTCTGCTTGAGCGTCTTGTCGAATCCGCCACCCTGAATCATGAATCCCGGAATGACACGGTGGAAAATAGTACCTTTATAGTGACCATCCATTACGTAGCTCAAAAAATTTTCCACAGTCTTGGGCGCTTTACCGGGATAAAGTTCCAGTATTATATTACCCGAATTGGTCTTGATTTCAACCTGAAGATTGGCAGCATTGGCCGAATGAGCAGCAATGCTAAAAAGGAGCGAGAGAGCAGTGAGAAGCCTGATGATATGCATGGGTTTCCTGTAAAATAGAGTTAACTGACTGATTTTTCATGATTATGCCGCATTTTCGTAAATAATTTTCCATCGCCCATTCTTATTCTCCCTCATCCAGTATTGGCGTTTTTTCATTTTGTTTGAAAGATTGTTGCTGGAATATTCCTGATCAAAATTGACCACTACCAGATCGTCTCTGCCCGGGTAAAGATACATACCAACGTTGCTGATGCCCACCTTGATCCAGCTTTTTGAAGCTTGCACCTGGCGTTTGTGTTTTACCCATTCGGCCAGGTTCTGATCGCCGCTGGAGAAATCATGTCCGTAGTTCCTGATATAGGCATCGACTTTTCCACTTTCCCAGTCGCGCCGCCAGCTTTCCAGATGCTGCGACAGTTTTTCACGCAGAACGGCTGCATTACCAGGCATTGTCCATTCCATTTCGTCGCTGATGATGACGGGTGTAATGCCGACTTGCAGTGTCGCTCCTACGGCATCCATATCCTGATTGGCCAGCACTACGCAACCGTCGCTGGCACGGGGAGGGCGGCTGTAGGTATTAGAGGGTGTACCATGCAGCCAGATACCAAAACCATTACGTCCATGCCGTTTATCCCATTCGTTGGGATAATTGATGGGGAATGCACCGCTGCCATAAAAATCCGTGAGTTTTTGGCGCGGCAGGCTGGCGGTAACAAAGTACACGCCGACAGGGGTTTTCTTGTCACCTTCCTTCAATTTCTGTGATCCATTCTTGCCGCTGCTGATGTAATAATCGGCAAGATAGCGGGCTTCGCCATCGACGTTCTGGTACAGATAAAGCCGGGATTTGCGCGTATCAGCGATAATTGCATATTTCTGTTCCGGCTGCATCCGCAGCAGATATTTTGGCGTCATATTACGGAGAGCCGGTCCCTGATGACGCTGCACTCTTGCTCGTGCTTCCTCGCGCAGATCGGCAATATCCTGTTGCGGGATTCCCGCAGTATCGCCCATGTCGCTGATAGGGCGGACGCGAGCCAGCAGCAGGTCGCCTTTAATCAGATGTGCGAGCCGGAAGTTGGGATTAGTCTTGAGCAACTGCTCGATTCCGCTCAAGGCCGAATCCATGCGGCTCTCTGCAATTTGCTGAAGACTTTTGACGAGCACCGATTCCGGTCCGGTCATGGGGAGTTCGGTCAAAATCGAGTTATCACCCGCCAGCGCGCCGCTGGCCGCGAGGCATAATCCGGCTATTGCAGCTGTAGTAAGCGCAGTAGTAATTGATAGACTACGCTTTGGAAGAATCGGATTGATGGATGATTTCATCGTCCCACCTGCTCTTGCTTTATCAACCAGCTTCCCTCCATCTTGATCATCTCGATGGTTTTGGTGGTAGTACTTTTAATCGTATCGGAATGATATGATTGCCTGAAGCTCACCCTGGCATGCCTCGCATCGGTAAAGCTGATTTTTGGGTGGATAATTTCGACATGGATGGATTTTGGCTTGCTAATACGCTCACGGCGGTTTTTTTCCCATGATGAGCGTGATGTGCCGCGGGGGGTATGGAAATCGCTTGTATAAAATGCAAGGTATGCGGCGACATCCTTTTCCGTCCATGCCCTGGCCCAGGCGTTTATCACTTTCAGAATTTCATTGGAGTCGTTGTCCGAGGTCACGGCTTTTTCCGGCGCCGGTTTTTCAGCAATGGCTGATTTCTCCGGCACGGGTTTCCCGGCGCCTTTTTCCGGTGCTTTCTGCGCGATTTTTTCCGGGCTCTGGGCCACTAAATCGCCTGGGGGTTTAGTGGATACGTTCTGAATTTCTTTGGATCTGCCGGAAAACAAGTCCTTGATCATCGCAAGCTTGGTCTGCGCAGCGGCGTTACCCTTGTCCAGTTGAAAAGCCTTGCCATATGCCTGACTTGCCATCTTGGCATAAATATCGCCCAGATTTTCGTGCGCAGTGGAATAGCTGGGGTGCGTGCGTATCGCTGCTTCCAGCGCACTCTTGGCCTTGTCATACTGACCCTGGCTGGCGTAGAGCACGGCAAGATTATTATAGGGTTCTGGCAGATCCGGGTAATCTTCCGATAATGAAGAAAATACCCTGGTGGCATCAGCAATCTTGTTTTGCTCGGTAAGGATCAGTCCTTTCTGGAAGCGCATTTGGGGGTCTTTGGGCTTGGTGGCAAGATAAGCTTCCGCTTGTTCCAGCGCTTTGGCCAGACTTCCCTGTTTGTAAAGTTTGGCAACTTCTTCGTTTTCATCGGCATATGCGGCGAAACTCGCCAGAAGCAAAGTGGCGGCACAAGCTGCCATGGACGCATTTACCCGGTGAAAATTTAACGTTTTCATTATGCTATACTGCTCCGGTTTTTTGTTGAGCTAGCCCAGAATATTCTAGCTTCTGCCAAGAGGCCTGCCGATTCTACCAAGAAGCCCGTCTATTTCACAATCTCGCCAGATGCTCAAGATCCATAATTCACTTGCCAGGGATAAGCAGGATTTCATTCCCCTGACGCCCGGTAAAGCCAGAATATATGTCTGTGGCATGACAGTCTACGATTATTGCCATCTCGGCCACGCGCGTATGATGGTGGTATTCGATATGGTGGTGCGCTGGTTACGGGCGAGCGGTCTTGATGTCACGTATGTGCGCAATATCACTGATGTCGACGACAAAATTATCAAGCGTGCGCAGGAAAACAATGAGTCTATCGAAACGCTGACCACCCGTTTTATCCAGGCGATGGAGGAAGACGCTGCCGCGCTCGGCGTCATGCCGCCTTCTTGCGAGCCGCGAGCTACCCGGCATGTGGAAAAAATGGTCGCCATGATCCGCACCCTGGTGGATAAGGATCTTGCCTACGCCGCGGCCAACGGCGACGTATATTATGCCGTGCACAAATTTCCGGATTATGGAAAACTTTCCGGAAAATCGCTCGACGATCTGCGAGCGGGGGAACGTGTGGTCATTGATCCGCACAAAACAGATCCGCTGGATTTCGTGTTATGGAAGGCTGCGAAGCCCGGCGAACCGCAGTGGGATTCGCCGTGGGGCATGGGACGTCCCGGCTGGCATATCGAATGCTCGGCGATGAGCGAGCATTATCTGGGCGAGCATTTCGATATACATGGCGGCGGACAGGACTTGCAGTTTCCTCACCATGAAAATGAGATAGCGCAAAGCGAAGGCGCGCATGATCATCCTTTCGTCAACTACTGGATGCACAATGGTTTCGTGCGTGTCGATGATGAGAAGATGTCCAAGTCGCTGGGTAATTTTTTCACCGTGCGCGAAATACTCAATCGCTATCAACCGGAAGTGGTACGTTTCTTCATCCTGCGCGCGCATTATCGCAGCCCGCTAAACTATTCCGACCAGCATCTGGAAGACGCCAAACGTGCGCTCGACCGGCTTTACACAGCACTGAAAGGAAGTGAAGTAAACGAGATTGCCACGGCGATAGAATGGAGTGAGCCCCATGCACGGCGTTTCAGGGACGCGATGAACGACGACTTTAATACTTCCGACGCTATCGCCGTGTTGTTTGATCTTGCCAATGAAGCCAACAAAACCGGATCATCAACGGACATGGCATTGATGAAAGCGCTGGGTAGCGTATTAGGGTTGCTGCAACAGGATTCACAGCAATATCTCCAGGATAGTGCGACCGTGGGAGATTCCGTGTTTACCCCGGAGCGTATCGAGCAAATGATTCAACACCGCCTCCTTGCCCGTGCAAACAAAGATTATAGTGAAGCTGACCGCATCCGCAAGGAACTGCTGGATGCTGGAATTATTCTGGAAGACGGCCCGCAAGGTACCACTTGGCGGCGAGGATGATTTTTCCACCCGCAGTACTATAATAAAACTTGTGTCGCTTTGCATGGCAATGCACGACAACAACGGAATTCGCCTGTCGAGCCTGGAGAAAGGGCAAGTTGGACAGAATAAACGAGCCCGGCGGGGATTGATAATTCCACTCCCACGGTCACTTCTCGCGAGGAAAATGAAAAATGGAACTGAATGTTAAAAGAACCGATCTCTCTGAAAACAGCACGATTGGCGAGCTGTCCGTGGATGGTCAGTCTGAATGCTACACACTGGAAGATACGGTGAGGCCGGTCAAGATCAAAGGAGTGACAGCCATTCCTGCGGGGCGCTATGAAGTCATTATCAACTACTCGCAGCGATTTAATCGTCAGCTTCCATTGCTACTGAATGTGCCTGACTTCGAGGGGGTCCGGATACATCCCGGAAATACAGCCGTGGATACGGAGGGGTGTATTCTGGTAGGCCAGACAAAAAGCGAGGGATTTGTGGGGCAAAGCAGACTGGCTTTTGAACAGCTTTTCAATAAATTGCAGGCTGCTTCCGTGACCGGCAAGATATTCATTGAAATAGCGTAGCGTTTGCTGATGGGATACCCTATGGCAATGTTGAGCCTCTTGAAGCTAACGTTGCTCCCCGGTTTGGCTTTTGCGTTGCTCCTCGTACTCCTCGTGCCCTTGGGTGCGCTTGCGCAAACGGGAGCGATTCCATTCGTACACGAGAGAATATCCATGTTGCCTTCCGGCAAGCAGGTTGCCGTTACGTTTCGGGAGCGCCCATGCAAGAATGGCGAGTGCGGCGAAGCCGACGCAGGCATGTGGGGCATGGACGGGGGCATTCCACGGTTCGTCACCGAGGCTTTTCTTGTCTCCATTGATGGTAAAAAATTTATCGTTCCCGAAAAGTTCTATAAGGATTTTACCAATACTTATCAACTGAAGATTTTTGAGCAAATAGGACGTGTGGTTATTGAACTCAAAGGCGGAGATGCCGCAGGCGCTTACACGGCGCGCTTCACGCTTGGCGGTATGTGTGGATTCGAGCGAAAAATCTGCGGTGAGGCGTGCAGGGAAATCTGGGAACGGACTACCTGGTACAATTCATTCGCCTACGAAGCAGTCGCGGGATGCGAGAGTGGAATTCAATGAGTCCCACCCTACGAGGAAGAATGCATGATTTCTGTGTCCGAAGCGCTTTCGCGCGCCTTTCGTGATTTGTTCCGGTTTCAGGTCTTATGGATCGTTATCTGGCCCATCCTGGCGGCCGCTCTGCTATGGCTGATCCTGGGCGTCGCTTTCTGGGGTACTTTCTCTGGATGGATCGCAAGCGGTCTCACGGCAATTGGCATTCAAACTTGGCTCGAAGGTGTCGAGCCGAGATGGATTGCGTACGGAATCCAGGGCGTGGCGCACCTGATTCTTTTTATGCCGCTGGTTTTTGTTACTGCGCTAGTGATTACCGCCTTGTTTGCCATGCCTGCCCTGGTTCATCTGGTAGCCGATCGCGATTATCCGCAACTTAAGCGCGAGAATGGCGGCGGCCTTGCCGGCAGTCTGCTCAATGCCTCAGTCGCTATTGGAGTCTTTATCGTCATATGGGTGCTCACCCTTCCCTTGTGGTTGGTTGGTGCCGGGGTAGTCATCCCATTTGTTGCCGCGGCGTATCTGAACCAGCGCCTGTTTCGATACGACGCGCTGGCGGAGCATGCCAGCCGCGAAGAAATGCGTGCCATATTTTCCGCTCACCAGCCATCGCTGTGGGGCTTGGGGCTGCTGACCGGTTTGGTGCAATTTATACCGTTCTTTAATCTGTTCGCGCCGGTGCTCGCCGCGCTGGCCTTCATCCATTATGGCCTGGCACGGTTGGTACAACTGCGCCACCTGCCGTAATTGCGTTAAAAGTGACTGGATTGCAGCCGTGCAGCATTGCATCGTTAGGTATAAACCTAAATCCGGCAGTTGACCGCTCATTTCTTAGATTAACAGCATGATTTACAAAAACTTTTTGTATCACTTGACCTTCACCTTTTGGGTGGGTCCGCTACGGGGCGGATTGCGCGGATTTTGCGGCACAGGGCTGCGTTGTAACTCCTTGGAATGGGGCGCCCTGGAGCGTTGCACGAGGGGCCCCGCGAAGCGGGGATCGGGCAGCGTAGGGGATGCCTCGGCCGCGTTTCAAGGCGCCCGCATCCTGCTTCGGGGTCACACCTTCCTGCGGAAGGCACTGCTCCTCCCTGCGCGGTCGCACCATTCCGCGTCGTTACGCCTTGCCCTGCACCCCGAAACCACACACTCCGCCCCGTCCAACTGCCGGATTTAGGATAAACAACCA
>JBDTKY010000141.1:0-3979 GCA_039935055.1 Nitrosospira sp.
CGCGACTGGGCCCAATGTCGCGCAGCGTGACCCGCGCGTCCAGTGGTTCCGGTGCGCTGGCCATAGTGACTCCCTTGGGCAGCACGAACTGCACTTTGAAGCCGCCCGGCGCGGGAATCTGGGTGACGGGTGCGGTCATCTCCAACTTGACCGGTTCTGAAACTTGCGTCACTGGCGCGGTCATCGCTAATTTGCGTTCGCCCTTGTTCTTGCCAAAGATATAGCCCGCCAGGATGGGAAAGGCGAGACTTCCGGCTTCCGCAGCAGGCCCGGGCACCAATACCTCGGCGACGGTGTAGGCGTCGTACTCGCGAACCTCGATGTCATCAAGCTTCTGGACAACCTTGTAGTCGGGTTCTTCGGTGGCGTGGCTGGTCATTGGAAATGCGAACAGTAAAAGACTGCATAGCGCGATCCACACGGAAAGGCTGTGCCTCAAACGCTTATCGGTCCGCGCGCCGTGCAGGTCCTGACAATCCATTGTCATGTTCGATAGTCCGTTTGGCAGGGGCTTTGCAGTATGGAAGTGTACGCCCAAACCGTCGAAACTTCCAAGGGGCAGTAAGATATTCGTAACCTATTGATGGATTGAGATATTGCGAACAAATATCACCGGTACCGAGCGGCTGGATGAATTTCGGATTAATTAGGGGGATTTTTTAAAATCAAGAAATTCTAGCCATTGTTCAGTATTGGAAATTTTTGGTCGGACACTTTGAGCAATGTCTTTCGTATTGCTCCAAAAGGCGCGCATTACCTTTCCATGAATATTCGGGTTTGAAGCTAAGCGTGCTTTCACAGTATACATGCGTACTTCCTCCTGCTTCGTGGGGACTAAGTATGGGATAACCAGCGTTTTGAATATTCGCGACCGAACATCTGCGTTCTCAACATCCTTATTACTCTCGAATGTTATAACGGCCTCATGAGATAACACACAAGCCGCCATTTCAATCGTACTGCTTAATTTATATGCCTTCACGATGCATCGACCTGCAAAATAATTTTCTTGAACAAAAAACTTTCCGTAATCTATTGCCCCGCGCGCGGGTAATCCGGCATTAAACAATTCCGTTTGAATATCTTTTGAAGCCATAAGAAAAACCAACCAATAGAGATGATTTAATGAATCATCATCCTCTTTGAAAGCTAATGTGAGTAATATCGTATCCGAGAAAACTAGCCAACCCATAGACTCGACGATAGGTTCGATCGTTTTTTTTAGTTCAGATCCCTTTGCAAGTTCCAGCAAATCATAGATATTCGCTTTTATTGAATTTTTCAGCCCAATAAGTATTGGCAGCACCTCTTCAGCTATTACATCCGGCTCATTTTGTTCAAGGAGATTCTGATAGCCCAGAATATCAAAAAATCCAACAAGACCGGTTTTTGTGTTCGTGCTCATAATTGTTTGGTACTCCCTCCAAAATCCGGACCTGGAACTGGCTAAAATTGAAAGATTAAAAACCGGCTTAAAACCGCGCTGGCGGCGAGTTTACGCGAAACCCCATGCAAATTTAATTAACAAACTGATTTGATTCTGATAATTCTGGTCCTTTAATACTTATCAGTATCCCCGCAATACGAAGTAGTCGTCATTCTTCCCAAAACCTGTGGTCCGGTCAACACGTACGCAAAGACGCTTTTGTTCGCCGCACACTTCAAGCTTGGCCCGTCCGCCTCTTTTAGCCCAGTCTTCGGCCTGTACTTGCAGCTGGGCGACTTCCCCCAGGAGCACTGTCCGCTGGTCTGTCAGTGGTGCCGTTGCCACTCGGCGGTGAGTAGGGCGGCCAGCTGTACGGCCATAATGCCGCCTGTCGCAGCGCCTCCGGCTACTATTGCCCACTTCCAGCCAAACGAGGCGACGGCATGCATAAGCATGCCTTCAGCTTGACCTGCAGCACGCGCGGCCCCAGACAGGTGAATGGTGATGGGCTCCAGTGCCTCTTGAAGCGCCTTTGCGGCGGTATCCGAGACGCTCGATCGACTGATTGCGCCATAGCTTCTCTTGCGGCCTCGCAGGTTGTTTCCGCTACTGTTGTTCTTACGTGGGTTAATTTTCAATAAAGGTACGTAAAGTCCCACAGAATTTGAGACGCCGGGCGCCATTCAGGCAGCCTCCCAGAGACGAGCCAGCACCGATCTACGGCGCGTTCGGGATGCTTCCAGCAGTCTTCGAACAGATGTGCGAGCAAGCAGTTCGCCGCCATCGACGACCCCGCCAAACGCGAAGAATTCATCAAGGCGTTGCGGCACGGCTCCGCCGCTTCCTGACGCCATGTGAACCTGCTGGGGAGTGTGATTTCTCCGACGAGCGGCTCAAAGATTCCGTGGGTATCAAGCCTCCAAAATTGATCGGCTAACCTACCTCGAATTTTGGGAGTTCATGAATTCTGCTTTTCTTCGACTGCTCAGTTGGTTACGCAAACTCCTGTGGGATTTTACGTACCTTTGTTCGAATTTGACCCATTCTTATGGCAGGCGGTTTTCTATCGCCTCTTCGTTTTGCCGGGGTCAGAAAAAATTCTGACCCGTGGTTCCGTTGCCTTCTCTCAGCACTCATCAGCTCAGCCGGCCGCGGTTATTTTGTTAACCGCGCAGCATGTGAAATCAGGATTCGGGGGTCAGGCCCGGACGTCATACGGTGGCAAGGTCGAGAGACGAGGATCATCCACCGCACTACCTACGGTGAAGTGATACAGGCTCTGCCACGAGTGATCTTCGATTCCGAGCAGGGCGTGCATTTCATCATCGAAAAAACAACCAATACCGGTAGCGCGTATTCCGGCTGCTTCGGCTTCAAGATATAACACATGGCCTAGCATTCCGCACTCCCAGAAAAGGTGACGGTAACGCCATGGTTCATCCAATGCGGCATCGAACTGCGCGAGCATTCCCAGCGAAAAGCAGGAATCGGCAGCAATGTTCTGATGACAACAGATCAACTTTGCCACATCACACAGATCATAAGAGCGCAGCAAATACAGCGGCAGATAATCCGGGCCGGTCTTTTGCCATAGCCATTCGGTATGCATGGCTTCCTTTATATCCGGCAAGATCTCCGGATCTCTCAGGAGCACATACAGCCCCGGTTTCAGGCCAGACACCCGATGTACCAATATGATAGGGTGTACCATGGCCGGGGATGATGCCAGAGTATTCCAAGGCGGCACATTGTGGCGCGCCATCAGGCAGGTCAGCATGCTAAGAAAAGCCGCGGCGGGAATGTGCGTGGTACCGTCGAAATTTATCGCGCTGCGGCGCTGCCGTGCAATCTGGGAGAAACTGAGATCAATGGCGGGATTGTTTTGCAGCAGGACATGTGCAGGACGGGGAAGGGCAGCTTTGTGCGATTCATATGTGCGAGGTTTGTGTGTTATACGATGAATCGAATCAATATCCGGCCAGGGCACATGCGCTCTGCTCAGCTGGTTGGCGTGTCCGTGCCATCCGCCATGCTCCTGGTTTGCCGGCAGGGTTTGCAGCAGATGCCCAAGACCAGGCCGCGCATCGGGATCACCAACCCAAAGCAGGGCATCGGGCGTTTCCTTTTCGGTGGATGCAGCGGCAGACCCGAAATCTTCCTGACGATCCAGTCCCAGCAATGCAGCCACCTCATCATCCGCAGCCGAGAAAACCAGCCGCGTCTGCCAGCCCAAGGCTGCCGCCGCATAACCTACCGCTGCGATGGCGTGGCCACAATCATGCTGGCAGTAGCGCCAAGCACGCATGCCGTACTTCCACGCTTCACGCCAGTGAATTGAACTCAGGCCAATCAGTATGCCGCTGCCCGCAAAGGCTGCGGCCCATCGTGGATCATCCACCGTGGCGCGGCATTCAAGTAAGTGATCGCGGCTCGAATAGTGATAGACGCCCCCCGGCAAACCGGTGAGTGGTGGACATAGCACATAACCTTCGGCCGGATGCAGGTTTCCGCTCGAAGGATTACAGCGCAACGCCCATCTATTGACTCCGTCAT
>JBDTKY010000142.1:0-5624 GCA_039935055.1 Nitrosospira sp.
GATGCGATCAGATACGCGAGTGCGACCGAATTTGCGGACATTTACTAGCTTCCTTTTTTGTCTTTTCTTCTGAACATTTCGAGCATCCGCTGGGTAACAAGAAATCCACCGAATACATTGATTGCGGCCAGCGTCACCGCCACTGCACCCAGCCATACGCCCCAGTCGGTTTCCGCCGGCCCCGCCGCCAGCATGGCACCCACCAGAATAATGCCGGAGATGGCATTGGTCACGGACATGAGCGGCGTATGCAAGGCCGGCGTCACATTCCACACCACGTGGTAGCCGACAAATACCGCGAGTACGAATACGGTCAGGTTAATGATAGTTGGGTCAACTTCGCCGATCATGATTGCTCCTTCGATCCGTTAACTATTTAATTCCGGGCCTTTAATTACAGCAGGGGAGGAAAAACGTGAAAAACTGCATATGTGCTTTTTTATTTCTTACCCATGACTTTTCAAGTTTTGCCGGTTACTTCCCCATCCGCGCAGACCAGCGTCCCGGAGATGACTTCATCTTCACGATTCACCTTGAATTCGCCGCTCTTCGCATCGAGCATAAGGTTAAGAAAATTCATCAGGTTACGTGAATAAAGCGCACTGGAATCCGCCGCCACCAGTCCTGGCAGGTTTGCGATACCGACAAGATGCACGCCGTGCTTCACTACGATCCTGTCCAATTCCGATAAGAGACAGTTACCGCCCGCTTCTACCGCCATATCAACGATCACCGATCCAGGTTTCATGGCGCGAACAGTTTCTTCCTTGATCAGAACGGGAGCCGGACGTCCGGGAATCAGTGCCGTGGTAATAATAATATCGGCCGCAGCCGCGCGCTGATGCACCAGTTCGCCCTGACGGCGCTTATAATCATCAGACATCTCACGGGCATAACCGCCGGCCGTCTCCGCTTGCGCTTTTTCTTCCTCGCTCAGCGGAACCTCAACGAACTTGGCGCCAAGACTTTCTACCTGCTCTTTCGCAACCGGACGCACATCGAACGCTTCAACCACCGCACCCAGCCGTTTAGCCGTGGCAATAGCCTGCAAGCCCGCCACACCCGCACCCAGAACCAGCACCCGCGCCGCCTTTACTGTACCCGCCGCGGTCATCAGCATGGGGAAAAATTTCTGATAGACATTGGCCGCCATCAGCACCGCTTTATAGCCGGCAATGTTGGCCTGCGACGACAGCACGTCCATGCTTTGAGCACGGGAAATTCGCGGCAGTTTTTCCATGGCGAATGCGGTCAGGCCGTGACGTGCAAGCGCTTCGATGCCGTCTGCCTGATGCGGGGAAAGCAAACCTAGCAGTACGGCGTCCTTGCGTATCATCGCCAGCTCGCCGGATTCCGGTCCGCGTACCTTAAGCACGATTTGCGATTGGGCATAAAGCTCCGCTGCGCTGGCTACGATGGTTGCCCCGGCAGCCTGGTACTCCTCATCGGGTATGCTCGCACCGGCTCCTGCTCCGGACTGTACCAGAACGACATGAAAATCTTTAGCGGTAAATTTCTTCACCGTTTCCGGCGTGGCCGCAACGCGGGTTTCGCCCCCGCGAATCTCAGCGGGTATGCCTATATGCATTGATAATCTCCCTTATTTTGCGGATATTCCCTATTTTTTTCAGCTACCTTGCGGAAGTTGCCTGACACCGTCCTGTTCAGACGAGGCCTGAATTATAAATGAACATGAACATGATGAATTGTCCGGATTGAGGAAAGTAGCTCATTTACGCTCCAACCTGATCCGATTCTTTCAGGCAATGGCTAATCCACCGGGTGGTAAGCTTTTCCTGGACGCTGTTCTGGCGTAAACGCGACGCCAGCCCGCCGAAATCAACCTGATCAAGGGGTTGATCCTGATTGAAGCAGGAAAACACGTAGGTGACCTCTCCTGTTTCCGGGTCCTTGTGGGGTTGTAAACACTGAGCACAGATTTCTTTCATCATGCATTGCATCGGCGAATTGATGGAGCCGATTGCGAAGTGATCTGTCTTCAGATAAGGCTGGAGCTTGTTATGACGGGCAGCGCCCACCGCCGCCATCATCCGATCGGAGCCAATGGCGATGATACGGTCGGCATCCGACAACAGAATTTTCTGAGGACCCAGCGTACCGCTGCCATAAGCAACCATCGCCTCCACGATGTTACCGGCGTAGCTAAGGTCGTCCGGCCGCGAGGGTTTAAAACCGGGCGCTTCGTCGCAGCACCACACCACAATGTCCGCCGCCGCCTCGATTTCCGCCACTTTATAACGATCAATCAGTTTCTTGTAACCGGCAAAATATAAAATTCTCGATCCCGCAGCGCGCGCTGCCGCGCCAATGGAAAATAACACCGCGTTACCCAGTCCGCCGCCTACCAGCACAACGGTTTCATCCGGCAAGATCTCTGTGGGAGTACCGGTGGGGCCCATTAGCACTACCGGATCGCCAGGATTGAGCCTGGCGCATAAATCTGCCGACCCGCCCATTTCCAGGGCAATCAGCGACACCAAGCCGCGGGGAACGTCAACCGAAGCCCCCGTTAGAGCGATGCCTTCCATCGCCAATTTTGTATCACCCGCGGTGGTAGCGAGGGTGGCAAAATTCTGGAAGCGGTAGAATTGGCCAGGGTGAAAACGCTCCACCGCCATCGGCGCGTGCACTACCACCTCGATAATATTAGGCGTCAGTCGCTCCACCTTATATACCGTGGCGCGTAATTGCCCGTTTATTTCGGCAAAAAACTGCCCGGTGGGTTTAGCGGATGCCGGCGCGACGCGTCCGAGCATCCGGCTTACCACCGGATAACCCTGTTTTGCGCTGGACATGGCTTTAACCACATTGCCCGAGTAAGAGGGATGCAGGTCGCCGAAGAAGCTGATGAAACGTCCATCTTCGCAACGGCTCAGCAGCACCATCGAAGTATCCGGCTTGGGGTTGGCACGAGGCGGGCTGACCGGCTCGCCGTTTTCATCACAGGCCGCAAAATAACGTCCGTTCAGTTTGAAGTTTTTTTCGTCTTCCCTGGCAAGTACCGTGTTCGGCTGAGTTCCTGCCGCAACCAGGACGGCGCGGGCCGGTAACTCAGCTTGCCCGGTTTTGTGCCATGAACCCGTTTCATCCAGGATTTGTACCGAGAACTTCACGGCCCTTGCGTGTTCCCACTTGTCGATCTCCACACGTACAGGCGTGAGACCTTCCGCAAACCAGATTCCCTCTTCCAACGCCTTTTCGACTTCCTCGTGATTGAGCGTATAGGAAGGACTGTCGATAAGCCGTTTCCGGTAAGCAATAGTGGCACCCCCCCACGATTGAAGCAGTTCCAGTATATGCGGTGCCCGCCCTTCCCTTTCAGCTTCCTTGCGCTCTGCGCGGATGGCCCGGGCGTGACTGAGAAATTCCTCGGCTATTTCTCGCTCTTCCTCGTCCCATGCGCCACGAATGGCTGTCTCGCCCTGCACGGCGGTGAGAATTTCATAACGACGGAGAAATTTATCCACTTGCACCGGGTAATAAGCAAGCGCCTCGGTTGCCGTATCAATGGCGGTCAGGCCTCCCCCGATCACTACCACGGGAAGGCGCAGCTGCATGTTGGCGACGGAATTAGTCTGAGCCGCTCCGGATAACTGCAGTGCCATGAGGAAATCGGATGCGGCACGAACGCCTCGCGCAAGACCATTGGGCATATCCAGCACAGTGGGACGTCCGGCACCCGCAGCCACCGCCACATGATCGAACCCCATAGCCAAGGCGTCATCGGCGGTGAGCGTGCCACCGAAGCGGACTCCGCCAAAAAGGGCAAACTCCTCCCGCCGTTCCAGTAGTAACCGGAGCAACTTAAGAAAATTTTTATTCCAGCGCACGGTGATCCCGTATTCGGCGACGCCGCCAAACCCGCCCGGCATGCGTTCATCGAGATTCTCATCGAGTTCGCTCGCATCCTGAATCGCCCTGAACGGAACATGCTTTCCTTTCTGGTTCACTCCGGAAAGATCCGGCGGCAATGGCTCGATCTTGAGACCGTCAATGCCTACCACCGCATGACCGTCGTTCATGAGGTGATGCGCCAGTGTGTATCCCGCGGGTCCCATGCCCACGACCAGTACCTTGCGGCCTGTCGGCGGCTTCGGCACCGGGCGGTGCAGATCAAGCGGATTCCACCGGGTAAGAAGACTATAAATCTCAAAACCCCAAGGTAATTCGAGTACATCCTTGAGTGTGCGTGTTTCAGCCTGGGGGATATCGACCGGTTCCTGTTTCTGGTAAATGCAGGATTTCATGCAGTCGTTGCAAATCCGGTGACCCGTACCAGCACACATGGGATTGTCCACCACAATCATCGCCAGGGCGCCGACGGCTACCCCTTGAGTCTTGAGCTTGTGAAACTCGGAAATGCGCTCTTCCAGCGGACATCCCGCAAGAAGCGCACCTAACTGGCTCTTTTTGAAAGATGCGGCCTCTCCAGGCGCCTTCGGTTTTTCCTTGAGTCCTTTTGAGCACGAATCCTTTCCTTGCTCATGGCACCAGATGCAATAATTCGCCTCATCCAGGGCGCCTACCAGATCGGTGCCCCGATCGGTGAGCGCGAAACCCTCGCGGCGGCGTATATGATGAAGCCGGTGCACGGTATAACCCGCAATATTGTCGGTATCCGTTGACAGGAGATGTAAATAATCAAGCTTGGCAGGGGCCTTGAACAATACCCCGTCCTGGTTGCGCTCTCGCCCTGCCGGTGTTTTAAGCGCCCAGGCTGCATAGAGTAAAGCTGCCCTAAGCCGCTCTTCATTCGCACTTTCGTCCAGCAGCCATTTTGTGACCGCGGTTGCGAAAGCCAGCTCGGAAAAAGGGGCCTCGAAATCGGCGGCCAGTTTTTCTTCCAATGCAATTCCATCTGCCGCCGTCGCTTCTGCCTCGCTCACCTTGCTTATCGCCCGGCGCTGCACGAACTGCCTTTTGCATGAATAAAGCGGAGCAAGCCGATGATGGCGAGCAGCCAAGGCGCTGACTTCTTCTTCGATGCCAAATAGCCGGGCAATGAAGTCTTCCATCCATGGGGCAATTTCGATCAGCAGCGCTGACTCGTCTTTGCGCTCAAGACTATCGGGATATGCGCGGGCATGATCCAGGCGGACACGCAACCCGGCTTCCCCTTCATACAGAAAATCGAGAAATGCCTGATCCAGTTTTACCAGCCCTTCGCGGCGATACAGATCAGCAAAAGCCATGCCAAATCCCAGCATGGGAGAAGTGAAGGCGGTTGCCGGTATGGAGTGAAGCGCCGATTGTAAACTTGTCATGATGAGGTCATCGATAGTAGGAATGGGTCAAAAAGAAACGGCAAATATTATCGCTATTTTTTATTAGAACGTAACCATGATTAAAGTTTTATACCCCTATTCAATTTAGGCTTTTCCCCGCCAAAAAATATAAAAGCGGCAAAGGCCGCCCTCTCCGCATTGTCCGCCTTAGCCGCATCCGCAATTTAAACAGTCTTGCGCGAATCACCAGAAAAATATCAGAAATGATCAGATTAATCTTTTGCCGGGCATATCATGCCTGCAGCAACGGTATTGTTATTGACTTCATCAATGACAATAAAGCTGCCCGTGGCATGATTGCGCTGATAGGGGTCGCAC
>JBDTKY010000143.1:0-3706 GCA_039935055.1 Nitrosospira sp.
CCACGCTCACAAATACCGAGAAATTCCTCGCGGTTGTAGGCAATGCCGCCTCCGCTGCCACCCATAGTAAACGACGGACGGATAATGGCGGGATAACCAACCATTGCCTGTACTTGCAGCGCCTCCTCCAGGCTGTGCGCTATCGCGGAACGCGCCGAACCCAACCCGATTCTGGTCATGGCCTGCTTGAATTTTTCACGATCCTCAGCCTTGTCGATGGCCTCGCGCGAGGCGCCAATTAATTCGACACCGTATTTTTCCAGCACGCCATTTTTTGCCAGATCGAGAGCACAATTCAAGGCCGTTTGTCCACCCATCGTCGGCAACAGCGCATCCGGGCGCTCGACGGCAATGATTTTTTCCAGCATTGGCCAGATAATTGGCTCAATATAAGTGGCATCGGCCATTTCCGGATCGGTCATGATAGTGGCAGGATTTGAATTCACCAGGATGACGCGATAACCTTCCTCCCGCAGCGCCTTGCACGCCTGCGCGCCGGAATAATCGAATTCACAAGCCTGCCCGATGATAATGGGGCCTGCACCAATGATGAGAACAGAATTTATATCGGTACGTTTAGGCATATCTGCGATGAAATAAAAAGCATGAAAACTGTGAACCCCCTTTATGTTTCATATTCACGTTTCACCCTTGTCCTTCGTTTCACCCTTTTCCCCCATCAAGCCGATAAATCTGTCGAATAAGTAATCCAGATCGTGAGGTCCCGGGCTTGCTTCGGGATGCCCCTGAAAACAGAATGCGCGCTGGCCGACCAGTTCAAATCCTTGCAAGCTGCCGTCGAACAACGACAAATGCGTGACCCGAGCATTCTTTGGCAGCGTATCGATATCCACAGCAAAACCGTGGTTCTGGCTGGAAATCGCTACCCTTCCGGTATCCAGATCCTGCACCGGATGGTTGGCGCCGTGGTGCCCGAATTTCATCTTTATGGTTTTAGCGCCGCTGGCCAGTCCCAGCAATTGATGTCCCATGCAAACACCAAAAATCGGTACTTCTTTTTCAAGTAATTTTCGGGTGGCGGCGATGGCGTAATCGCAAGGTTCCGGATCGCCCGGTCCATTGGAAAGAAACACCCCATCGGGCTGCAATTCCAGAATTTCGTCGACGGATGTCTGCGCAGGAAATACCGTGATCCTGCAGCCTCGCTGGGCTAGCTTGCGAAGCATGTTGCGTTTGATTCCAAAATCAAATGCGATAACATGAAAGCGAGGATCTTTCCGAACTTCCTGATCACGCCCCAGCCTCCATTCACCTTCGTTCCATTCGTAGGGCTGATCGCAGCTCACTACCTTAGCAAGATCCATTCCGATCAGTCCTGGGAATTCTTTGGCGCATTTCAGCGCTTCAGCTTCATCAATAACACGCGCCATGAGACACCCAGCCTGCGCACCCTTTTCTCGCAGGATACGCGTGAGCTTGCGAGTATCGATATCCGCGATCGCCACAACCCTTCGTTGTTTGAGATATTCGGCCAAGGTCTGCGTCTGTCGCCAATTACTGGAAACCAGGGGCAGATCCCGGATAACCAATCCTGCAGCATATACTCGATCAATTTTGCCGGATTCGATATCATCCGGATTGGTCCCCGTATTGCCGATATGAGGATAAGTAAGTGTGACGATCTGCCGGCAATACGATGGATCAGTGATAATTTCCTGATAACCCGTCATGGAAGTGTTGAACACCACTTCACCCGTACTTACGCCTTCCACACCAATGGATATGCCACGAAAAATTGTGCCGTCAGCGAGCGCGAGGACGGCATGCGGGCGTTGTGACACGGAAGGGCTCCTGGAATACTGAATGCTGGACGAATATGGACAAGGCGTGGAAAGCGGGGTACGCTACCACTTGTCCCGCTTTCCCTGACGCTGGATTATACGCCCAAAAGGCGCATGCTTCAATGAAATGGAGAGTAGCTCAGCCCGCAGACTTGATGTGATTTAACTGGCAACACGGATTTTTCTATGTAGTACGTTCAGAAACGTTACCATTCAGAATCCCACGCCTGTTTTATTAATTTGAATCTGATTTGAATCTGATTTGAATCTGTTATGTCACATGCTTATGACGCACTACACTAACGCAACCCCAGCACGTCCTGCATATCAAATAAACCGCTCTGTTTGTCCATAAGAAAACGGGCGGCACGCAATGCACCCTCGGCGAATGTTGCACGACTACTAGCCTTGTGTGATATTTCGATGCGCTCGCCGATCCCCGCAAACATCACGGTATGGTCGCCAACAATATCTCCGCCGCGTACCGTGGCAAAGCCAATGGTGGCAGGCGCTCG
Source organism: Nitrosospira sp. (assembly GCA_039935055.1). GTDB lineage: Bacteria > Pseudomonadota > Gammaproteobacteria > Burkholderiales > Nitrosomonadaceae > Nitrosospira. Next base: position 2,318 of record JBDTKY010000143.1, read on the forward strand.
CTCACCCGTATGGCCTTCGCGGCCGTAAACGGCAACTTCAGAAAGATTTCTACCAAGCACCTTCGCTACCACCTCACCCATGCGCAGCGCGGTGCCGGATGGCGCATCCACTTTATGGCGATGATGCGCCTCAATGATCTCAATGTCGTAACCCTCGTTCAGTACTTTGGCCGCAATTTCCAGAAGCTTGAAGGTAACGTTCACACCCACACTCATATTAGGCGCAAATACGATGGAGATATTTTTCGACGCTACTTTGAGTTCTTCTTTTTGCTCCGCCGAGAAACCGGTCGTGCCGATTATCATTTTAATATTTTTTGCGCGGCACACTGCAAGATACGCAAGCGTTCCTTCGGGACGAGTGAAATCGATCAGCACATCGCTGCCCGAAAGCGCAGCGCCAATATCATCGGCGATATTGATACCGCAAGGCGTACCAATCAGTTCTCCGGCATCCTTCATAAGATATGGGCTGCCGGCCCGATCCAGAGCGGCTGATAACCGCATATCCGGCGCCCGGGCAACGGCTTCCAGCAAGGCGCGCCCCATGCGGCCCGAACTTCCGGCAATGGCGATATTCAATGTCGTCATTTGTCTTCTGGCAAAACTGTATTTTCCCTATCCTGCGGAAGCAATTCCCTTACTCGGAAGCAATTCCGTTATTCTTTCGGTTGATCCGCCTCACTACCACCAGCATCCGCGGCCTGCGATGGCATCTGCCTGGAACTGGGTGTAACCGGCTTCGGTAATGCTGAAGGATGGCTCATTGCAGGCGCGCTACTCAAGGCCGGAATAGCGCTTTCTTCCTTGATTACGGGCCTAAGCACCGTGGCTTGCGATGGCGGCTGTGCGAAGCTTGGTGTGCCGGACTCCGGTGCTAAAGCATTGCTTGAGGCAGGAATATTACTCGAGGCTGGAACACCGCTTTCCTCTTTAACTATAGGGCTGGCTGGCTCAACTTGACTGGCCGTCTCCACTGATTGAGGCCGAGCAAAAGCAACCGAAGGTGCAAAAGTACCATCGGTGCGTACTAATTTGTCGTCTTCGAAAAATGCTGTCAGCTTCCGTTGTTCGATCAATCGGCCTCTCTGCTCAAGACGATATACATAATCCCAGCGGTTATCATGAAAAGCATCGCTGATCATGGGCGAACCCAGCGCAAAACGTACCTGCGATCGGGTCATGCCGGGCTTTAGCTTATCAACCATTTCCTGAGTAATAACATTGCCCTGCTGGACCTCGATTTTGTAGAGCGGAGATGGAACTGACGAACATCCGGCGAGCAGTAGCAAAACAAGCAACGTAAGTATTTTCGCGCGCATCGCAGCAGCGTATGGTTTCCAAAGCAAACTTAACGTTATATCATACAGCAAATAACTTATCGGATGG
>JBDTKY010000144.1:0-10600 GCA_039935055.1 Nitrosospira sp.
AAAATTATGTCCGCTCGGTTAAGGCGGGGGAGTTTCCGGGGCCTGAGCATACATTCTGATTCAACCTGAATCCGGCGGTTGAACGAATTGGAGTGTGCGGTTTTTGAGGTGCAGGGCAATGCGCAACGACGCGGAATAGCGCGCCGCGCAGGATGAAGCATACCCTCTGCAACTTGCGAGCGCCATGAACGCGCCGGGCACGGCATTCCCCTCCTCCTCGCGCCCAATCTTGCTTCGCAGAGATCCCTCATGAGATGATCTAGCAGCCTGTCGGACTTGAAGAATCGCAGCGAAAAAATGACTGGGCGAGGATAGATTTTGACGATTTTGAAGGCCAATAGTTGTTCTATGGGTCGAAAAAGCGGCGAAATATAGACCAGCCAGACGCCTTTGTAGTCGATTTCCTTCAAGTCCGACAGGCTGCTAGAAGCCAAGGCATTACAAACAACACAGCCATGTATATCAATAACTGCGCCATCCGGCCTGTGACGAACTCGCATGAACATGAAAAAAGTGATGCAGAGTCTTTACGGATTATGACGCCCGCTTAAATAATGAGCAAAAAATGAGCAGCCGACATATCGGATTCAAATTCAAGGATTGAGTGTGGAGCTAATCACCGGCATCCCATCCTTGCGTAATCGCCTCAAGCGTGAATCTTCTATTGCTTTTGTTCCGACCATGGGCGGCTTGCATGAAGGTCATTTATCGCTGATTCGGCTCGCGCAACAAAAGTCGGATTTTGTGGTGGCGAGTATTTTTGTTAATCGCCTGCAATTTGCGCCGGCAGAGGATTTTGACCGATATCCGCGCACACTGGCGGGTGACTGTGAGCTATTGAAAAATCAGGGTGTCAACGTGGTATTTGCACCTGACGAAAAGAGTATTTATCCCGTCCGTCAGGAGTTTATGCTGGAGCCACCACCGATAGCAAATAAGCTGGAAGGTGAGTTTCGTCCTGGTTTTTTTCGCAGTGTGGCAACGGTGGTGCTGAAACTTTTAAATATCGTGCAGCCTCAGATAGCGGTGTTCGGTAAAAAGGATTATCAGCAGTTGCATATCATGCGTGAATTGGTACGACAGTTAAATTTGCCGCTCGAAATTGTGGCGGGCAAAACAATGCGCGCATCTGATAACCTTGCGTTGAGCTCTCGTAATCGCTATCTATCGGACGAAGAACGTATCGAGGCAGCGCAGCTGTATCGAACCTTATCTCAAATCAAGCACGAAATAAAGGGTGGCAACCGGAATTTTCATGCGCTGGAGAAAAGCGCAAAAGAAAAACTTTCCTGTCATGGCTGGAAAGTGGACTACATCGCGGTGCAGCAACGCGATACGCTGGTTCCGGCACGCGATGGCGATGAGAATATGGTGGTACTGGGGGCCGCGTGGCTGGGTAAAACGCGACTGATAGATAACCTCGAAGTGTCCACTAAAATCTGAATTCGAGTTTAATCTCGTTTCCGCTCATTATAACTTTAGAGCGGTTCACGATACATCATTCCACGATTTCCTGTCGTTCCAGCTTAAGAAGCAATCATCCCGGACGTCTCGACAACCACGCTCAACGCCCCAGACAAATCCTCGGATGCCACCTCGATAATCGCTGACTCTACTATATCCGAGTGGTCCGTCGCTTTTTAGCGACAGACAGTATTCTATTATTATCAATCTATTATATTGAGTCACGAGCTTCGTGTTGCCACGGAGCAACAGAATATTTCAATTTTCTTTTTAAATTATATTAATGCATTGTTCCATATGCTTTATTTTAATTGGCATGATAAATGCTTCAACTACAAGTGATGTTTGCTTGAATCAGTTGCTTGGCCAGCGAAAACTTGGGTAACGGATCGAATCTGCAATAAAACATTCTATTTTTCTGATGGGAGGCAAGTCGAGCGGGATAAATAATATGGGATAAAACACATCGGGATAGCGCCGTTCAATTGCAGTGATCGAGTGCCCTGGCTTTGGCTTAATGAGTTTGTCCTAATAGTGTCATGGTCGAAGAATACACTTGGCAACACAACATAAGGAGGTACTTCATCATGTTTCCACTGCAAAACCCGAAGCGCAACCGGATTCTTGCAGCCCTGCCTGGCGAAGATTATGCGAGACTTCTGCCATATCTCGAGTCCATATTCATGCCGTTAGAATATGTAATTTATGAACCCGATGCTTCAATCACTCATTTGTATTTCCCTGTCACCAGTATTGTCGCGCCCGTATATGGCGGGGAAAATGGTGCGTCGGTGCGGCTCGCGATAATCGGACATGAAGGCCTTACCGGTATTTCCTCTCTATTGGGCTGTGGCGGCACGCCAACTGGAGTTGTCGTACAAAGCGCAGGGAATGGTTATCGGATAAAAGCGAATGTACTGCAAAAGGAATTCGACCTGTGCGGTAAGTTTCAGCAACTAGTGTTGCATTACACTCAAGCACTGATTACACAAACTTCTCAGAACGCAGTATGCAACCGGCACCATAATATCGAGCAGCAGCTAGGCCGTTTTCTGTTAATGAGCCTGGATCGCTTATCAGGCAATGAATTACAAATGACACACGAGCAGTTAGCGACTATGTTAGGTGTGCGCAGGGAAAGTGTGACTCAGGCCGCTCTCAAACTGCAAACGATCGGAGCAATCCGATACAGCCGAGGCCATATTACCGTAATGGATCGTGAGGAGCTTGAACATTCCGTATGCGAATGTTATGCAGTAGTGAATAACGAGTACGACCGCTTACTGCCGTATCGCTCCTTTTCTAACCCTGCTACGGCAACGGCAAAGCGACGCACCCACAAAGAGCTGTGGACTGTAAACTGAGGAGAGCCCCGGACTACTCAGCGAGAGCCAGATTCCGCCCCCCTGGTCTTGGTTTAAGCTGCGTAGCCCGGCTTGTCGCATAAAAAGGGCAAACGCTTTTCTTCATTTAGAAAGCCTTTGAATAATCTCCGGATTGGAGCGGAGTGAAACGATGCCGCAAATGGATCGTCCACATTGTGATCATCCCCATTTCGCCAGCCCCCCCTATGGGGACTTATTCCAGATCTCAGCAGTCTGTCGGACTCAAAGTAAATCAGCTGCAAAAGCGTCTGACCGGTCCATATTTCACCGCCTTTTTTCCAATTCGTCTGGGCATTGCTCAATTCAATTTGACCTCGAATATTGATGCGTTTTTCTCCTCATCATTACCGTCGCCTTGACCGGTTGGCGCCACCTCTCTCCCGGCAATATGCCAGTTACCGGGAGAAAAGCGGATATTGATGTGTCAATTGTCTACCGGTGCAATAGCGGCCATATATCGTGAAGACGTTTTATCATTCCGGCACTACGGCCATTGTGCAATACGAGGGCAAGATGCGTGAAATGACCGTCACCATATCGGAGCGGCGCATGCTACGCTGGTGGTGGACTGGAGTAGTGGACCAAGAGGATGGAACCAGGCTCGGAAGGCATGCTCCTCCATCACAAGAATGACGGCACTACAGGAGACATAATCGAGAGGTGCATTCAGGAGAGTACTGAATAAAATTCATCGCGGATAGGATGAGGCGAACTCGGTGCGATCATCAATGGTTCAGAATATTGAGATTGCTTACCGCTTATCTATTCAGGAAGATCTCTGGATTCCTACTTTCGTGGGAAAGACAATGCTTCCTGTTGGATGGTCGACTCTATAATATGTGACCATGTCATCTCACACCCCTAACATTCGTCCCCAGCCCGATCAGGTACTGGTGGATATTGCCGACTATGTCACCAACTGCAATATTCAGAGCAGCCTGGCTTACGATACCGCGCGTAACTGCCTCATGGACTCTCTGGGCTGCGCGATGGAAGCGCTTACTTACCCGGCCTGCACCAGGCTACTCGGACCCCTCGTTTCGGGTACGACTGTGCCCCATGGAGCGAGAGTTCCCGGTACCCAATTCCAGCTTGATCCGGTACGAGCGGCATTCAATATCGGCACCATGATTCGCTGGCTCGATTTCAACGATACCTGGCTTGCCGCCGAATGGGGGCATCCATCGGATAATTTGGGCGGCATACTTGCGGTAGCCGACTGGTGCGCCCGTAACGCCATGACTGCGAAGAAAACTCCGATCACGATGCGTGACGTGCTGACCGCCATGATCAAGGCGCATGAAATCCAGGGTTGCCTCGCGCTGGAAAACAGTTTCAACAAGGTGGGGCTGGATCATGTTGTGCTCGTGAAGGTGGCCTCTGTTGCAGTCGTGATGTATTTGCTCGGCGGTAGCCGCGACCAGATCGTTGATGCCCTTTCACAAGCTTGGGTGGATGGACAATCGCTGCGCACTTATCGTCACGCGCCTAATACCGGCTCGCGCAAATCCTGGGCCGCGGGGGACGCCACCAGCCGTGCGGTCTGGCTTGCATTGCTCACGCTTCGAGGAGAAATGGGTTACCCTTCGGCGCTCACTGCTAAAACCTGGGGTTTTTACGATGTGCTGTTCAGGGGGAAGCCATTCCGGTTTCAGCGGCCGATCGAACAGTGGGGGTCATACGTGATGGAAAACGTATTGTTCAAGATTTCATTCCCTGCTGAATTCCATTCCCAGACAGCGGCGGAGTGTGCGATACAACTGCATTCCCGAGTAAGCGAGCGGATCGATGAGATCGGAAAAATCACTATTCGCACTCACGAGGCGGTGATCCGCATCATCGACAAAAAAGGACCACTGCATAATCCTGCCGACCGCGATCATTGCATTCAGTATATCGTTGCGGTATCGCTGATATTCGGGCGGCTTACCGCCGCCGATTATGAGGATGCCGTGGCAGCCGACCCGCGCATCGACGCGCTGCGTGCCAAGATTATCTGTATCGAGGATCCGCAGTTCACCCGGAATTATCACGATCCTGAAAAACGTTCCATCGCTAACGGCATTACGGTGGAATTCAGGAATGGCAGCAAGCTGGAGGAAGTGGTAGTGGAATACCCCATCGGCCATAAGCTTCGCCGTGATGAAGGTATTCCGCTATTGGAAGAAAAATTCAGAACTAATCTCGCGCGCCGGTTTCCGGCCAGGCAACAAAAGTTAATAATTGATCTCTGCCTTGACCAGGTGAGACTCGAAGCAACACCCGTCAACAAATTTGTTGACATGTTTGTGATTTAAGCGGGATGTTCGCCCTCGTACGGGTATCTGGCAATTGAGACAAATCTCAGTCTGATCCGTGCTCTTTTGTGTCCAAATCGGCGGAATTTCCCGGTGGAGCGGTATCTATATCAAGCAATATTTTAAGGGCCGTAAGTCTTACCTTCCACGACGGAATTGCTACGGGGTCCATCGATAAACCCGCGACCAGTTGTTCCACTCCATCGGCCTGCGCAGACTCGCAGGTAGACAGAAAATGCCGCAACTCATCGCTACTGGTAATACCGGTGCGCCGGACAAAGTCGGGGTAATCTTCACGCAAGTGCGCTGCAAGCCAAGCCTGGTCTATCCATTGCTTTAATTGATTGTAGCTGAAGCAGGTGCGTACGGCCAAATCCACGGCGTCGGCGCTGCTGAGATTTTCAACGTTATCAAAACCTTCTCGCTCCAGTCTCAGCTCATGGGCATAGCTCATCCCGGCAAGCATGGAAAGAGGCAGTGCACGGTAACTGTCACCGGGGATATCCCTCATTACTTTGAGCGCCACGCGCTCGATTGCCAGTGCGGCCCGTTTCGGATAAAAGCCGAAAAAAAAGCTCAAAACGGGAAGCAGACTAAGGCTCGCGGGTATAGTTGAACCTGTCTCATCAGAACTGCCCTTTGAATCTTTATTGGCAGGTGAGGCCTCAGCGGCAGATGAATGTTCAGCAGCATCATGGAGGGGTGCGGCAACTGGCGCCGCGGCGGGTTTGGAGTCGCCGGGGAAGGCGAAGTCGAAGACAAAGGAGAGCACCAGCGCCAGTATGCTTGCGACAATCATGCGGATGGCGCCATCGACGAAGGTATGAGAGGTCAGATCCAGCGTGAAGTATGCACGCACAACGGAGCCGATAAAGTAGATGTAGGCGCCGAGGAAGCCGAACTGAAAAGCGGTCAGATTACGGACAAGATGAGAGTAATACGCATCCGGATTTTTCTCGAATAATTCAGCGAAAGGTCCCATGGTCAACATATTGGCACCAAGACCGAAATTCACGCCCCCGTCCGCCGAGGAAGCAGGTTTGAACAGCAGCAGGATGCAAATGCCGAGCAGCACGATGATCGTGGTCAGCCAGACACTGCCCCGATAGGTGCTGAAGGAAGCGCGGCGCCCCATCCTCCTGCGGATTTCGCCGCGGCGCGCAGCCGGAACCTCGCGCTGTAACTGCCGCTCCTTCCGGTTGGTCATGCTCTGTATATAGGTTAAGGCGAGAGACGGTACGACCAGGACGGCCAGCAGCGCCATGATCAGGTTATACTGAAAAAACACGGGATCAAACCAGTGCGCGACGGCCCGGAAATCGCGGTAAGTTACGCATTCGGATCCCAAGGCGGATTCCAGCCCAAGACTCACAATAAGAAGTGTCGGCACCAGGAATACCAACCAGTCGTACCACGGCATGTTCCATTTGTTACTCTCGCTCTGATCCATACGCCTCCCTTCAGCTCATTTTTTTCTCTGCTGCGGCCATAGCCTCGGCAGCTATCCCTGTCCAGAAACGAAGGTGATCGAAAGGTCTTTCCGTTCGAGAATTTGGCAGGGCGAGGCTCCATCCTACAAGCTCAAAGTGATCCGTATATATAATGCCGCGAAACTTTCCCCATTTGGCGGAGTCAACCTGCACCAAGCCATCGTTGTCCGCCGGAATGATGCGCCCCAAAGGTCGTAGCCAGAAGGGTAATTCACCCAAGGGGCGATAACCTGCGTACGAAGAGTAGGTTACATCTGCACGGTCGGGAATCGGCGTAGCTGCGCGAGCTTCAGGAGTCAATTCACCTAAACCCGGGCGCCCCATGTGCCGAATCGAGGCCGGAATCAACCCACGCGATTCGAGCAACCAGGTGGCTACAGGGGTGCCGCGATGCGGTGTGGCAACAGTAATCAAATTCTTCACGCGTCGATCCGGATCAAGATAGGTGATCAGATGCCTGGCGTCCAGGCCCCCCATGCTATGCGCTACCAAAGTAAAGGAGGGCGCGTCATTACGAGACAATTGGCTGGCAATCGCCTCCGCACGCTCAACCACGGTGCCGGCTGGCGGCACTTCCGGTATAAGAGGGACAATATTTGCCTGACACAATGCCTGCTCTACGCCGCGAAAATATTCAATAGGTCCGCGGCGTGAGAAGCCAAGAAAACCGTACAACAGGACCAGCGTAGGACGGACCATAAAACCATGCTTATTATAAGGAAATTACCAGGCAGAAAACGTGTCGATACAAAATAGCTGTTACGCCGACTCGGAACGAATGACCAAGCTGTGTGCGACAGCGCACATCTCTTTCATAATACATGATTTTTCGGGTTTTGCATGGTGCTGGTGTGCAATCGATATCTGTCTCTGCGAGACGGATAAACATGGAACTGGTCTCCTGCGAATGCTACGATGGTAGACTTAACCTCTTGATCTCCGGTAAAAGTAATAATTAAGCCTATTTCAACGTGAAATGATCGCAAGACTTTACTTTCAAGCGAGAAATTACTGTTTAGTAAGACGAGATTGCTCCTGTTTAGAATTGAGGGCGGGACGCCTGAACGGGTATTTTTAGTCATTAATCAATCTATCCAAACCCCGCATTGAAAAGAGCAGCAGTGAAGATAAATTACGATATCAAAGGTAAGATAGCCCTTGTCACCGGAGCAAATCGCGGAATTGGAAAAGCGATAGTCGATACGTTTCTGAGTCACGGAGCAACGAAAATCTATGCCGCAGTTCGCAATCTTGACTCTGCTGCTCCTCTAAGCAGGTACTATGGTGATGCGGTGGTTCTTGTTCAATTGGATCTGGCTAAACCCAAGACCATCACAGCCGCGGCAAAAACAGCAAATGATGTTCAGGTGGTGATCAACAATGCGGGTATCTTCATAGCGTCCACTCCATTAGACAGGGACGCTATCGATTCGCTTGAACTTGGAATGAAAATCAATGTGTTTGGTCTCATCCGGATTGCACAGGCCTTTGCCCCCGTTCTCAAGGAAAATGCTGGCGGGGCGTTCGTGCAGCTCAATTCGGTTGCGTCATTGAAGTGCTCTTCCAATTTCGCGACACATTCCGCTTCTAAAGCCGCTGCCTACTCCATCACACAGGCGCTGCATGAATTGTTGGGCCGGCAGGGCACAGCAGTATTAAGCGTGCATCCCGGTCTTATCGCTACTGATATGAGCGATGCCGCTGGCCTGAGCGGGATTGCCGAACCTGCCTCGCTCGTTGCCGAAGGTATAGTCACTGCACTGAAAGCAGGGGATTTCCATCTTTTTCCGGATTCAATGGCCAAGCGGGTTGGGAGTGCCTATCAGTGTTTTTCCGAAAGCATAATCGAAGCTGATATTTCAGAATATGGAATGCATTAAACTGAAAAGCAAATCAAAAAATTGCACGGGTATCGGCTTGATTGAGAGGAGACTGGATGATTTCTCATGAGTTTTCAATACGTTAATAACTTGATTCGGTTTGTTGCATGGCTTTTCCGCGTCTCGGTATTTCTGGGCTTCCGTGGTTCGGAAAATTATTTTGAAGGAGTACTACCATGACGCATAATCTGTTCAATACGCTAAAAGCGCTGCCTCTTCCCACTGGAAAGAAAGCAAAATTCTATTCCCTTCCGGCTTTGGAAACATCGGGGCTGGGGAAGATTTCCCGGTTGCCGGTTTCCATTCGCATCGTTCTGGAGTCGGTCTTGCGCAATTGCGACGGTAGGAAAATCACCGAACCGCACGTGAGGCGACTGGCCAACTGGCAACCTAATGCTGCGCGGGTCGACGAAATTCCCTTCGTTGTATCCCGGATCGTATTGCAGGATTTTACCGGCGTGCCGCTCCTTGTGGATCTGGCGGCAATGCGTGGCGTAGCACAAAAAATGGGCAGGGACCCCAAGCTTGTTGAACCCCTCGTGCCGGTTGATCTGGTGGTTGACCACTCGGTGCAAGTCGATTACTACGGCGATAAACAGGCGCTCAATCTCAATATGGAGATCGAATTCCATCGCAACAATGAGCGCTACCAGTTCATAAAATGGGGCATGCAAGCTTTTGATACATTCAAGGTAGTGCCCCCCGGAATTGGCATTGTGCATCAGGTGAATCTGGAATATCTCTCCCGCGGAGTACACCTGAAAGATGGTGTGGTGTATCCCGATACACTGGTTGGCACCGATTCTCATACCACTATGATTAATGGTATCGGTGTGGTCGGTTGGGGTGTCGGCGGGATTGAAGCGGAAGCTGGAATGCTGGGGCAACCGGTTTACTTTCTTACGCCAGATGTTGTGGGTGTGAATCTGACAGGCCAATTGCGTGGCGGTGTTACCGCCACCGATCTGGTGCTCACTGTGACCGAGATGTTGCGCAAGGCCAACGTGGTGGGCAAGTTTGTGGAATTTTTTGGCGAAGGCACTGCATCGCTGAAGGTACCTGATCGCGCCACGATCGCCAACATGGCGCCTGAATATGGCGCCACCATGGGGTTTTTCCCGGTGGATGATGCCACCATCGAGTATTTCAGGGGTACGGGGCGTAGCGACGAGGAAGTCACCCTACTTCAATCCTACTTCAAGGCTCAGGGGCTTTATGGTATCCCCCGCAAGGGCGACATCAATTACACGCATGAACTGGAGCTTGATCTGGGTACGGTCGCGCCCTCACTGGCCGGACCGAGGCGCCCTCAGGACCGTATCGAGATCAGCAACATCAAATCCAGATTTACCGAACTCTTCGCCAAGCCAATTATGGAAGGCGGTTATGGCAGAAATGCAAAAGATCTGAGTCAACGCTATCCAGTGCGAGGTTGTAATGACCATCCCAATTATATGGAGGCCATCATAAGTAGCTCAAGCTATGCCGTGAGACCAGGGACCGAAAGGAATATTACAGAGATGGTCAATAATCGTCCGATACTGGCAACAGAAGAAGCGCCGTTATGTATATCGAATGGTCCGCTTGAACTGGGTCACGGGGATATATTGATTGCGGCCATCACGTCATGCACGAACACCTCTAACCCTAGCGTGCTGATCGCTGCCGGGCTCCTGGCAAAGAAGGCAGTAGAGAAAGGGCTGACCGTGAAGCGGCATATCAAGACGTCGCTTGCCCCTGGATCACGCGTAGTGACAGAATATCTCACCGCTACCGGTCTGCTGCCCTATCTCGAAAAACTCGGTTTCAATCTGGTAGGCTATGGTTGTACAACCTGCATCGGCAACTCGGGACCTTTGTCGGAGCCGATCGAGGAATCTGTGGTGACGAATGATCTGGTGTGTGCCGCGGTGCTCTCCGGCAATCGCAATTTCGAGGCACGAATTCACCCTAACATCCGTGCCAATTTTCTCGCGTCTCCACCATTGGTGGTGGCATACGCCATCGCGGGCACCATGCTCAAGGATTTGATGACCGAGCCGCTGGGCATCGGCGAGGACGATAAACCTGTCTGGCTCGGTGAC
>JBDTKY010000145.1:0-8641 GCA_039935055.1 Nitrosospira sp.
GTGGGTTAGCACAGCAGGGGCGTGGAGACGATTAAAGCCGTCAACCCGCACCCCTTCTAATCGTCATGCCGTTCCAGGGCATTCTCATCAGCACAGGTAGCACAAGTGATGGGGCCGATCGTGCAGAGTGCATACTTTGCCATAAGAGATATTAAAACTTGCATGAGATCGGTATGTAATGGTAGTTTTCCATCCTGATGCAATGGCAGAGATAACCGGGATGATCTTGATCGCAGGGTTTAAATAGAAGTATATCCAACAAAGCGGAGGAAGTCATGAAACCCCACGATTACAGACGGCGTCAATTTCTGCAGTATGCTTTGGCTGGCACGGTGGCGGCTGCATTGCCGGGTTCCGCGCGCCCAGAGGACAGGGGCATTGTTAATACCAAGTTGCATCCCGCATTCAAACCCGATGTGGAAATAGAATTCACATCCGGAATAGCCGATGTTCCCATTCTACCTGGCGCTCCCACGAGCGTCTTCAAATACGAGGGCAAGGTACTGAAAGGCCCCGAAACTGCCTTGAAAACCCTGCCAGGCTACTTGGGTCCGACTCTGAATCTTGTACAAGGGCAAAAAGTCCGGATATTTTTTTACAACAACCTGCCCGTACCATCGATTATGCATTGGCATGGCATGCATGTGCCGCAGAAAATGGATGGGCATCCCATGTACGCGATCGAACCAGGCGAAAGATACGTGTACGAGTTTGAGGTAAAGAATCCCGCCGGAACAAATTGGTATCATGCCCATACACACGAAATGACCGCGACGCAGGTGTATCGCGGTCAGGCCGGATTGATCACGATTATCGACGGGCAGGAACAGAAACTGGGACTGCCCGATGGCGAATACGACATGCCCATCGCAATTCAGGACCGGCGCTTCACTGCCGGCAATCAATTGCAATACATATTTAGCATGCACGAAAGAATGACCGGTTTCCTGGGCGATACCATTCTGGTTAACGGACAGGCAAACAGCGTCATTCCGGTAAAGACGCGCGCCTATCGCCTGCGCGTGTTTAATGGGTCGAATTCGAGGATTTACAAGCTTGGCTGGGACGACGGCACGCCGCTCACCGCCATTGGAACCGATGGCGGATTGCTCGAAGCGCCCGAGACCCATCCATACATCATGCTTGCACCGGCCGAACGCGTCGAATTGTGGGTCGATTTCAGCGGCCGCAAGGTTGGGACCGATCTGACGCTGCGTAGCCTCGAATATGACATGCCACAGATGGGCGGCATGGGGGGTGGTATGGGTGGTGGCATGGGGATGGGCCGGGGAAGGGGCGGCATGGGTGGCGGCGGCATGATGCGGGGCGCATTAGCCCAGGGCATGACCTTTCCGATAGTCGCCTTCCATATTGCCGGGAAGGTCAGCGAATCGCCGAAGCTGCCGCAGAGTCTGGTCAAAATGCGCAAGTTGACGGAACGTGACGTATCCGATCGGGCCCGGCTTGTCCCGATCGCCGCCAGCATGGGCCATATGTCACCTCAATTGAATGGCAGATCTTTTGAGATGGAGGAGGTGATGGATATTGAAAGGATTCCAGTCAACACTATCCAGAAAATCCGCATAACCAACGAACTTGGCGGAATGGGGGGGGGCATGGGTGGAATGAGGGGAGGCAGAATGGGCGGCATGGGAATGATGGCCATGCCGCATCCTATCCATCTACATGGTCAGCAATTTCGCGTCGTTTCTCGAACTATGACCCATGAGGACACTGGCAGCTATGCGACAGTCCGGGAGGGGTTCATCAACAGCGGCTGGAAAGACACAGTGTTGGTGATGCCGGGTGAAGAGATCGATATCATCAAGCCATTTGAAGACTACACCGGATTGTTTCTTTATCACTGCCATAATCTGGAGCATGAGGATCTGGGCATGATGCGCAATTTCCACGTGAGCTGAGTATTGCCTTCATGCGTTGATGGTAGGCAGATAGATCGGACGAGACGTCACCGAACGCAGACAGGTGTTTTAATTCGTGAGGAGCTTCGTAATCAGGAAGCAGATAAGGCATGGCTTGAATACAAGCGATCGAGCCTTGACATAGATAACGACGCAATGATGACTTGGCTGGACGGCTGGGGAATTGATAAGGAAGTTCAATGTCCCGATCCAAAACCCCAACGCTGACCGGGTTTCCGGCGGCTCGGGCGGATTTGGTTCGACTACAATAATTATTGACGCCGGTGGAAAATTGACCGGGCGTCATAGCGATGTAGCGTACTGCACAGCTGTGGATAAGTCGACCAGACTGCGGATCGATGGAGTTAGACTCGATTGATTGCAAAGCAGATACTGATTGAGAGAATGAGGATAGACGAACGTATCCAGATCAATCGAGTCTAACCCCATCGATTCTAATTGCCTTCAGAAAGCGCTGATCAATACTTCAAAGTAGAAAAAATCGGTGTTGCCCGAGCGCTGCGTGATATCGTCAGGATGTGCCTTTATTACATTTTTTACGAAGTCGCCGGCGATGAAGTGGGAGTATCCCACAACGATGTTAACTCGCGATGCGGGCTGATAACGTACGCGCAATTCCAGCGCGCTCCCGACGTAATCGCCGCTTCTGCCGGTCTTGTCTCGGTTGAAACCGGGATCCTTGGTGACGCTGATGTTGCCGTCGAAGGAGTCGAAAAGACGATCCGTGCTGCTGGCCAGCCAGAACCAGGCATAGCTGGCTTCCAACCCTATTTTCTGGGTCGGCTGCAGGTCAAACCTGACTCTGGGAGCCTTGATGTTTTCATAAATAACATAATGATCTGACGACCAAGGCCGGGCAAAACCAAAAAAACGGTCAAAACGATTATTTACGTTGTCATTGGGATGGCGATCACCTGTTGCATAACCATAAAAGCCGCTTAGACGCGGTTTCCAGGCATGCTTGAAGGTCTGCCCTATTTCGGCGGTGTAACCGTAAGCCGCTTGCGGCTGGGTGCCATTGGTACCGAACTGATAACTGAAGTTGACATCAAAATCCAGGCCGGTATTGCCTATCTTGCCGTAGCCGCGCAACGACGGCATGTGGATTTCCCGGTCGAGCCGGTTTGTTGCGGTAAAGCCATTGGGGTCAGCCGTTTGCTTCTGACCCATGTAATACGGTTGCAGCGTGATGATATCGGACCACTTGCGCCAATGGCCGATTGCACCAAAAAACCACAGGTGATCGTTAGCCTCATCAAATCGGGTTTGCAGGCGTCTGACCGGCTGCATACCCCACATATCAACTTCCCAGTCGTTATCTTGCTGACCCAGATTCAGGCGAAAACCATCGAAGGCATTAGTGGTATTGCGCCATTCGTTGCGCCCGATAAAACGCCGATCCAGCGCTTCATAGGCCATGCGGCCTGCCCGGAATCTAACCGGCCGGTCCTGCTTGCGATCATCTTCGCCCAGTCCGCGTTTGAAATGCAATTCGCCGTACCCCTGGATGAGGTCGTAGGGGTCGTTTTCTTGATCGGTCGACGCAAATTTGTGGTTGTAGACGCGTGAATCCTGAAACTCGACCGCGAACCGGAACGGATCGAGGATTTCTTTTATCCCCGCATATGCGCGGGATCGCAGGAAGAAAGGATTATCGAATCCGCCTTCAACATGGCGTATATCATTGTGACGCATTTCGTAACGGGTGCGAAACTGAAACCCGATATCCAACCACGTAATATCCTTGAATGCTTCAATGCCGATATCGCTCAACCTGCGTACATATCTGGGCGGATCCGAGTCGGGATTGGTAGCATAGCTGTCGGCGCGCCGGTAATAGCTTGTGGTTTTTTTGCTTGTTTCTGGTTTGGCTAAAGGGAAATCGGTTTGATTCGCTAGCTTGATCGCCCCTTTTTGATTGTCACCGGATGGTTTGATTAGCCATTTGTAATTGTCATCCGATGATTTCACCGATCCTTTATCTGCACTCGATGCTTCGGCCTGGGCTACCTGCTGTGCGTCTTGCCGGATAGTCTGGAGTTCCCCGGATTGTCCGTTGCTCACATTCGCCTGGATCGGTCCGATGGGCAATATGCCGACTGTAAAAGCAAGCACCATCCGCCAAAAACTTTTCACTGCTTTCTCCTGAATGGCTCTTCCGGTATTCCGGTTGGTCACTAATATCAATTGTTGTTCTCATGCCCAGTCTCCTGGCCGGCGTTACTGTTACGTTGTGGTCGCTACACGGGTACCGTCCTGGTCAGCGAACCTGGGCTTGCTCCTGATCGCCCCATGTTCTGATATGCGTTGACCACAGAGTAAACACAACTATTTACAACTTGACAGAGTGATACAGATCAGTGGAGAGAGACTAACAGACAGGTCATATAATATTAAATTATATAATCCGATTTACTTATCAGCTTTATAGATATAGGAGTGTTTGAGGCAATGCATGTGCGATTGCTGCAACCCTGCCTGTTACGCCAGATGCCATGTTTTTCCCATTAACGAGTCCAAATAAGGTCTGATATTACCCAGCATTGCTTCGGGTGTCTGATTGTGTGAAGTTTGCCATTCCATCGTTTAACCTAAATCCGGCAGTTGACCGTTCATTTCTCAGATTCTCAGATTACCAGCATGATCTAAAAAGAAATTTTGTATAACTTGACCTTCACCTTTTGGGTGGGTCCGCTACGGGACAGATTTAGGTTTGATCGTTGCATTTCAAAGAGCATAAAAAAATAAACCCGCCGAGGCGGGTCTGGGTGGTGCGGTGGGGTGAGGCGGGTTATCGTCGTCTTGATTCAGGCCGGCAGTCCCAAACGGCTAGCGCCGTGTTCGAAGCCTAATTCTTCGATAGATCGGAATCCGGGTGAAGGTAAAAAGCGATTGAAATATCCCGATTGTGAGGTTGAAAGCAGGGCATTATTTCGGGTAAATCCGCCGGCCGGTTTGCCAATTCTGTTCAAACCAATTGTTGAATACATTTATATAATGTTCGGCGATTTCTGCATCAAGCGAAATATCGTCTCTTTCGCTGCTGAATAATAAATAAGGGGCGCAGGCGAGCTTGCCATTTTCACTCCGGCAGATACCGACATGGAGTTGATTGCCTATCGCAAAACCGTGCATAGAAGGGATGGAGGCATAGGCCCGGCATTCAAATTGTATTTTCTGTCGCTTAAGGTCCGCCTCGTGTTCCCGGCAATATTTATTGATCTCCTCTTCGCGATTCATGGCGGTAACGATAGACGTGACGTCGGAAGTGGTTCGTTTCTCCTCCTCGGCAGTGGAATCCATCATGAGCGACCGCCAGGTTAACCCCCTGGCCAATCGTACTTCATCACATGGTCTCGAAGTATCAAGCCCCAGGTATATTCCATATCCAGCGCAATATTAAGTACCGAAACTTGTTTTCGGGATTCTCTGAGCTGAGTAAGCAGTTGATTGATCTGGGAGTGTGTGTCTCCAAAACTGCCCGGACCAGGGCGAGCGGCGATCTCGGGGCAGCAGATTTTTTGTTGTTTTATCTCCGTGCATATCTTATTGCAGACGGGTTTCAACGCTCCCTCCAATCCTGACGCCGGCGTCGGTTCGTCGTAGGAGAGCAGGATCAGACCCGCAAGATCACTCAATATTTTAAGGTTTTGTTCCCTGGGCGCTACAATGAATGTCCGCTTATGGCCCAAGTGTGCCATAAACAAACCCGCCTCAAAAATGACGTTATCCCGCGGTGCATACGCTTCATTTCCACGGCTAATTGTTTTGTCATCCTGACCGAAAATGATTACGGCAAAATCGTATTTGGGGGCCTGCTCCAGCAAAACTTGCAGAATAAAATCGCCATGTCTCCAGACGGAGTCAAGATACCAGGGAACAACTTCAGCGTGGCGCTTCAAACAGTTATTTATTCCCTCTGAAACCAAATGGGTTTCTGCTGAAGAAACAATAAAAACTCTGGGCCTCCTGGGTGGATTTAACATTTACCGCTCCGCAGTTGGCATATCAATCCGGAAATCCAATTTTTTCTTCAACCCTGTTGGCCGGCCATGAGCGGTTCCTAACTTCAGCTCGCCAATCCCAAGCCGGCCATGAAGGCATTGGTGAAGGTCTGCCTTACCGCCGCATTTTCCATGAGGGTCTCGCGGCTGGCAATCCACTGATCGACGGCTGCATTGCCGTAGCGGTCGCGTACGCGATCCGGCGAGAGAAAAGAATTGTATTTGCCCCAGTGCAGGGTAAACGGGATTCCCGCTGCGTCGAGATCATTCCAGACCTGATTGTAGAACGCACGGGTTTCCGGCGTGTTCACCGCATCCATCTCCATGATCGCGGTTGTGTCGAAGCGAGTGAAGCCGAGCAGCGCCTGGGTGCCTTTGACGAAACGGTTCGAGAGAACGACCGGCAAAACAGCGTTTGAATTCTTGTATGCCTTGAAGCCGATGTCCATGGCTTCGACCGCGCGCGCCACGGGCATCCCTACGCCGCAGCCGAGGGTCTTGCCCAGGGTCTTTTCCCCGCGGAAGAGGTCGCGTATGACCGCCTGTTTGAAGTAGGGCGCGAATTCCTGATTCACCTGGTTATTCAAAAATGGTACGGCCAGCTTGTTCAGCGGACTGGGTATCTTGCCCACCACCGCGCCCATGATATCAAGTCCTGAAGCACCCAGGCCGGCTTCACCGGCGTTCCATACCGGCGGCGCATAGTGATTGGGATCGTAGGGACCCTCATACATGATGAGGACGATGGCCTCGTCGGGAGGCGTGCCCTCGTTGGGGTTGAAGAAGATCTCGAAGTGATAGGGCTTGTCTCTGGGCACGGCATCCGCTTCCGGGGGCAGGGGAACCAGCGTCGGATCGCAGGCGGCGATTGCCGCCTTGAGCGTGGCATTGTAGGGATGCCGGAAGCGGACGGCATTGAGGGCAAACAATTCCCGCGTCTCGATCATGATGCCGTGTATGATTCCAAAGGAGCCGAAGCTCACCAGCGCGGCGTTAAACAGCGTATCGTCCCGTATGAAATCGGCGCCTATGCTTTCGGCGAAGGCCGTTTGCATGACAGGAAAGGATTTCCGCTCCAGATAGACGTGCTTGTTCGGCCCGGTGATGAGATGCAAGCCGACCACCATTTCCTGCATGGCGCCGAACCGGTAGGCACCGCCATGCGTTCCTGTCGAGAGCGCGCCGGCAATGGTCTGGCCGTTGTTGGAGCCGCAACCCTTGATCGACAAGCCGGCGGCGAAGAGATAGTCATTCAGCGCGGCAACCGAGTTGCCGCACTCGACGAAGCGCAGTTTCGCGGCGTCGCCGCCATAATCGGGATTTGTCAGGTCCTTGGGCACTTCGAATGCCAGCCGCAGGGCAGTGGTATCGATCAGGCGGCCATCCGTCACCGCGGCCGTGCTCAGTGACCACAGGGCGCCATGTGCGCGCAACGACTTGCCATCCTGCACGCAGGTCTGGATGATGCCCTGCAATTCCCGGGTTGCGTCGTTGTAGGTTTCGAAGGGCGGCTTGCCGCCCCGGTCGATGTCAAAGGCGTATTCTCCTTCAAACACCTGTTCGTAGGATTGATGCCGCCCCGTTTCGAGCGTCTGCGGCCTGAAGAAGCTGCGTCCATGTCCATTGGGCATGATTTATTCCCCTTATTCTTTCAACCTAAATCCGGCAGTTGGACAGGGTGGAGTGAGCGGTTTTTGAGGTGCCGGGCAAGGCGCAACGACGCGGAATGGTCATTCCATTCCAAGAAGTTGCAACGCAGCCCTGTGCCGCAAAAACTGTTCAATTCGCCCTGTAGCGACCTCACTATAAAGGTAAAGACCGAGTGGTGCAAAAAGTGTTTGTGATCATAGCACTAAACTGAAAAATGAGCGGTCAACTGCCGGATTTAGGTTCAATGACCTGTCTCAGGAAAGCTGCCGTGCCCGCGATCGTTTGGATGGCGACGGGGGCACTCCCGGCCTCGTCGGGGGCGCTTTGCACCGGTAATACACTTCCGTAGGCATCCATAACCCCAAGGTCACCACACCGGCAAAATCATGCGCCAGCGTTCGGTAGATGATGACATCATTGATACCCTGGCCCTCGCATTCCGCCGAAAGAACCTGGGGATCAAGCACCAGACCCCAGAAGAAGGCGTGCATGGTCTTCTTCAGATAGCCCTCGGTATGGCCCTTGGGCTTGATGGGATCGGAATCCGGTATCGTGATCTGGAAGCTGGCGCAGCCGGGCAAAATCAGAAGACCCGCCATGCACGCGGCAATGCATGTAGAACGGAGACTTTTCGTTATGTCGGGGATTATCGTTGTGACAAGAATCATTGACGCTCTCCTGCTGCGTTTGGAATCGATGAGGTAGTGGTGGTCGTATAACCTTTTAGCTGCTGCATCTCGCCATCTATCGTATAGACGGGGCAGGGCTGCGGATAACCGGGCGCAGAGGGGGATCGTGTTGATGTGGACTTGACTATGCGCCGTGCAGTCGTACCCGTGGTTGCCCCCTTTGTTGTCCCCTTGCTCAGATCAGGTGGATCGCAAACCACATACCCGTTGTATCGATGGAGCGGTGTGCCGCTTGGCATGTAACTCCCCGGGAACTGGAACCCGTACGGCGTGTTGATCCCCGACATACTGCTGGCTGGCACCGGCAATACCACCAGTGGCCTGCCCGGCGTAGAGCCAGGGTTGCCGCCGCTGG
>JBDTKY010000146.1:0-11412 GCA_039935055.1 Nitrosospira sp.
GCGACAGCATGAAGTCGAGAACTACGCGTACTACGGCTTCCCGTATTACTGGGGTGGGCTTGGGATCTGGGGTGACAGCATGCGACCGGAGATGATGCTCGCGGATTACCACGGTGCCAAATCTCCCAGCGCAGCACAGCGACAGCGGGAGTCCGCACTCGCCGAGACGCAGGCACAGGCTCACCGGCAACGTGGCGACGATCCCCATCTGCGCAGCGCGTGCGCAATGATTCGATATCACATCCGCGCGACCGACGGCGAGATCGGTCACGTCGACGGGATGCTCGTTGACGCCGAGACTTGGACCATTCGCTACTTCGTCGTGAACACCAGCGACTGGTGGCTGGGTCACCAAGTGCTCGTCGCCCCTCAGTGGATCAGCGACATCAGCTGGCTGGAAGCGACTGTGTCGGTCCATCTCAGCCGCGAAGCAATCAAGAACGCTCCGGCGTACGACTCCGACGCGCCGCCTGATCGCGAACAGGAAAAACGCATATACGAACACTACGCACGTCCGCCCTACTGGGGATAGCATAAGCAGTCGTGTCAGCAACTGCCGTTAGATTCAAAATTTGGGTACAATTAAACAAACGATAGAAATGTCCCATAGGATTTTGCGTAAAGCCTCGTCCAGTGCGGCTTGAGTCGGATTTTGATCTCCCAGCATGCGGAGGCCACCCGGGTTTCGGAAATCCCCTCGTCTATTATGTGCTATGATTTTTAGACTATTTGCTGTTCGCCGAGTTTTTGCCATATGACGGATTATCGCGACACTCTGGACGTTCTCAACCGTTACGCTCCACTCTCGAAAAAACTGAAAAGCCTGCATGATGTATTGAGCAAGCGCTTCAGTTTTATAGACCGCGTGTCAGTTGCGCTCTATGATCCCCTAACGGATGATCTCAAGACTTTTGCTCATAGCAGTGGCGGGGTCGAGCCGCTTGTGCAGTATCAGGCCAAGCTCACGCAGGCAAAGTCATTGCAGGAAATAGTGGCGAGCGGCAAGCCGCGCGTCATAAACGATCTTGCAGTATTCGCCAAAGGCGAGCATGAGCATACACAGCGCATCGCGGCTGAGGGCTATGGCGCGAGTTACACATTGCCATTGTATTTCAACGGTGAATTTTCCGGATTCGTGTTTTTCAATTCTTACCAGAAAAATGTTTTCGACGAGGAGGTTTTGCACTTTCTCGACGTATTTGCCCACCTGATTTCCCTGGTGGTGGACGGTGAGCTCGCTTCTATCCGCACGCTGGTTTCGACGGTCCACGCGGCGCGCGATTTCGCAAATTTGCGTGATACCGAGACGGGCGCGCATCTGGATCGAATGTCCCGCTATGCGAGAATCATAGCCAGGGAACTGGCGCCCAGGTACGGTTTCGATGACGAGTATGTCGAGCACGTGTTTTTATTTGCGCCTTTGCATGATATCGGGAAGATTGGCATTCCGGACAGCATACTGCTCAAAACCGGACAGCTTGATGCCGCCGAGAAACAGCTCATGAGGACCCATCCTCAAAAGGGGCGCGAGCTCATCGATGCCATGCTCCGGGATTTTCGGCTGGGATCCTTCGAGTATCTTGATATATTGCGTAATATTGCTGAATATCATCATGAGACCTTGGACGGGCAAGGCTATCCGCACGGGTTGCGCGGCGACAGTGTCCCGGTTGAGTCCCGGATCGTCGCGGTGGCGGATGTGTTTGACGCGCTTACCAGTCACCGTCCCTATAAAGAGGCATGGACCATCGATGAGGCTTTCACGGAATTAAGTACGCTTGCCGGAAGCAAGCTCGATCCGGATTGCGTCGATGCGTTGATTAGAAATCGGGTTCAACTGGAAGAGATCATGGGTCGTTTTCAGGAGGACTCTTGCGGTTGAGCCATCTATATCCGTGATAAGGTGTCCGAGTAACTACTGAGCGGGTTTTTAAGGAATTGGCTGGTCTGCAGTCAGGGTTGAGGTCAGTCCTGGTCCGGATGTTTCGCCCAAACCCCCAAAATTGTGGGACGCGTCATGAATAATCGTATCTGGCCAACAAGCGAAATCCGATTTGCACCACACATCCTTCACGAGTGCTGAAGGATGTGGATGTTTTGGGAACCCTTGCACCTCTGCTTCGCCACCAACAGGCCTGACTATAGGTCTGGCTCGAGATAGGAAGATCCACTCACAAAACATCTCGCCATCACCCCGTGATCCGGTGAGAATTGGCCCCACTCGTTTGCACAGCGACCCGAGTTTTTTAAGTCGAATCTCTGCTGATTCTCACGCAGCCAGTTCAACCGCCGGCAGCATCACGGCATAAGCTTCAGCGGTAAGATAGACAAACCTTTTAGCCATTGGAAGGTAGGTCGTGTCCAGTGCCCAGACCGGTTGGCTCGATTGATGACAAGGTTACGCAGCAGATAGGGATAAACTCATGGCCGGGAGCCGAGTTCGCGCAGGGCGACGGCCAGGCTGCTCTGACGATGTACGAATCATCTCAATTACATCTTTATCAATTTTCTGAGCACATCCACAAGTACGATAGGCAGAAGTTGGGGATGCTGCAGCACAGCATAGCGTCCCGGACCGAATATACCGGCGAGATACTGGGGCGCCTGCCGGTCAACGGTAAGGCAAAACGGATGAACGGACTGCTGTGTGGCTTCAGCAATGGCTTGACGCATGTCTTCCACGCCGTAGCGGCCTTCGTACTGGTCGACATCGTTCGGTTTACCGTCCGACAACAAAATGAGCAGCCGATGCTGGGAAGGGCGGGCCGCGAGTAAGCTCGTCGTATGGCGAATAGCTGCACCCGCGCGAGTGTAGTATTGGGGTTCCAGCGCGGCGATGCGGCGCTGTATAAGATTACCATCACTTTCGTCAAAACCCTTCACTGGCCACAGTGTCACGTTTTGTGCGCTTTCGCCCGAAAACGCGTGAATGCAAAATGGGTCACCCAACGCCACCAGCGCACGGTAAACCAGCAGTAGCGCCTCTTTTTCGACGTCGATGATGCGTAGGTCATCAGAAATCCATCCGTCTGTCGATCCGCTGATATCAATCAGCAATGCGATGGCAATATCGCGCCGCGCAGGTCTTACTGACCGGTACAAACGGTCTTCCAGCGGCAACCCCATGCGCTGCTCGGCAAAAGCGTTAACGTAAGCACTAATATCAATGTCATTCCCATCTGACTGGCGGTCTTGCATCGTGCGGCGCGGGCGCATTCCTTCGAAGCGGCGCTGGACCTGGCGCAACAAAGCATGGCGCCCGGCAAGAACGGATTCGGCCCATTGGGGATCGCCCAACGGTGATGTTCTTATCCGCACAACTACGCCCGGTTCGCGGTAAGCTGCAATGCGAAAATCCCATTCGGGATAGGAGATTTCCGCAGTAGCGCCTGCGGAGACCGAGGGCAGCATTGCACGCGGATTGGCGGGCGGGTCATCGGATAGCAACACTTCCATCGCCGGTTTCGGAGTGGAGATGAGACACGCTTCGGGCAACTCGGATAACGAATCGGCAATATCTCCCGCGTCTGCGTTATCATCCCGGTCGGTAGGACGCTGCAACCCCGCCGGGTCTTCCACATGCTGCTGCGGATCATCCATTTGCAACATCCACATGCCTTGCGCCGCGTCATCTTCATCCTCTTTTCGCTTCCGTACTTCGGGGCGGCGTGATAGCTGTGCAGTGCGCTGGTTTCTCGGCGGCACATTCAACACATCTTTAGCCGCTTCGGCGTTGGGCTGCATCTGATGCGCTGTGGCCACAGGAAGCGTCCTGCCCAGCCAGAGATCCTTGCAGATGCCGCGATAGGGAATTTTTGGCGTTACGCACTCAGACGATATCCATCGGGCCATTTCAGCTGCCCAGATAAGCGAATCGTCCGCAGCGGCTGCAACGATCATCGGGAAAGGAGCCAATGCCGGATGGGCATGAAGTACGCGGTCATAAAAATCTTCAATTGCGCGCTCAGGCGGATTCAATAGCACGGGTGGCGGCCGTCCGGATAAGGTATCGCGACGCAATGCCAGAAGGCCGGGTATGAACCCGGGGAATTCAACCGCGAGCGTATGATCGACCGCTACCGCTTCACTCAAATAAAACAGATCCTGTATCAGCGTATCTGCCGGCAGATAGGTGAAAGCAGCCCGGCGCTTTGCGCGGCCTGCCTGCTGCAAAGCAAGAATGCGAAACAACTGCAGCGGAGTGCCTGACGCAAGCCGAGACGGCAGAAATATTTGTGCGCCATCATTGGCAGGCAGTGCGTGCTGTTCAATCAAATGACGAGGGGTTTTCCCGAAAAGGCGTGACAGTGCCGACATGGGTGCGGGCAGCTGCGCCACGCGGACCGGTATGTCGTGGCCATGCACGGCCGCGAGCAATAGCTCAAGTCGCTGTTTGTGTGCAGGCAGAGTGCATGAATTGTCTTTACTCCTGCCGGACCGGCGCCACAATCGCGATACAAACACGGTCGCATGGCGGGCAGCATCAATGACGATCTCTTCGGGCTCTGCCATGGGGAATAGTGGAGGGTGGGCGGTCGAGGAATGTGTCTTAGTCTACGAGCACCGCGTCGACCAGGTCGTACATCGCAGCCACCAGGTTGGGATCGTCGGATAGCGGGGATACGAGCCCAACACGACAGGCCAATCGCGGTGGGATACCGCTGGCAATCAGGCGCGCAGTCGCAACCAGCAAGCGCGGACTGGGCACTTCTGCCAAGCCGCGATCGGCGAGACTGCGGATGCGGCCAGCCAGTGCTACGAGATCATGTACTATTGCGCACTCTGCACCGCTTTCGTGGATTATGATTTCGACCTCGCGCTCAGATGAAGGAAAGTCGAAATCCAGCGCAACAAATCGTTGGCGCGTGCTCGGCTTCAGTTCCTTGGACACATTCTGATAACCGGGATTGTATGAAATCACAAGCTGAAAACCGATCTCAGCTTCAACTATTTCACCCGTTTTATCGATGGGCAGCATGCGGCGGTAGTCAGTTAGAGAATGGATCACAACGACCGCGTCCTGGCGGGCTTCGACAACCTCATCAAGATAACAGATTGCTCCCATGCGGGCTGCGCGGGTAAGCGGACCATCCTGCCATATGGTGGCGTTATCGCGTATTAAAAAACGCCCCACCAGATCGGCCGCTGTTAAATCGTCATGACAGGATACTGTTACCAGAGGCCGCTTGAGGCGCCATGCCATGTGTTCGATGAAACGTGTTTTGCCACAGCCGGTAGGTCCCTTCAGCATTACCGCCAGGTTTCGCTGATGACATTGCGTAAACACCTCGATTTCATGGCCGAAGGCTAGGTAATAAGGTGCCTCGTTGTTAAAGTATCGGACACCTTGGTGTTTATGTTCGGAATCACTGCTTTTGATTGACGATCCCTCCATTATTCAGGGCGGAAGCGATCGGCTCTTGTGCTGGCACCAGGGCATCAATGGCCGATTTGGGCGGAGTCCGAAAAAAATTCCATATAAAAAGTCCGGCACCGATAGAAAATATGGATGCGGTCGCAAGCAGCATCAAGAAGTGCACCTGAAGCTTGAGCTGTGTATCAAGATAGCCGAGGCCTAAAATCCGCTCCAGATATACTTGACCGATGCCCGCAGTCCCGAAGGAAAGCGTCATGCCGAACATTCCCACTACCTGCATCCAGAATGCCCAGTAACCAATGCTTGTACCTTCTACCTTGCGATTGACAGTAAGATGTGGCAAGGCATAGCTGATTATCGCCATGACAATCATGGCATAGGCGCCGTAAAAAGCGCCATGGCCGTGCATGGCCGTTATGAGCGTGCCGTGCGTCCATTTGTTCACGCTGGGCCAGGTGTGCGCAAAGCCAAGCAAGCCGGCGCCAAATACCGTAAATATCGCGCTACCTATTGTCCAGTGCACTGCCAGCGAGTTGGGATGAGAAAGCCCTGAACGGCGCATCGCAGAATAGGCGTATATCGCCATCCCCAGTAAAGCCAGCGGTTCGAGTGCACTGAAGAAACCGCCAATAGGGAGCCAATAATGCGGAACTCCAACCCAGTAGTAGTGGTGAGCAGTACCCAGTATGCCGGCCAGGAAAACCAGACCGACGATGACGTACAGCCATTTCTCCATGACTTCCCTGTCGGCACCGGACAAGCGAATGAGAAGATAGGCCAGCAGGCCGCCCTGTATCATTTCCCACACGCCTTCTACCCAGAGATGGATAGTCCACCACCGATAGAAGATGCTTATCGTGTAATTGTCGTATTCAAGGAGGGCGGGCAAATATAACAATGCCGCCAACACAAGGCCGGCCACAAGCACACCCTCGGTCACCGTCCAGCGCCCGGCTCGTTTGATTGTCATCAAAACGTTATATAAAAACATCAGCATTACGACGACAATCACGATTTTCAGCGGAAAAGGCTGTTCCAGCATTTTATTACCTGAGGTCCAGCCGAACATATAGCCCACGATCGCGGTCACTCCCATTAGCGTCCACGCGACCAGTTGAGCATATGCCAGCTTGACGCTATAGATTTCACCGCGCGATTCTTCCGGCACCACATAGTAGGTTGCACCCATGAAACCGGTCAGTACCCACACGATTAACAGATTGGTATGGATGGCCTTGGTCTTGTCGAAAGGGAGAAAATCCAGAAGCGGGTCCGGCCCGAGATATTTGGTCGCGCTCAAGAGCCCGAATACCAGTTGCAAGCCGAACAGGCACATGGCGACGGCGAAATACCAATATGCAACGGACTGTGAGCGGTAGCGCATGGTGCCTCCTATTTCAATGTTTCCAGGTAAGCAACGAGATTATCGACCTGTTGTGGATCCAGATCGGTCGCAAAATTGTCTGGCATGAATGATTGGTTATTCGCGGAATACATCGGTCCCGGGACCAGGTATGCGCTTGGATGAGTAATGGATTCGCGAATATAATCGGCAGGTGTCTTGGCAGGCCCCCTGTAGCCGGAGGACACAATAATTGCAGCGGCACGAGCACCGAGCCCTGCCAGCGTCGGACCTGCCAGGTTCGCGCCTGGGGCAACCGAGTGGCAGGCGTTACATGCCGGCGGCGAAGAACGGAACAGTGCTTCTCCCCGGGCGACAGGATCCGAGGATACCGATGCCTGGGTTGCTGGCTGCCCCACATCCGTGCCAGGAATTGTTGTGCCGGAAACAATGATCGGGCGTGGGGGCCAGCCTTGATTATCTATATGACTAACCCAATCCAGAAACGCAATAACATCGCTGATTTCAGCGTCGTTCAGATTTGGGTTCGGCATCAGGCGCCGGTGTTGTTCTTCTGAGTAAAACTGCGATGGATTCTTAAGGAAAGCAGTGAGATAGGGTGTGCCGCGTTGTTGCGTGATCTTGGTCAGGTCCGGCGCGTAATAGGCCCCTTCGCCCAGAAGGGTATGACAGTTAATGCAATTATGCTTGTGCCAAACGTCTTTTCCACTGATGACCTCAGGTGTGAGCTTGTCCTCATTGGTGAGCGCAGCAAAACGAGTATGACTGTCAATAGTCAGGCCGATAAACGCCGCCGCCGAAAGAAAAGTGCAAACGATGAAAAAAAGTCGTCCCTGTCGTTTAGTCATTCTCCGTGTCTCCCAAGCGATTGGACGAGTTATTGCACTGCGTGAGTTGTAACTGCAAACCTAAACATTAATACCGGGCCAGTTTTTGAGTGAAAGCGCAGCGGCATAAATAATTGCCAGTACTATTAATAAGAGAACTATCGTGCTGAAGATCTTGATGGAAGCGTAAAAGCGAGAAGTGCGACTTGCCATAATGGCTCCAATTGTACAGTACGGTGCAGACTGGGTTATTTGTGGTTGCAGCGAAAACACCCATACCTAACAGGGTGGAGACGCAAAAAACTTATGGCTGGAGGGGTACATAATTCGGTGTAAATGGTCATAGGCAGGAGACTGCCATCCATATGGAAGAACGATGACCCAACGCAAAATAGGAGAGCCCGAAAGTGGAGAGCTGCTCAGAAATACAATTAGAGCATTAACAAATGGACTAAGATAGCTGTAAGATCTGACAGGTATATTGCAGAGGAAGAACTCGTCTTCATCGCCAGTATACACCAACGTAGAAATCCGGCGTTGATAAGAGGCCGCCCCGCGTGATCTTGCTTGTCAAGGGGTTTGGCCAACGACCCCCTTATTTTGGGATCACACCCCGACACAATTTCCGCATCACAATCACTAATTTTTATTTTCCACAGCTGTTTAGCGCTGCATCTCTGCTGCGCGTCGCACTTGGCGAGGAATTGTGAACCCGTGATTAAATGCGCTTTGGCACCCCGTTTTCATTAACCGAGGAATTTGATGGGTTCACTAAACATTGGACTGGTTGCGTTTCACATCAATTTCTTACTGCTGCTGGGTGCAATGGTGATTGGCTCGTTCGTTGCCAAACGGATAGGACGACCGCTTAACGTTGATGTCGAGCCGCTTCTTTGGCGAGTTTTCATTGCCTCCCTGATAGCGGCGAGGCTTGTCTTCGTGATCGCCTATTTCGATATGTACATGAGCGCGCCATGGAGCATTCTGAATATCCTCGATGGCGGGTTCTCACCGGCAGCAGGTATTCTGGCTGCAGCGACGGGCATCGCCTGGTACGCGTGGCGCATGCGAAAAGTGCGACGCACTCTGCTGCTATCGGCATTGTCCGGAGGTGCCGCCTGGGCGGTTGGTGCGGCGGTGACAGCGGCAGTCTTTGCCGTTCCAGCGCAGATACCCCAAGCTGAGCTGGTCCGCCTTGATGATAGTTCAGTCCAGTTTGGCTCACTGGTCGGCAAACCGATGGTGGTCAACCTGTGGGCAACGTGGTGTCCGCCTTGTATGCGGGAAATGCCGGTACTGCGGGATGCCCAAAAGAACAATCCGGATGTAGTCTTCGTCTTTGCCAATCAGGGCGAATCGGCCGATGTGATTCAGAAGTTTCTGGATCGGGAAGGGCTCAGCCTTGATAACGTATTGCTCGATTCCCGCCTCGAACTCAGCAGCCAGACCAATTCTAAAGGACTGCCAACAACTTTGTTCTTTGATGCAAAGGGTGTGCTAATTGATCGACGTATTGGCGAGTTATCGGCCGCTACGCTGGCACAAAGAATCGAGGAAATCTCGCCGCGCGACATCAACCCATAACTCCGGTCAAGATTAACCGGGAGAGATTATGTCGCCTGAGTCCAAGGCGCCAAGGCATGTTCTGGTTACCGACGCGTGCGTACGTTATTATTGATAAAATATGTTATCAATAATGTAAAGGCATAAGGATCTACAATCTTTCCATATTTAATACCTCCGTTAACCTCGCTACTCAATACATCGTCTCTCGAGGTGTTCGTAGAAGCTATTCCAAAAGAGGAACGGGGATCACACCACGGTTTTTTGGCGGAAAGGTTACACGAGCCGATGATCGCTCTTCTTTAAAAGTCGTGTCGGTCATAGGAAAACGGTGGGCTCGGAGAATAGTGGCGCCGCGCTAAATGCGGGAGTCAGGACGAAGTACATTATTTTCACATGGAGAAAACCGTGGTCTGCCCCAATACTGTTCACTTAACGAAATTCCCGTTATACTTCTTGGGTAAGCAGATCATACTGGGGGGTGAATCATGGCGGGGAAAGCGGCGGAGTTGAGAGGACAGGTTCGGGTGTCTGACTATTTAAGCGTGGGGCTTCTGTCTTGTTTAGTACCACCCTCGCTGGTTGATGAAGCACTCACGGCACATAATCGCCACAGCAAACGGCAGCGAGACCTGCCTGCCCATGCCGTCGCTTATTACGTCATGGCACTGTCCCTCTACCGTGGCGTTAACACCGAAGAAGTCTTGCGCGTCGTGACCGAAGGCATGGATTACCTGGGTGATGCGGCCATCCGCCGCAAGGTTGGCAAATCGGCCATCAGCGCATCCCGTACACGCTTGGGTGCGGAGGTCATGCATACCCTGGCCGGGCAGGCCTTGACCCCCTTGGCGCAGCCTCAAATGGCCGAGGCTTTCTACCGTGGTTTACGGGTCGTGAGCGTGGATGGCACGACGCTGGAAGGAACAGTATTGGGGACAGACCACGGTTTTTTGCTAGTCTTTACTGGTGTTCCTTGCCGAAGTAATTCCATTCCATGCCGCGTCGCCCGAGTCTTATTTTACCTGATATTCCCCTGCACATTATCCAGCGCGGGAACAATTGCCAGGCCTGCTTCTTCGCCGATGGGGATTACTCTGTTTATCCGGGCTGGCTAGGCGAGCATGCCAGCAAGACCGGTTGCCGGGTTCATTCCTACGTACTGATGACTAACCAGTACTAAGAATTGGGGACAGACCACGGTTTTTTGCCGCAAAGGTTGCGTCGGCCGACGATCGCTTTTCTTAAAAGTCGCGTCTCCCATAGGAGAAGTGGGATCGGAGAATAGTGGTGTCACGCTAAATGCAGGAGTTAGGGCGGAGTAAATTATTTTCAAATGGAGAAAACTGTGGTCTTTCCCCATTATTACCCGTCGAGGTCATACGCTATCCATCCTCAAGAAGCAAAGCGGAAAATGGGTGGTGACACGCGATACCAACCTGTTGGCTCCAGTGGCAGCAAAATCGCCCGGTACCTTATCCCCATTGACCTTTGGCGCAGGGGGTTTCAAGCACGGTGATGACAAAAGGCACACGTCGTTATAACATGCTGTATGAAACCATTTCGGTGGAGTCTGGAGAAGAACAAAGCCCTTACAGCTGACCGAGGCATTTCCTTCGAAAGTTGAACCAGGGTGAGTCCGATGCCCAAGATTGATGCATACGAGCAGGAAATTCTCGATACTTTCGAAAAAGGGAAACTCAAACCGGTTGCAACCAAGGCAGAGCGTGCCGAGCTCAAGGCAACGGCTCGAGCCACCGCCATCAAGGATCGGCGAGTGAATATTCGCCTTTCGTCCGGTGATCTGAGTGACATTCAGGTTAAGGCGCTCAAGGAAGGCATTCCGTACCAGACACTCATCGCCAGCGTGCTGCACAAGTACGTGACCGGCCGTCTCGCGGAACGTTCCGCGCCAGCCGGTACCGAGCCAAGTACCGGGCCAGCGCCCGGCCGCACGCCGAAGCGGCGTCCTCCATCCGCTAGCTGATCGATTCGCTTTTGTCGCAAATACCCAATCCGTCTCCGCAATAAACCCGTCAATCATCTGGAGGAAACAGCATGGACGAGCAAACGAAACCGCATCTGGTTGGTGTCAATCATATCGCGCTCGAGGTCGGCAGTATTGACGAGGCGCTGGCCTTTTATGCCCGTATTTTCACGTTTACCTTGCGGGGCCGCGGCCAGCATTCCGCCTTCATCGACATGGGCGACCAGTTTATCGCACTGATGGAAGGGCGAACGCAGGGCGCGGATGAGGGGAGGCATTTTGGCCTCGTCGTCGACGA
>JBDTKY010000147.1:0-14352 GCA_039935055.1 Nitrosospira sp.
GGCGCCCGCGAAACATAGGAAACGGGGACGAGCATGTACTCCGCCCAGGCGCCGTTATCGTATAGCGGATAGCTATAGGCATAGACCGGGTCATCCACGGCGAAACTCGTGACATCGGCGCCCACGGCCGCGACCATGCCCGCGCCAGCCAGGCCGAGGACCAACGGAAAGGGCCGCTGCATCGGCCACTCTCCCTTGCGTATCCGTTCATCCCAGGGGCCCAGCTCGGCGCTATGGATGCGGATCAGGACGTCGTGGGGTCCGGGTTTTGGCACGGGGAGGTTGATCAACCTCACTGGCTCGCCATAGGCGCCAATAGCCCAGGCGCGCATGGTGGTGGCTGAAATTTCCATGTTTTATGTCGACTGCGGCAATTTTTCGGGCGGGTCTGGTGAAATATCCGGGCTAGCTGCCCGCAATCATTTTTGAGGCCAGAGCGGTGCCAAGCACGCGCGCCTGTATCTTTTCAAAGGCTGTGTCCCGGCTCGTGGAAAAATCATCGCAAAAAGGAGAGAAGCCGCAGTCATCCGTGGTGCCCAACTGTTCAATAGGGATGTACTTGACTGCTTCGAGAATACGGTTCCGGACTTCTTCCGGGCTTTCTATGCGCGGATCGATAGGATCGATAACGCCAATGAAAATCCGCTGATCCGGTTTCATGTGAGCGCGGATGATCTTCAGTATCCGCAGGGGTTCCCGTTCGCCGGTCAATGAGAGATAAAAATTTCCTGCTTTCAATTGAAAC
This sequence comes from Nitrosospira sp., assembly GCA_039935055.1. GTDB lineage: Bacteria > Pseudomonadota > Gammaproteobacteria > Burkholderiales > Nitrosomonadaceae > Nitrosospira. Next base: position 746 of record JBDTKY010000147.1, read on the forward strand.
AGGCTGGGCAGCAACTCGGCATAATCTATATCGGCGCTGTGCGTCGAATCACGATCGCTGCCCGGGCAGGTATGCACGCCGATCCGCGTGAGTTCTTCCGGGGTAAAACGGGAGAGTGCGAGGTTATTCAGGTCAATAAAGCTGTTGAGGAGTTTTCCTGTTGGGTCAAGTTTTATCGCCAGCCGTCCTTCCGTGAAGTCGATCTGAACCTTGTGCGCACCCCTCTTTAGACAGCGGCGAACCTCTGTCTCATGCTCGCGAAGAAGATCGTCGATGAATTCCGCGCGCGAATAACCGGGGATTTCCTCCGCGGGATACATGAGACTCAGGGCGGAAGGCGAGATTACCGCCTGCTTGACGGGCGTGTGCGTATACCGCATGGCGGTGTCAAGATAGCGGTCTGCATATATCCTGTAACGAAACGGCCCGGATGTTAACTGCGGCATCCGCCGCTTGTGACCCGACTGGAACGGGATGGTAAAGCCATCCGGCGTTGTGTTTGGAAGCCCGTGGACACTATAGGTCCAGAAATTATGATATTTTCTCTGTTCGCCATCGGTAATCACCGGCGAGCCGGTCGCTTCAAACCTCTCGATAGTGTCCCGTATCGCAATCTCATAGAGCGGATCCAGGTGCGGAGCCATGTGGTCCCCATCAGAGACCGCCTTGATGAGTTCCAGGGGCCGGGGAATACTACCGATGGGCTCGGTTGGGATTATCATTGCAAGTTCCTTTCTTGTAACGTGATCCGGTATCCCAAGCTTCGCTCTCGTCAGCCTGATGGAATTTCAAACTGTTCCAGCACCGCGTGTCTGACGTGGGTTGACATTGACAGGCAATGCCGGGTTTATATATCAGGGTCAGCGTCATGGATTTCAAGAGCCCAACGACATCAATCTCATAGCTAATGTTAGACGTGAGAAAACGCTTGAACGATACCGATTATAGACGCGCAGGCATCATGGAGTACGCTCGCGCGATTGACCGGTTATACGCCTTGAGAATCCCGAACATGGGGACTGAAGCAAACCTAACGTCAGTCGAAGATACCGGCTCACATGTCCGGCTCCCGTACCCACCCTTTCAGACTCGCGATAGTGGCTATCAATTCATGCGATTCGACAGGTTTGGAGAGATGCATCTGATAACCGGCGATCAGCGCTCTTGTCCGGTCTCCGGAACCAGCGAGTGCAGTAAGCGCGATAGCGGGCGTCTTCCCGCCGTGAATCGCAGGCAGGCCTCTTACCTCGCGGATGAATTGGTAGCCATCCTGCCCCGGCATGCCAATGTCGCTTATCATCACATCCGGCCTTTGGGTCTTTAAAATCGCCAATCCTTCCGCGGCGCTGGCGGCAACCGTCACATCAGCTTTGCTGCGAGTCAATATCCGTTTGACAAGTTCACGCGCATCCGGCTCGTCGTCAATGACCAATACTTTTACGCCGGAAAGTGCAATATCTTCGGGATCCGTCTCGGGGTATATTGACGTTGCCGGGTATTGATCTTTCTTGCCACTGATGGGGGCGAGCGGCATGCTCACTATAAACGATGCTCCTTCGCCCTCGCCAGTGCTTTCCGCGCGAACTGTCCCGCCATGAAGCCCCGCAAGTTGTTTCACAATGGCAAGTCCAAGACCGAGGCCGCCATGTTGCCGCGTAAGCGACGAATCAGCCTGCCGGAAACGGTCAAAAACATATCCCAGGAACTCAGGTTTGATACCTTGCCCTGAATCTTTTACCGTAACTTCGAGATGTGAAGGCAGCCGTTCAACGATTACCTCGATATTGCCGCCCTTGGGCGTAAATTTAACCGCATTGGAAAGCAGATTCCAGATTATCTGCTGGAGCCGGTTGGGGTCACCTGAAACCGGTCCGGCCGATGGATCGATTATTCTCCGCAGATGAATCCCCTTGGCTTCCGCGGCTGGAGCCAACGATTCAACCGCCGCCTCGACGACACCGGCAAGATTCAGCCGTTTCACGTCAAGCCTGACTTTGCCGGAGATTATGCTGCTCATTTCGAGAAGATCATCGATGAGTTTGTTCTGTGAACGAGCGTTTCTTTCGATGGTTTCCAACCCCCTCTGAATATCCTCCTTGCTCATGGTCCCCTGCAAGATGAGCTGTGACCATCCAAGGATCGCGTTAAGCGGCGTTCTAAGCTCGTGAGAGAGGGTCGCGAGAAATTCATCCTTGAGCTGACTGGCCCGTTCCGCCTCGCTCCTGGCGGCTCGTTCATTCTCAAGAAGCTGTTTTTTTTCTTCATCTGCCCGTTTTATGGTGTCGATATCGGTATTTGAACCCACCCACATCGATATATTCCCTTTGGCATCGCGCTTGGCATGGGCCCGGGTCAAATGCCAGCGGTAATCGCCATTGGCCTGCCGGAAACGGTGTTCCATCTGAAAAGGCGCTCCTGTGCCAAGGGAATGGTGCCAGTGTCTGATATTCTCATCCACGTCGTCGGGATGGAGGAGCTTTATCCATTCCCATCCTTCCATCCGCTCAAGGGAAACGCCGGTGTAATCTCTCCATTGGTGATTGAAATAATCCACGGAACCGTCAGCCCGGGCCGTAAATATCTTATGGGGTATCGATTCGGCCATAAAACGCAGACGTTCGCTACTCTCTTGTACCGCTTCCTCCGCGCGCTTGCGCGCCGTGATGTCTCTAAAACTCCACACGCGGCCTATATGCCGCTTCTCAATGTACTGGACCTTGGAAAAACGCTCGAATACCCTGCCATCGGAGAGTTCCAGCAAATCGTAGCTGTCCGGCGGCCAGGTTGCGTAAATCTGTTCTGTTCTATCCAGGAACCGTTGAGGGTCCTTCAAGTACTTACAACAATATTTCAACAGTTGCCGGTGTTCGCTTAAATTTGTGACTTCGCTGGAAATCGGCCACATTTCCAGATAGAGTTCGTTGAAGCGAAGTACCACGCCTTCCTCATCGGTAACCAGTATTCCATCGGCGGTGGATTCTATGGTGGCGCGCAGGATCGAGAGAGAGTGATCGAGTTTTCTCGCTTTCTCCTCCAATTCTTTTTTGGCTTGCTTGAGCTCGTGCTCGGCACGCTCGCGTGCCCGGAGTATGGTACTGGCGGTTTGCAAGGCGACAGAGCGAAGCAATATCTCCTCGTTCTCTTCTATCATCGCTATCCCTTTCACTGGTTCGTCTTGAAATAGTAACAAACACCAGGCCTCAGCAACCTTTTTTTTTAAAAAACTATTCAGGCCAATGAAATACCGGCGCGAACGTTTAACCTAAATCCGGCAATTGGACCGGGTGGAGTGTATGGTTTTTGGGGTGTAGGGCAAGGCGCAACGACGCGGAATGGTGCGACCGCGCAGGGAGGAGCAGTGCCTTCCGCAGGAAGGTGTGACCCCGCAGCGGGATGCGGGCGTCTTGAAACGCGGTCGCGGCATCCCCTACACTGCCCGATCCCCGCTTTGCGGGGCCCCTCGTGCTACGCTCCGGGGCGACCCATTCCAAGGAGTTGTAACGCTGCCCTACACCGCAAAAATCGTGCAATCTGCCCTGTAGCGGGCCCACCCAAAAAGTGAGGTCAAATAGCACAAAATATTTTTATTTATTTATCATAGCTATAACCTGATAAATGAGCGGTCAACTGCCGGATTTAGGTTTAACCATTGAGCAGGCGCCCGGCGACAACTCGTAACCAATAATCTTACGACCGGGCACCCGATTATTGCTGCTGAATCGCGCTTGAGCGGTTCGTGCTGGAGAGGAAACCTCGGAAGCGCATAACGTCATATTGCAACACACCTGCAAATTTGCGCCGTGCAAAATTGTGTTAATCTGCAACAAGGAATGAGAACGGTTCCGGTTTGAGGAAATATCATTTCCGATGCCGCAACGAGGCCGGGAGTCCAGACCAGAAACGTGACCAGAAAACGCAGGAGCGAACCTTTATGAATCAGCCGGAAATACCAATCGTCCCGGACTGGCTGCGCGGCAGTGAGATGGGCGAGTTTATTTATGCCCATGATTGGACTGAATCAGGCCTGGGCCCAATCCAGACATGGGCGCCAAGTCTCCAGCTCGCGATCAATACCGTATTGTTGCTGCCATCCGCAGCTTTGTTGCTGTGGGGGCCTGAATTCATACAGATTTACAACGACTGTTATCGCGATCTGATGGGCGCCAAGCACCCTGACGGCCTCGGCCAGCCGGCACATGAGTGCTGGCCGGAGGTATGGAGTTTCTTCGCGCCAATCTGCGCAAGCGTGTTCCAACGGCGCGAATCGTTTATTTTCGACGATAAGCGGCTGATGATCAATCGCAATGGGAGTCTTGAAGAAACTTTCTTCAAACTTACTTTCAGTCCCGTGCCGGGCGGCATTTCCGATCACGGGGAAATCGGATCGAGCATGCCGGGCGGAGTGCTCGTGACAGCATACGAGACGACTGAATTGATCCGGGCGCGCGCTCGCGAGGCGGAACGCATCCGTCTCAAGGAGACGACGCAGGCGAAGCGGATTCGGCTGCTGGAAGAAGTCTTTCGTAATGCGCCTTCTTTTCTGCATGTGCTTCGCGGGCCGGAATTCGTATTTGAGCTCGCCAACGACGCGTACTACCAACTGGTCGGCCACCGCGAGCTGATTGGGCGTCCGGCGTTCGAAGCGCTCCCGGAGGCGGCAGAAGATGGCTACCAGCAACGGCTCAGCCAGGTAATGGCTACGGGCGAGCCATTCATGGGATTCGAACTGCCGGTGACACTCATCCGCACGCCTGGCGCCCCATCCGAAGAGCGCCTTATCGATCTCATCTACCTGCCTTTGTTCGAAGAGGACGGCACTTGCCGGCACGTCCTGGGTCATGGTGTCGACGTTACCACACACGTGCAAATGCGCAAAAAAACCGAGGAGGCGTTGCGCGCGAGCGAAGCACGGTTTCGCGCCATGGCGGAGGCGTCCCCCGCCCTGACGTGGCAGGTGGATGCGAGCGGGAACGCGGTTTATCTCAATCAGCGGTTCATGGATCTGATCGGGTTGACGCTGGAAGAGCTAATGTCCGCCGGATGGCGCTCGATTATTCATCCGGACGACGCACCGGCCTACGTGGCAGCATTCGAGCAGGCGTTGCGGGATCGTTCGCGTTTTCAGCAGCGGGTGCGGGTCAAGACCGCAGCAGGGGAATGGTGCTGGCTTAAATCGTACGCGCTGCCGTGGTTCACCGCTGACGGCGAATATGCGGGTCATGCCGGCATATCGATCGATATTACCGGCGCGGTCAATGCTGAAACAGCTCTGCTGGAAGCCGACCGGCGAAAAAATGAGTTTCTGGCTACGCTGGCGCACGAGCTTCGTAATCCGCTTGCGCCAATTTCCAATGCGCTGGCGCTTATCGCGCGCCCGGACGGCGCTACAGCCATTCCTCGTGTACTACCTGTCATAAAACGGCAAGTTGAGTATATGGCTCGTCTGGTGGATGATCTGCTGGAAATATCGCGCATTACCAGCGGAAAGATCGAATTGCGGCAGGAGCCGGCGGATCTGGCCGTTGTACTACGCAACGCCGTCGACGCGAGCATGTCGCTGATCGACGAGAAAGGGCATAAATTGAGTGTATCTATTCCTGAAGCGCCTTTGATTGTCTATGCCGACGCTGTTCGCCTGGAGCAAGTATTTAGCAATCTTCTCAACAATGCTGCGCGATATACCAAAAGAGGTGGAAATATCTGGCTGACAGCCCGCCAGGAAGGCAAGAGCGTGGTGGTATCCGTGCGTGACAACGGTATTGGCATCTTGCCCGGCATGCTGCCCCGTTTGTTCAACATGTTTTCCCAGGAACGCCGCAACGGTATCGGGACACAGGAGGGCCTGGGTATCGGGCTCAACCTGGTGGCCCGTCTCCTGCAAATGCATGGAGGCAGCGTTGAAGCCCTGAGCAAGGGGAGCGATGAAGGCAGTGAATTTATCGTGCGTCTGCCATTGTCTGAAATTCCTGCCCGAGGAAGCACTTGTGAGCCGGAGCGAGTGGTTTTTTCGCCATCGGGCTTGCGAATATTGGTGGTCGACGACAATCATGACGCGGCTGAAGTCCTTTGTATGTTGCTTGAGTCAATGGGGTTTAACGCCAAAGCCGTTAACAGCGGACCGGCGGCCCTTGGGACGCTCCCTGCCTACCAGCCAAATGTGATCCTGCTGGATATCGGTATGCCGGGCATGAACGGTTACGAAGTCGCGCGGCGTATCCGTGAGCAGCCGCAATTTGACGGCGTCAAGCTGGTGGCCCTGACTGGCTGGGGTCAGGAAGAGGACCGCCGGCTCTCGAAGAACGCTGGCTTCGATCACCATCTCACGAAGCCGGTGGATTGCAAAGTCCTGAAGGATTTGATTACTGCCATATAGCATCCCGGCAAGCCCCGTTTTCCGCAGCTATGCGCCTTATTGCCCAGCGGGTGAATAGTCAACAGGAAATACGCTCCCAAATCGCCCGGAAGACTGCTGGATTCAGCATGATGGGTATTCAAAAAGTTTTTTTGATTTTATGTGCGTTTCCGTACATAAAAACGCAATATCAATTTAATACGATGAGATCGCATCCTTAATAGCGCGTGCTGGGCTTCCGATTGCATCGATATGCATTGTGTTAAAAGATAGCAGCGTGAATATTTTATGGTCAGCAAGTGGGAAGATAAACATGTTTCATCAAAAAGCTGCGGCGATAGTTACGGTAGCAAGCGGGGCTCCGCTTCCATCCAGCGGTCAGCCGTTTGTTCTTGAGTTTGGTGTCATGGTCCAGAAAGATTTTTTGTGCCACCTGACTTTCATCCTTATGATGAGCTGGCCACATTGCCGGGTTCAGGTTAAATGACCTCCGTCACGAGTGACAAGCCGCTATATGCGCTGCAAGCCACCAGGGATGTAGAGGGATTCGATGCCCTGGCAGAGCTGGCGCTGAATATGCGGTCGTCCTGGCTACACGAGGCGGACCACATATGGTGCCAGCTGGACGAGGCGCTCTGGAGGTTAACCCATAATCCATGGGTGGTCCTGCAGACCGTTTCCCGGGAAAAACTCCAGCAGGTTCTTACCGATTCCGCATTCCGCAAAAATGTCGATGATCTCGTGCATGCGCAGCGCGATGAAGCAAAAGCCCCTGCCTGGTTTCAGCAAACCTATCCGCAGTCTCCCCTGACGAGCGTTGCATATTTCAGCATGGAATTTATGTTGAGCGAGGCGCTGCCTATTTATTCGGGCGGGCTGGGCAATGTGGCGGGGGATCAGCTCAAGGCTGCCAGCGATCTGGGCGTACCGGTTATTGGCGTCGGGTTGCTCTACCAGCAAGGCTATTTCCGCCAGGTAATCGACAAGGATGGCGCCCAGCAGGCATTGTTTCCCTACAACGATCCGGGGCAACTGCCCATTACGCCGCTGCGGCGGGCAGATGGCGAATGGTTGCGGCTGGAAATCAGGTTCCCCGGTTATTCCGTCTGGGTACGTACCTGGCAAGTCCAGGTGGGGAAGGTGAAGCTGTATCTGCTGGACAGCAATGACGCGGCAAATTTCCCCGCGCATCGGGGCATTACCAGCGAGCTTTACGGCGGCGGTCCGGAATTGCGCCTCAAACAGGAACTGCTTCTCGGAATTTCCGGATGGCGATTACTCGCCGCACTTGGCATCAAGCCGGAAGTCTGCCACCTGAACGAAGGCCACGCGGCCTTCGCCATACTGGAACGCGCCCGAAGTTTCATGAAGGAAACTGGCCAGTCTTTCGATGTGGCATTGTCCGCCACGCGCGCGGGCAATCTCTTCACCACCCACACGGCGGTCGCTGCGGGCTTCGATCGTTTCGATCCGGCGCTGGTCGAACAATATCTCGGCTATTACGCCGCAACCCTCGGGATACCGTTCCGCGATTTACTCGCGCTGGGACGGCAAAATCCCGATGATGCGTCGGAGCCTTTCAACATGGCTTACCTGGCGATCCGTGGGAGCGGGGCGGTAAATGGCGTGAGCTGCCTGCATGGAAGAGTGAGCAGGCATCTCTTCGAGCCCCTTTTTCCACGCTGGCCGACGGAAGAAGTGCCGGTGGGACATGTGACGAACGGGATTCATATTCCCACCTGGGACTCCGATGCCGCGGACAAACTCTGGACGCAGACCTGCGGAAAAGAACGCTGGCTGGGGACGACGGAAACGCTGGAGCAGGACATGCTCTGCGTTTCCGATCTGGATCTCTGGCGATTCCGCAGCGCCGAAAGCAAATCTTTTGTCGAGTTTGTGCGGGAGCAGCTGTCGCGGCAACTCGCCGTATCGGGGGCGTTGCCGCATACCGCCGAAGCCGCGAAGCGTCTGCTCGACCCGGACGCCCTGACCCTCGGTTTCGCGCGGCGCTTCGCAACCTACAAAAGGCCAGATCTGCTGCTGCACGATCCGGAGCGGCTGCTGCGGCTATTGACTAATTCGCAGCGTCCGGTGCAGCTCATCATGGCAGGCAAGGCGCATCCGGCCGATGGCGCGGGTCAGGCCTTGATTCAGGCATGGACGCATTTCATTCGCCGCGCCGGGGCAAGCACCTCCGTGATTTTCCTGAGCGACTACGATATGCAACTGACCGAGCAGTTGGTTCGCGGTGTAGATGTCTGGCTCAATACGCCGCGCCGGCCATGGGAGGCGAGCGGAACCAGCGGCATGAAAGTACTCGCCAATGGCGGCATCAACCTGTCGGTCCTGGATGGATGGTGGGCGGAAGCCTACACGCCGGAAGTAGGATGGGCGTTGGGGGATGGCAAGGAGCACGGTGACGATCCCGTCTGGGACGCTATTGATGCCGAGGCCCTCTACAGCCTGCTCGAGTACGAGGTAATCCCCGAATTCTACAACCGGGACGAGCAGGGTATTCCCGTTGCCTGGGTCACGCGCATGCGCAAGAGCATGGCGCGGTTGACGCCCCGTTTCTCAACCAATCGCGTGGTGCGGGAATATACCGAGCAGCACTATCTGCCGTCCGCCATCGCTTATCACGAACGGACGGCGGATAACGCCGCGCTGGGCGTGCAGATTTCAAACTGGCGGCAGGCTCTGCGCCAGAAATGGTCCGCTTTGCGCTTCGGCGAAATGAAGGTTGAGACTGACGAGGCGCAACATGTATTCATGGTCCAGGTGTATTTCGACGATCTCGATCCGGATATGGTGAAAGTCGAATTGTTTGCCCAAGGAGGCGCTGGCGCCGCACCCGTGCGCCAGGAGATGCGCCGCACCCACCCGCTGGTGTCGGCAGGCAACGGCTATGCGTTTGAAGCGTCTGTATCTGCGGCGCGTCCCGCGAGCGACTATACGGCGCGGCTCATACCTCGCCATGATGGCGTGACAATTCCCCTGGAAGCTCCGCAGATTCTGTGGCAGCGGTGATTCTCCAGTGATATCTCAGTGATACCGCTCGCTCGCCCAGTTGCACTCTGATGTACGATATCGCACGAGGCACCCTCGGCACATCTACGATCCGGCAGCCTTTCTGCGCCGCCAATCAGTGCAAGGATCTTTTTTGACAAACACGCCCGTGGATCGCCCCCCAATATCGCTTTCGTCTGCCAGGACGCCTACAAGGTGGAAATTGTCGCTAGTGTTATCAAATGCAAAACGTTCATAGCAGGATGAAGCGCAACGTACGATGACTCAGTGTCCGGTTGCATCCCCGTGGCGGCTGGCCTCGAACAGGAACCAGGTGCGGCGCTCGGTTTCGTCGATCCAGACTTCGATCAGGCTGGCGGTGGCGATATCGCGGTGTTTTTCACAGACGTCGTGCGCCTCGCGCAAGCGGGTGGCAAGGGTCTTGTTGTCCTCGCGCAGTTCGGCAAGCATGTCCAGCGGTTCGACGTAATTGGCATCGTTGTCTGCTATGCGCTGGCTGCGGGAGATGTGACCGATCGACCTGAGCGTGGTCCCGCCCACTTTGCGGATGCGCTCGGCGATAGGATCGGCCATTGCAAAAAGCTGGTCGCCCTGCTCATCCAGCAACAAATGGTAATCCCGGAAATGTGGCCCGCTCATATGCCAGTGGAAATTCTTGGTTTTCAGGTAAAGCGCATACACATCCGCCAGGATGGGATTCATGGCTCCCGCGATATTCTTGGTTGCCGCCGCTTCGAGGTTGGTTGGGGTGGCCAGCGGTTTCTGTTTGAGATTGAGGTTTTGCTTCTTTGCAGTAGTGGATTTTTTCATGTTTTTTCCTTGGTTGCTGACGGTTTCTAACTATAATTTGTATTTGATGCGGTTCGTAAATACAAAAATAATGAATGGCCTGCGATATCGATGCCACGCGGGATCAGCTTGTGCCTGACATCTCTCGGCAAGTCTGCGCGCAATCCCGGCAGGCGGCAATGCAATCATCCATATCGCCTACCTGCTCGCAGCTGTCAGCACAGGCTTCGCAGATTTCAGCGCAAAGTGCACAGACCTGATCACAGAACTTCGAACCACTCAGCATGAAATTAGCCGAAGTTTGACACATTTCAACACAATTCATCATCAGCCGGAAATGGCCCGGCTCGACATGTTTGCCGCCGGTTTCCAGACAATGGTTCATGGCGGATTCCAGACAGGTCTGGTGGCAATGGGTACAGGCATCGATACAGGTTTGCATATCGTATTCGGTATTCATATAGCCTCCTATTGGGTTAATTGATGATGGCATCCGGCAGCATCAGCGGGGTATGCATTTGCGTAATATAGGTTTCACATGCGGCAAAGTCTGTACGGCAGCTAGCATAGCCGGTTACGAGATGGAATACTGCGCGGAGAGGAAATCGCAGCGCACATGCGCAAGGGTGGCGGCGGGTTTCCACACAATGAGTGTTGCTACCTGCCGTGAAGATAGCGGCAAGCGCATTCCGTGGATTGATAAAGTTCGGGATATGGTTGAGGAGGCAAAGAAAGGCAGGGCTATCGTAATCCCCGCTAGGAAGGCAAATTCCTGACAAGACTGGAATACGACTTGACAGCGGGTTTGTGCTGCATCCCATCGCCTTATTGCCGGGTCAGGCTGCGCTAACCCGGCGTACGTTAGCTGTTTCCGTTAAATCAAGGCGCAGTTGCGGTTGCGTAATTATTGTCTTTCTTGATATCACCCACTCTGCTATAGATAAACGCGGCACACGTCTGCGGGTAATTGGCTGCGACAGCAGATTTTGTTGTCGTAATCTTGACCGTTCGTCTTACGGTTGGCCCTTGGGGTAGCTGACCGAGGCTACAGATCGCATAGCCATGATTTCCCCCCACAGCTGCACTTTTTCTGCAACTGCCGGAACCTTGCAGGACGGCCATGTTGATAATTTTTACCTCCAAAGGTAACAGTACAATGACCTGAGTGCCATACGCGTCGTCATCGTTCTGATTATTGATTTCTGCGGTACAGACGAAGCGGTTGTTTGCAGCTTCCGCCTCTACGGATACGATGTTCACATCTGCCGAGTTTACCGCCTGCGCGGTCGCGTAACCCGAATATGCCAGACTGAATATTATGATTGATACGAGCTTTTTAATCATCATTTCCCCCGATAAGATAATTGTAGAATTCAGAAAAACAGGAAAAGCCGGATTAATCCCATGTAAATTCTTTATAGCATCGATAAGAGGAAAATCAATTCCTGCCGTGAATTTCAGGCGCATACTGATTTATCGGCATTAGCAGGCTGATTTACGCTGCTAACCGCCGGGAGCGAGCAAACTTTGCGGATGAAATGGAAGGAAGGGGATGTTCATGATGTAGAGGTAGCGGATTATCATTAAGCAGGAAATATGGATATGACGTATAAATTATTCAGCCCTATTTCTCACGGTGAACTCCTGCTGGAAGAATTCATGAAACCGATGGGCGTCAGCATCAACGCGTTTTCGCCAGAAATTTGGCTCGATCTGCAAAGCGACTATTCGATTCGTATGACGCGGCGCACCGTCTGGCCGAAAATAGAGCGGCTTGTTCGTGTTCATGCCGGTTAAGTCCTGTTTTCTGATTTTACCGTTTTATTTTGATCACAGCATTTAACAATGGTATCCGCTATCAGATGCCAATAAAACAGATTTTGCAGAGATTCGTGGATAGTGAGAAAAAGCGAATCGAATCTGGAATGAGATAGTTTTTGAGAAGATTAAAGAAAGGCAGGGAGGAGCCGAAGCTGGGACGAAACCAAAGTCACGGAAGAAGCGTCGTAAAACAGCTTAAAAATATTCTGGCAGATCAAACCGGCTTGTCAAGATTCCTGGCTCAAGTTACGCAGATCAGATTTTTCTCTAATCCCGAACCCGGCACGGAGAAAATCTGAAATCCATGCTGACACGGGAAGAAGGGGTGTCATTCAGGACGCTTCCATGACAAAGGTTAGTGCCATCGAAAATCAGCGCCTGACCGTACTCAAGTTCTACCGGTGAAAAGTCGCCGAGCCCATCTTCGCTTTCAATCCAGATGCTATTGGAACCCCAGACCCGTGTAAGAGGTATCCAGGCGTTGAGACAAGCGGGATTGACCCCGTAATCCCTGTCTCGATGGAAGGCGCTGCTTCCCTTTCTGCTGAAATGAAAGCGGAACGATGGCGGGATCTGGTATGAATTCACGCCATTATAGAGGGGCGCGATGATGGATTGAATGAAGTCTACATAAATCGGTTTGCAATGGCTAAATCCCTTGCTCAATTCGCTACGGCAGGCATTGATTTGTGCGACTATGTTGCTATAGGTCTTCAAATCGGCCCGCTCATGAATATTTTCCAGAGTCTCGACGCCAAGCACGGATGAAGCCCATGCGCGAAAATCATATTTCCCGATATCGTATTCAATAATGGCTAAATTCATGACGGTTATTTTGGAACAACGGATAACCCGTTGAGGAAAACCCTTGCGCGGCTTTGAAACGGAATTTTTATGACTCGATTCCGGTAGCCGGGCAAGGGTGTCATTTAATGCATAATCAATATTCCTTCTTTGGCTCCTTGAGATCTTCCTCCTCCAGGGCGGCGATAACCTATACCACCTCGACCGCCACTTCCGTGACAACTTCCGCCGTTACCTCGGTGGTCACTTCGGTCGTTACCCCGGTGGTTACCTCGGTGGTAACATCCGTCGTGGGTTGCCGAAACAGAACAGTAAAGAAACAGATGGCAACATCGGTGCTCTTCCCCCTATCTATCGCCGAGTCAGGGATTGAGGGACCAGGCCATTGGACAGTAGAATTGATTTCTTGAATAGCTGTAAGAACTTACAGGTGTTTTTGGCCCATTCTCCCGAATGAGTCTGATATGATATAGAGTGTGCTCCCGCCGCCCGCTGTGCGAAATGGCACATCGGCGCTGCCGGGACTCGCGCCGTTGCCGAACCGCAGCTCATCATGAACCTGCAATAAAGGCAAAGCAGGCGCTTCGCCGGACCGGGACCTCGAAGCACATTTGTGGAACTTCGGCACATACGATCCATGTAATCCCCATCCCCGGCAATTCACTTCAGCCGTCCATAGCCCAAGCCATGGACTTCTCCAACCAGAAAAATTCTCTCGCAACCCGCCTCGCCATCATCTGGCTAGTGGATTATCCGGGTTCATTTGTGCGGCTGTTGCCGATCGGCGAGTGAAATTCATGTAGCAGACAGCCAT
>JBDTKY010000148.1:0-21063 GCA_039935055.1 Nitrosospira sp.
CAAAATTTCGCAAACATACTGAGATCCAAGAAGATGAAACAGAGAAAAAGGAAATCCAATGACTCTCAAACAACTTCAACAGCTCGATCAGCACCTGAATCAATGGCGGGCCGATCATCCCGACGTCTAAAGCCTGCGGGCGGCATATCGCCAACGGGTGCTAAAATTCACTCTGAGCTCGATGGCGCTGGAAAACGAGCCGGTCAATCCAGAACGACTGACGAAGCTGCTCAATCAACCGGCCCGCTAGACGCAACCCGCGAACTGGCGACGGCTGGCGGGCCACTCGCATATAACGAGGTTGCCGAGTGTCTGGCGGTAAGCATTGCGCGCTGCCTTGGCGCACTGCTTGAAAACCTGCCCGAAGACATTCGCATTACCCCGGAATGGATTTGCGACATGCACCACCGCATCGCCGGTGAGTTATTTCCGCAATGGGCAGGCCGTTTCCGCGCCGCTGATGTCCATGTAGGCACTCATCTGCCCCACCCAGCCATGAGATTACGGTTCACATCAAGAATTTCTGTTTGGATCTGGAAGAACGCATGCGCCACCTTCACGGCGCGGAATCCATCGCCGCGCTGCTGGCATGGGCAGACTGGCGCTTCCAGTGGATTCACCCCTTCAAGGATTTTAACGGTAGAACGGGCCGAATTCTGCTCGTTGCCCTGGCCTATAAGCTCGCGCTCCCGCCGGTTGATCCGGCTGCTACCCGTGAATCCGGCAAATTCGCGTATTTTGCCGCGCTACGTGCAGCCGGCGCAGGCGATCTCACTGCACTGAACGATCTGTGGCTTGATTTGTTGCAGGGTGAAGCAACCATGCAACAGAATAATGTTGCAGAGACCTGAATTAGCCAGATACCATGATGTAATAGCCCTATGCCCATCTCTCCCGATCAAATCATCCGCCCCGAAATTCTCGCGCTCTCTGCCTATCACGTGCCGCCTCCAAGCGGCATGGTGAAACTGGATGCGATGGAGAATCCTTATTCCCTGCCACAGAAACTAGGGGAGGAAATCGCACAGCTTGCGGCCAGTGCACCGATTAATCGCTATCCCGATGCGAGCGCTGCTTCGCTCAAGGCCGCGCTGCGGGAAGCGCTGGCGGTTCCCGGCGGCATGGATATCATGCTGGGCAATGGATCGGATGAGATTATCCAGATTATCGCCTTGGCCTTTGCCAGACCGGGAGCAATATTGATGAGTGTCGAGCCCGCATTCGTCATGTTCCGTATGATTGCCACTTTTACAGGAATGGGTTATGCGGGTGTGCCGCTACGGGCCGATTTTTCGCTCGATGTGGACGCAGTGCTTGCCGCTATTGCGCAACACCAGCCGGCGGTCATTTTTATCGCCTATCCTAATAACCCCACCGGTAATCTGTTTGACGCCGGCGCAGTCTCGCGTATTATTGAAGCTGCTCCCGGCGTGGTGGTGGTGGATGAAGCCTACCATGCTTTCGCCGATGCGAGCTTTATGAACAAGCTGACGCAATACCCCCAACTGCTGTTGATGCGTACGCTCTCCAAACTGGGACTGGCTGGTTTAAGACTGGGACTACTGATTGGCAGGCCGGAATGGTTGAGTCAGCTTGAAAAGCTGCGTTTGCCGTATAATGTGGGGATTATCACCCAAGTGATTGCGGAAAGAGTATTACAACATCCCGGCATCCTGCTGCAACAAGCCGAAGCGATCAAGATTGAACGGGCGGTGATGGGCGAGCGTCTGGCGGCGCTGGATGGCGTTGAGGTTTTTCCGACAAATGCAAATTTTATTTTGTTCCGCCTGATTCGAGAGAATACGGCCGGTGAAGTGTTTCAGGAACTCAAAAAGCGCGGCATATTGATCAAGAACCTTGATGGCTCCCACCCATTATTGAAAAACTGCCTGCGCGTAACAGTGGGAACGCCCGCTGAAAACGTACAATTTTTGGAAGCGCTGCAGGCCTCGCTTATGACAAGCCTCACTTAAGAAACCTAACAATTAAATTAATCTTCCATGCGTCAGGCCCAAGTCACCCGTAACACACTGGAAACTCAGATTAGCGTCAAAGTTGATCTGGATGGAACCGGCAAGGCAATGCTGAATACCGGCGTGCCATTTCTCGACCACATGCTGGATCAGGTGGCGCGTCATGGCATGATAGACTTTGAGATTGCCGCCAAGGGAGATTTGCACATCGATGCTCATCATACCGTGGAAGATATTGGTATCGCCCTTGGACAGGCATTCGCACAGGCGATCGGAGACAAGAAGGGTTTGCGCCGTTACGGTCATGCTTATGTGCCACTGGACGAGGCCTTGTCGCGGGTGGTAGTAGACTTCTCAGGTCGTCCCGGCATGGAGTTTAACATCGCATTTGTACGCGCGCGCATTGGTGAATTTGACGTTGATTTGATAAATGAATTTTTCCAAGGTTTTGTCAACCATGCCATGGTGACATTGCACATTGACAACCTGTCCGGGCGCAACGCCCATCACCAGGCGGAAACGGTATTTAAAGCATTTGGCCGCGCACTGCGCATGGCGATGGAATCTGACCCTCGTGCGGCTGGAATAATTCCGTCCACCAAGGGCTCATTGTAGCGTCCTCACTTTTCATTTGCATAGCATGACTGATATTGCAATCGTTGATTACGGCATGGGTAATTTGCGCTCAGTATCCAAGGCGCTGGAGCATGTCGCCCCGAATGCCTCTATCGTAGTTACCGGTGATCCGGAAGTAGTACGAAAAGCCGGTCGTGTAGTGGTTCCCGGCCAGGGTGCGATGCCCGACTGCCTACGTGAGTTGGATGCGCGCGGGTTGCGCAGCGCCGTGCTGGATGCCGCCCTCAACAAACCGTTTCTCGGCATTTGCATCGGCCTGCAAATGCTGTTCGAGAGTAGCGAGGAAGGCAATGTAAAAGGCCTCGGCATCGTATCCGGCAAGGTATTGCGTTTTCCCTCCACGGCGATGGTGAGTACAAGCGGGCAAAAACTCAAAGTGCCGCACATGGGCTGGAACGAGGTGCACCAAACTGCTGAGCATCCCTTGTGGAAAGGTATCCCAAACGATGCACGCTTTTATTTTGTGCATAGTTATTATGTCGAAACCGCCAACCCGGAATCGGGGACAGCCTATAGTCTTTATCCTTTTCCATTTACTTGCGCGGTGGCAAGAGATAATATTTTCGCCGTTCAGTTTCATCCCGAAAAAAGCGATGAAGCAGGGTTAACGTTGCTGCGTAACTTTGTGCAATGGAAACCCGTTTACCCGAACGGATAATCAAACTCGGACGTACACTCTTTCTGCACGAAATTTCAAACTTAATTCAATATTCTTAATTCTGATCCAAAATGCTTATCATCCCTGCCATAGATCTGAAAGATGGTCACTGCGTACGTTTAAAACAAGGCGTGATGGAAAATGCCACGGTATTTTCAGAAGACCCCGGCGCCATGGCCAGACACTGGCTGGATCAAGGTGCGCGGCGATTGCACCTGGTGGACCTCAACGGCGCATTTGCCGGCAAACCGAAGAATGAACCAGCCATTCGTGACATCATTGAAGCCCTCGGGGACGAGATTCCTACTCAACTTGGCGGTGGCATACGCGATCTCGAAACGATTGAACGTTATCTCGACGATGGCATTACTTATATTATCATCGGCACCGCGGCAGTGAAGACTCCGGGATTCCTGCATGACGCCTGTAATGCTTTTCCCGGTCATATCATGGTGGGGCTGGATGCGAAGGATGGCAAGGTGGCCGTCAATGGCTGGTCCAAGGTCACCGGTCACGATGTGGTGGATCTTGCAAAAAAATTCGCTGACTATGGTGTCGAAGCGATCATCTACACCGATATCGGACGTGACGGCATGCTTAGCGGCGTCAATATCCAGGCCACGGTGGAGCTAGCCAGAGCGCTTACCATTCCGGTCATTGCCAGTGGTGGCATTAGTAATCTGGATGACGTTAAAGCGCTCTGTCAAATAGAATTGGAAGGCATCATGGGCGCGATCACCGGACGCGCCATTTACGAGGGCACACTGGATTTTAAATTGGCACAAGCGCTAGCGGATGATCTGAGTATAAAAACAGAATCCGGAGATGCAACCTTTTCCTGACGAGACTTTCGAACCCCGATAATGCGGCAGCGGGGTGGCGCGGCGTGTATGATTTTTGGGGCGTCCTGTTCCACGCGTTGCGAACAACACAGCCATATGCCGTAAAAATTGTTCAATCCGCCCTGTAGCGAGCTCGCCAAAGGTAGAAGGCCAGATCAGGTGAGCAAGAAATTCTTGTGGGTTCGCTCTTAACTGGCAAATGAGCTGAAACACAAACGGTCAACCGCCAGATTCACGTTCACTCGTACTGCGAAAGCGATGGAATTAAAAACAGGAAATTCTGTTTTTCGGTCAATGCCATCCCTGTCTTCTAATTTATTCCTTTGCGGCAAAGGTCCTCGTTATGGGTTTGGCAAAACGTATCATTCCTTGCCTTGATGTATCAAATGGACGCGTGGTCAAGGGCGTCAATTTCGTCGAGCTTCGAGATGCGGGTGATCCCGTCGAAATATCACGCCTTTACGGCGAGCAAGGGGCGGATGAGCTGACTTTTCTCGATATCACAGCGAGTTCTGACAATCGAGACCTGATTCTGCATATTATTGAGGAAGTTGCGGCTCAGGTTTTCATTCCGCTAACGGTGGGCGGCGGAGTTCGTCAGGTGGAAGATGTCCGCAGGCTATTGAATGCAGGAGCCGATAAGGTAAGTATCAACACCTCGGCGGTGCAGAATCCTCAATTGGTGGCAGATGCGGCGAACCGTTATGGCTCACAGTGCATAGTAGTGGCGATAGATGCCAAGCAGGGAGGTAACACTGGTGCGGATACCCCGCGCTGGGAAGTATTCACTCATGGAGGGCGCAGGGCCACCGGTCTGGATGCGATCAAATGGGCGAAAAAAATTCAATTGCTGGGTGCAGGCGAAATATTGCTGACCAGCATGGATAAGGATGGAACCCGCAATGGTTTTGATCTGGCGCTTACGCGCGCAGTCTCAGACGCGGTGGATGTACCGGTAATCGCAAGCGGTGGCGTAGGTAATCTGCATCATCTGGTGGAAGGAGTCTTGCAGGGCCACGCTGACGCGGTATTGGCGGCGAGTATTTTTCACTATGGAGAGTACACCATACGCCAGGCCAAAGCGTATATGGCGCAGCACGGTATCGAAATACGGCTGTAGTGGTAGAATGAGATTCAATAACTCGATCCTCAAAGCGTATTCATGTCCGATAATTGGCTCAACAAGGTAAACTGGTCCGAAGACGGGCTGGTGCAGGTAGTAACGCAGGAAGCCCACAGTTGCACGGTGTTGATGGTCGCCTGGATGAACCGCGAAGCACTGAAACTCACCGCTGAAACCAGCGAGGCGCATTACTGGTCACGCTCCCGCAAGAAACTTTGGCATAAGGGGGAAGAATCCGGTCACGTGCAGAAAGTAAAAGAAATCCGTCTGGATTGCGATGAGGATGTCCTGCTGCTGACGGTGGAACAAGTTGGCGGCATAGCCTGTCATACCGGCAGGCATAATTGTTTTTTTAATAAGCTGGAAAACAATCAGTGGATGGTCGTCGCCCCAGTGATTAAAAGTCCGGAAGAGATCTATAGGAAATGATTGATCTGGCTATTCTTCATCGCTTGGCTGCAACGATCGAAGCTCGCAAGAGCGCCGACCCCGCGGCTTCCTATGTAGCGAGGCTATTGCATGAGGGACAGGATAAGATTCTCAGAAAAGTTGCGGAAGAGGCGGTAGAGATTCTGTTAGCCTCAAAAGACGGCGATAAGCACCATATCGCCCGGGAGATGGCAGACCTGTGGTTTCACTGTTTGGTGCTGCTGGCTCATCATGATTTGGGACCGGACGATGTGCTGGACGAATTGCAGCGCCGGGAGGGAACTTCAGGAATAGACGAGAAGGCATTACGAAAAGCGGAATAAAAATGGATAACTGTATTTTCTGCAAAATCGTGCGGGGGGAAATTCCCAGCAAAAAAGTGTACGAGGATGCTAATGTCTTCGCATTTCACGACATTCATCCCGCAGCACCGGTACATTTTATGCTGGTGCCCAAGCAGCACATCGGCTCACTGGCCGATGTTGAAGACAAGCATCGCAGTTTGCTGGGCGAAATGATGCTGCTGGTACCCAGGTTGGCGAAAGAGCAGGGCTGCACGGACGGCTTTCGTACCGTTATTAACACTGGGCGTGTGGGGGGGCAGGAGGTTTACCACTTGCATGTTCACATCATGGGTGGCGGGGAACGCTTGCCTGTCATGATCCCCCACCCGAGATAAAGGAGTATGTGATGGGATCATTCAGTATTTGGCACTGGTTGGTCGTTCTGGTAATTGTTGTTCTGGTGTTCGGCACCAGGAAACTTCGCAATCTTGGCAGCGATCTGGGCGGTGCGGTAAAAGGCTTCAAGGAAGGTATGAAAAACGCTGACGGAGAAGAGATATCGTCCGCTCCTCCACAAACCGGCGGTCAGACCATCGAGGGGGAAGTCAAGGATAAGATGCACACAAAATTGTGACAGGCGATCGATAAAAAGCGCCTCTATAAGACCCGGATTTCGTTGTAATACTGTGTTACTCCAGGTGTCCTGGAGGGGATAACCAATGTCAAGCCACTGATTGGATTAGTATCCTGCCGCTGTTTGCTGCACCTCATCGGTGATACTCGCAAAAAATGTTCGATATCAGTTTCACGGAAATTCTTGTCATAGCAGTTGTAGCGCTGGTCGTCCTCGGTCCGGAACGGCTGCCTCAGGTGGCGCGTACTCTAGGACATCTGTTGGGGCGGGCGCAACGTTATGTCAACGATGTCAAGAACGATATTCAGCAAGAAATGGAACTGGAAGAGCTGAATAAATTAAAAACTTCGGTACAGGAGGCTGCTCATTCCATCGAAAATACAGTGCGAGCAGAAATAAATCAGTTTCAGGACCTGACGGCGGAAACGAAATCCATCACTGCAGCAACTCCCGTACCTCCCCCCGAGATTGAGACGGAAGCTGCCTCCCCGCCACAGTCTCCCGTCGCCTCAACCAAGCCAGCCCAAACCGTTGATCAGATCAAAGCCAGGTCTGGATGACGCAACCGGAGCCATAAATGCGTCGTTAAGAAACCCTCCAGGAACGCTCTGTTGAGCCCCTTGCAAGTGTTCTACTCTGCCATGGCAAATAGCACATACTCAACTGACGCACGTCGGTATACTAAGACGGTTTAACTTACGCGTCCCTTTCACAACCAGCATGAATGTCGACGAAACTTTTATTTCGCATCTTGTGGAGTTGCGCGCCAGGCTACTGCGCATATTTGGTGGACTGGTACTCGGTTTTTTGCCCTGCGCCTATTACGCACGGGAACTCTACTCATTGCTGGCACAGCCTTTGCTGGAGAAGCTTCCACAAGGCGGACAAATGATTGCCACCGAAGTGGTCACACCTTTTTTTGTGCCAATGAAGGTTGCCATGATGGCAGCTTTTATCATCACCTTGCCGCACACGCTATATCAGGTATGGGCGTTTGTTGCGCCAGGATTGTATTCTCACGAAAAGCGGTTGGTACTGCCGCTGGTACTCGTCAGCAGCTTTCTATTCATTTGCGGCATGGCATTCGCCTATTTTGCGGCACTGCCCCTGGTATTCGAATTCATTACCCATTTCGCGCCACAGGGTGTGGCAGTGATGACCGATATCAGCAAGTATCTCGACTTTGTTCTGACTATGTTTATTTCTTTCGGCATAACTTTTGAAGTGCCGATATTTGTTGTGATACTGGTCCGAATGGGAATAGTTTCAATCGAGAAACTGAAGGAGGCACGCCGCTATGTTCTTGTAGGCGCATTCGTGGCCGGTGCAATCTTCACACCGCCTGATGTGGTTTCTCAATTCATGCTAGCGGTACCGCTTTATTTACTCTACGAACTGGGTATATTGGTAGCAGGTTTCGTTAGCAACCCGGTTCCTGTGCCGGCAATAGTCTATCAATCTCATGGCAATAGCATGAAACAGGAATTAGACAAAAAGGATGCCGGAGAAGAAACCGGGAAAGAGAAAAATACTTGAATCAAAATTTTCCCGGATTTAGTCCATCGCATCGGGGTCTTGATACTGGTCTTGCGGCATTGGCTTGGGGCGCTTGCCGACGTTGATCGTGACAGACTTCTCTGTCTGGTTGCGCATTACCATAATGTTGGCAGCTTTTCCTGGTGGTAATGCCGCGATGAGGTCGAGCATCACGGATGAATCAACGACTGCTTTGCCTTCCACCGACAAAAGTATGTCGCCAGGCTTTACCCCGGCCTGATCCGCGGGACCACCCTTCAGCACACCCGCAATAAGCGCACCATTGGTGTTGGGTCGCTTGAACGATTCCGCCAATTCCGGCGTCAAGTCTTGCACTTCCACGCCGATCCAGCCGCGAATCACGCCGCCGCTCTGAATGATCTGTTCCATTATCTGCTTGGCCACACTCGCTGGAATGGCAAAGCCTATGCCGAGCGATCCTCCACTGCGGGAAACAATCGCGGTATTAATGCCAATCAGGTTTCCTGAGATATCTACCAGCGCACCACCTGAATTACCCGGATTGATGGCGGCATCGGTCTGGATGAAGTTTTCAAAAGTATTGATACCCATATGTGTCCGCCCCAGCGCGCTGATAATCCCCATGGTTACCGTCTGCCCTACGCCAAAGGGATTACCGATCGCAAGCACAATGTCCCCCACCTTGGCATAATCGGAGCGGCCAAAAGTCATCGTAGGCAACGCTTCCATGTCCACTCGTATGACAGCAAGATCAGTTTCCGGATCCGAGCCAATGACACGTGCCTTTGCTTTCCTGCCATCAGCCAGCGCAATCTCGATTTCGTCCGCAGCTTCTATCACATGATGGTTGGTAAGAATATAACCTTCAGGACTAACGATTACACCGGAGCCAAGACTTGACGCCCGTCGGCTCTGCGACTCGAAGCGATCACCGAAGAAGCGCCGAAACCGGGGGTCTTCCAGCAGCGGATGGGGGGATACCTTGATTTCTTTGCTGGTAAAAACATTCACCACTGAAGGCATGGCTATTTGAGCAGCATCGCTGAAGCTGACGGGTTTGAACGCCCCTTTGGACGTCCCATCGGGAACCGCTTCCTTCACGGTTACGGTGGCGCCGCCACGCTGACTCTGACTATCGGGTAATAATTCAGGCTTCAAGGTAGAGACGACAAACAATGCTGCAAGAACTATCGTTGCCGTTTGTGCGAAAATCAACCAGAGTTTGTACATTTTAGGGTTATATATTTCGAGATAAAATGATGCAATAAAGACCGGGGTAAAAATGCGACTAAATGAGCTCGAGACCTATTTGAACCAACTTCTGGACATTGCCCACTTTCGTGATTATTGCCCAAATGGACTGCAAGTGGAAGGCCGAAGTGAGGTGCGCGGACTGGTCAGTGGTGTAACTGCTTCGTTTGATCTACTGCAAGCCGCGGTAGCCGTAGGTGCGGACGCAATCCTGGTGCATCATGGTTACTTCTGGCGTGGCGAGGATCAATGCCTGGTCAATATGAAACGCCGCCGTATTGGACTGCTTATGGCGCATGACGTTAGCATGTTCGCCTACCACTTGCCGCTGGATGCACATGCTGAATTGGGCAACAATGCTCAATTTGCCCACAGAATGGGTTTCGTTGAAACTGGCCGCTTCGGTGAGCAAGATATCGCGATGCAAGGTACGTTATTGTCGCAGGTATCGACTCTGAAGGAACTGCGAATTAATGTCGAACGTGTTCTGTCCCGCAAGCCCCTCGTAATCGGTGATGATTCGAAATTGGTGCGACGTATAGCTTGGTGTACCGGCGGTGCCCAGGGTTATTTTGACGAGGCCATACGCTTGGGGGTGGATGCGTTTGTCACGGGTGAAATTTCTGAGCAGAACGTGCATGCTGCACGTGAATCGGGCGTGGCATTTATCTCGGCAGGACATCACGCCACGGAGCGTTATGCCGTGCAGGCATTAGGCGAACATATATCCCGCAAATTTGGTATTGCTCATCGATTCATTGATATCGACAACCCGGTATAAACGAATAGGACGTTCATATCGAGCCTCGGAACGCATATAACAATATACATCCGCTTGCCGTTGCAGCCGCACCAATCTATGCCTCACGCACATGACCGTACCTGAAGCTCCCTCACTGGTTGATTTACCGACAACAGAAACAAAAACAGGTGGTACCAGCAAGAGTCATAATACTGGCGCTACCCCTTTACCCCTACCGGCGATACATTATGATTGTGTTATGCTTTGCGCTGCCGAAATCAGGGTTGATAGCAAAACAATGGATAACGGAACAACAAATAATTACGGAAACCAAAGGAGAAGAGAGATGGCAGTGAAGCTTGGGGTGAGGCTGGTTACGCTGGCATGCGGGGTACTGCTTGCGGGGTCGGCATACGCGAACTTTCCCAGCGTACCCAAAGAGACATACAAAGCGCTGAATCTTGAGCAATCGGCCTCGCCGAAGGAATTGCACGAAGCAATCACCAAGCGCTACAAGGACCCTGCGCAGGGAGCGGGACGGGGGACACTGGCCAAATACTGGGAACCGGTACCGTACAGCATGTACATGGACCCTGCCTCGTTTTACAAGCCGCCGACCTCCATGAAAGAAGTGGCGGGGCGGCAGGAATGCGTCAAATGCCACACAGACGAATCGCCGGTGTGGGTGAACGCCTGGAAGAAAAGCACGCATGCCAACCTGGACAAGATCCGCAACCTGAAGCCTGATGATCCCATCTTCTACAAGAAAGCCAAACTGGAAGACGTAGAAAAGAACCTGCGTTCCATGAACCGGCTGGGCGCGAATGAAAAGCTCAAGGAAGTCGGGTGTATTGACTGTCACGTTGACATCAACACCAAGAAGAAAGCCGACCACATGACCGAGCTTCGCATGCCCACGGCCGACGTCTGCGGCACCTGCCACCTGCAGGAATTTGCCGAGCGCGAATCCGAGCGTGACACCCTGGTCTGGCCGAACAAGACCATCCCGTGGCCGCAGGGACGTCCCTCGCACGCCCTGGACTGGAAAGCCAACGTAGAAGTTGCCGTCTTTGCCGCCATGCCGCAGCGCGAAATCGCCGAAGGCTGCAGCATGTGCCATACCAACCAGAACAAATGCGACTCCTGTCATACCCGGCACGAATTCTCCGCAGCCGAATCGCGCAAGCCCGAAGCGTGTGCCACCTGCCACAGCGGCGTGGACCACAACAACTGGGAAGCTTACTCCATGAGCAAGCATGGCAAGATCGTCTCCATGATGGGCGACAAATGGAACTGGGACGTATCGCTCAAGGATTCCTACGCCAAGGGTGGCCAGACCGCCCCGACCTGCGCGGGCTGCCACTTCGAATATGAAGGCAAATACAGCCACAACGTCGTGCGCAAGATACGCTGGGCCAACTATCCTGCGGTACCGGGCATAGCCGAGAACATCAACAGCGAATGGTCCGAAGCACGGCTTGACTCCTGGGTCAAGACCTGCACCCAGTGCCACTCCGAGCGCTTTGCCCGCTCCTACCTGGAATTCATGGACAAAGGCACCCTGCACGGCATCGCCAAATTCAAGGAAGCCCATACTGTAGCCGAGAACCTCTACAAGGAAGGCCTGCTCACCGGCCAGAAGACCAACCGTCCGGCGCCGATGGCCCCGGACAAGGAAATGTTCGCCGGCTTCACCCAGCTCTACTGGTCCAAGGACAACAACCCGGCGGCCATCGAACTCAAAGTGCTGGAAATGGGAGAAAACGACCTGCCCAAGCTGCACGTAGGCCTGGCGCACGTCAACCCGGGCGGCTGGACCTACACCGAAGGCTGGGGACCGATGAACCGCGCCTACGTCGAAGTCATGGACGAGAACACCAAGATCCGTGAAATGGCGGCCTTGCAGGCACGGGTAGCCAAAATGGAATCGGGGAAGCGCTCCAGCCTGCTGGACATCAACAGCACCGATGACAAGCTCTCGCTGGGCGGCCTGGGCGGCGGCATGCTGCTGGCCGGCACCCTCGCGCTGGCCGGCTGGCGCCGCCGCGAAAAAAGCGGGCATTGACCGCCTCCTCCGCCTCCCCACGCGCCGAGCCGGCGCGGCGGGGAACGCAGCTGGGAACTAAACTCCTCCCGTCACTGGGCATCCTCCTGGTGACGGGAGGTTTACTTTTACTCGCCTGGTTTGCCTGGTTATGGTTCAACCCCGCTCCGGCACCCTACCGCTACACCCTGATTGAAGAAGGCGATGTCGCCCAATTCCCCCAGCTGGGACTGGCGCCCTGGCCCGGCCTGACCGTCGGTCGGTATGAAATCCAGGTAGAGGGTGTGGACCAGCCCGTAGCCCTGGCGTATACCGCCCGGCGCGGCCAGACCCCGCCCATCCTCCTCAGCTGGGAAAACCGCAGCAGCGAACTGCTCGGCGCCCTCGACAACAAACTGGCCGAACTGACCGCATTGGCCGTCGCCATTGACAAGCACGCCCCCAAGGACGCCCTCATCCTGGCCTGGTGGGACACCTCGCGCCAGCTCAAACTGCTGTCGGAGCACGACACCCTCTTCACCGCCCATATCGGCGAACCCCTGATTGTGCCTGCGGCATGGCAGGCACAAAAAGACTTGATCCGGCACTACGAAGACCAATTCTGGGGGGCTCCCGCCCCGGCTGAAGAGCGCCGCAAATTCCAGCACTTTGCCGACGCCCTCACCGCCGAGCCCGCAAAAGGCGCAGCCATGCTGCGCGAACTGGCTGGCGCGCGCGAAGCCTACATCGCCCTGCACGTCACCGACCTCTACAAACTGGGACTGATGCACCCCGAGCGCCTCGACATGGCCTACAAGGAGTTCCCCATGGAAGGCAACATGCACGGCATGATCGGCTACCTCAAAAAATGGATGCAGGAAAACAACTACGAAACCCACACCCTGCAATCCCTATCCGACAGCACCGTGCGCGCCTACTTCCTGCGGGATACCAAAAGCAGCGGCACCCTCATCGCCCAGATGTTGCCCTTTACCCACTCCATGCCCCTGGACCTGACCGTCTTGCAACTCATCTACCAGCAGGGCGGCTACTGGGTCTACAAGATCCCCGCCACCCCCGTCGCGGATACCCCTGTCCCCACCGCGGGTGGTTGAACTGTCCGGCAACTGAAGCGGTACTAGTGGTACCAGAAAGAGTCGTGGTACTGGTGCTACCCGTTTGCATAAACCGGAGCTACAGTATGGGCATAAATGGGTTTTTAATAACATAACAACGCTATTCAACGGATAAATTGCCCGAAGGAGAAAACCATGCGCCATCCCCTGACATTCGCCCTGGCCGCCGCGGCCCTGTTTGCAGTCTTCTCCGCCAGTGCGAGCGCACAATCGTTCGAAGGTCGCAAGAAATGCAGTTCCTGCCACAAGAGCCAGGCTGAATCCTGGGGACAGACCGCCCATGCCAAGGCCATGGACTCGCTCAAGCCCAATACCAAGGCCGAGGCCAAGAAAAAGGCCAAGCTGGATCCCAAGAAAGACTACACCAAGGACAAGGACTGCGTGGGCTGTCACGTTGACGGCTGGGGCAAGGAAGGCGGCTACACCGTGGAGGACCCCAGCAAATTCATGACTGGAGTCGGCTGCGAATCCTGTCACGGGCCGGGCTCCAAGTACCGGGGCATACACCGCAAGGCAGGTGCGTCGTATGAGAAATCCAAGAAGACCACCCCGCGGCAGACCTTGGCGGATGCCGGGCAGGACTTCAAGTTCGAAGAATCCTGCAACGCCTGCCACCTGAACTACAAGGGTTCGCCGTGGAAGGGTGCCAAGGAGCCCTACACCCCCTTCACCCCGGAAGTGGACAAGAAATACACCTTCGACTTTGACAAGTACGTCAAGGACACCAAGGCCATGCACGAGCACTACAAACTGGACGGCACCTTCGAGGGTGATCCGAAGTTCAAGTACCATGACGACTTCCAGTCCAAGGCCAAAGTTGGCGAAAAATCGGGCACGGAAGACTGATGGCCGGGATGCGCGCAGGCGGCAGCCTTCTCATAGGCGTATTGCTGGGGATCGTCATGGTGGCGGTGGTATTCGGCGGCGAAGCCGCCGTCTCCACCACCGCCTTCTGTACCAGTTGCCATTCCATGTCTTACCCTGCGGAGGAGTTGAAGACCTCCTCGCACTATGGTGCGCTGGGTGCCAACCCGGGCTGCAAGGACTGCCACATTCCCCAGGGCTTCAAGAACTTCCACCTGGCGGTGGCGACCCATGTGGTGGATGGGGCGCGCGAGTTGTACCTTGAGTTTGCCAACGACTACTCCACGCTGGAGAAATTCAACGAGCGCAGGCTGATCATGGCGCACGATGCGCGCATGAATCTCAAGAAGTGGGACAGCAATACCTGCCGCGAATGCCACAAGAACCCGCAGCCCCCGGGTGGCGATGCCAAGGCCGCGCACAAGAAGATGGAGACCGAGGGCGCCACCTGCATCGACTGCCACCAGAACCTGGTGCACAAGGAGGTCGCCGAGACCGACCTCAATGCCAGCCGAAAGGAAGGCAAAATGGTCCTCAAACCTGAAAAAAAAGATAAGGACGACGACGAGGAGGAGGAGTAAGTCGGCGCATACTTCCGTTGTTGACCTGCCGTTTAAAGAATAATTTTGTTTAACCGCGCTCCCAGTCACTATCGGGGAACAGCGGTTTTTGATCGTATGAAACAACTGTAAAAATATCAGGTGGCCACCTAAATACCGTCTTCTATTGCCAGAAAAAGAAAAGATTCAATCGAGCTTTACCCGGTTTGCATTTCACGTGCGATAGCGCATTCATCGCATGGGATCGATCAGTCTATCTAATTGCCGGAAATAGGATATCAGCTCGTTAGATTATCGCCATAAAAGATAAGCTTAGAAATGCTACGCAATTTCCCCAAAATCAACGGTACCTATTTTCATAGAACGCGTGATTATTTCATAGCGGCTCTGACCTTTTTTTGTGTAGCTGTCAGCTTGGTTATGGATGCGGGCGGGAGCATGGAGCAACAAAACTTCATGGGAATCATTGCCTGGACATTCTTGACCGCGCTGCTATTCGGAGAGAATAAAGAAGTGCGGATGCAGGTGATCATAGCAGTTGCATTTGCCACGCTTGGTGAGCACTTTGCGTCCATTTATATGGGCGGATACACCTATCGATTTGGGAATGTACCTGCTTATGTGCCACCCGGCCACGGAATGGTCTATCTAACGGCCGTCGCACTTGCCCGCTCCGGATTTTTTTTAAAACATGCACGCAGAATAGCCGCCTTTGTCGTATTGGTGTGTGGGGCATGGTCCGCCTGGGGAATTAGCGGCTATCCGGCGCAAGGCGATCAGGTTGGCGCGATATTATTTTGCGTTTTCCTGATTTATCTGTTTAAAGGTCGTTCGCCGATGGTATACCTTGCTGCTTTCTTTATCACAACCTGGCTGGAATTAATTGGCACGGCAGCAGGCACATGGAGATGGGCGGGGATAGAGCCAGTGCTTGGATTGTCTCAGGGAAATCCGCCGAGCGGCGTAGCAGCATGGTATTGCTTGGTCGATGCGGTAGCCATAGGCGGGGCCGCGCCATTGTTAAGTCGGATGAAAAAAATCGGAGAATGGGTCAAAGCCGCAAAACCAACAAAAAATGTCCATCAGGGCAATTTCCCCAAAAATTAATACAAGCTGCTGTTCTGGTATCAATTCCTAATGTATTGTATTATGCCCGTCCATGATCGCTTGGCGTAACTGTCCGGTCACGCCGCGGTCAGCCGTCTTATTCCTTTGTCGGTACGTAACCCCCTCTATTAATTGTTCTGCCTAGACCGGTCCCAACAGGCGTTGGTAGGCGGTTTAGGAGTCATAACCATGTCATTCGAGCAACTCAACTTATCGGCCGAAATTCTGCGCGCTATAGCGGATCAAGGCTATACAGAACCCACCCCCATACAGGCGCAGGCGATTCCGCCGATACTTGAAGGCAAGGATATAATGGGGGGAGCACAAACCGGCACCGGCAAGACAGCAGGCTTCACCTTGCCCATGCTGCATAGACTGCAACCCCATGCCAATACCAGCGTCTCACCTGCCCGACACGCAATTCGAGCGCTGATCCTGGTGCCTACGCGAGAACTGGCAGCTCAAGTTTACGAAAGCGTTAAAACTTATGGCAAATACCTACCGCTAAAATGTGCGGTGGTCTACGGCGGGGTCAATATGGATCCGCAGATCAAGGACCTGCGTGCCGGCGTGGAAATCGTAGTGGCTACACCCGGACGCCTGCTGGACCATATCGAGCAAAAAACGATGAATCTGTCCAAAGTAGAGATCCTGATACTGGATGAAGCCGACCGCATGCTGGACATGGGTTTCATGCCTGACATAAAGCGTATTCTCGCACTGATTCCGCAACAGCGCCAAAGTCTCATGTTCTCCGCCACCTTTTCCGACGAAATCAAGAAGCTCGCAGATAAACTGCTGAAACAACCGGTATTGATTGAAGTGGCGCGACGCAACTCAATTACTGAGCTGGTGACACATGTGGTGCATCCAGTCGAACGCGAGCGCAAGCGTGATTTACTTGCTCATCTGATCAAGTCGCAAGACCTGAAACAGGTGCTGGTATTTGTCCGTACCAAGCATGGCGCCAGCCGGCTGGCTCAGCAATTGGAACGCGATGGCATCACCGCAACAGCGATCCATGGTGATAAGAGCCAACCTCAGCGCACCCAGGCACTAGCGGAATTCAAGCAAGGCGCGGTACGCGTCTTGGTCGCCACCGACGTGGCCGCGCGCGGACTCGATATCGAAGACCTGCCGCATGTGGTTAATTTCGAGTTGCCCACGTCGCCGGAAGATTACATCCATC
The DNA here is from genome assembly GCA_039935055.1 of Nitrosospira sp. Classification (GTDB taxonomy): domain Bacteria; phylum Pseudomonadota; class Gammaproteobacteria; order Burkholderiales; family Nitrosomonadaceae; genus Nitrosospira. Next base: position 16,970 of record JBDTKY010000148.1, read on the forward strand.
GGATCGGGCGCACCGGTCGCGCCGGCACCAAAGGAGATGCTATTTCGCTGGTGTCCAAGGATGAAAACGAATCGCTCGACGGCATCCAGAAGCTTCTGAAATTGACCCTTAACACAGAAATAATTGTCGGATTTGAGCTAGGAACGCCGCATCACGCGCCAGGATCCGAAAGTAGCCGTGGAAGGCGTGATCACCCAGAACGTGCCGAGCCAGAACAAAAAAGAACTTCTGGATCCCGCGTAGGTGAGTCCAATGGATCTCATTCCGCAACTCGTTCAACCGGATCCAGGCAACGCGTAGAACACGGGGGACAACAAACACGACGCACCAAGCCACCCGAAGATCCACTGTTCAGTCAGCCCTATACGCCTTCAACGTCGCTCACAGATACCGCGTCAACTTCTTCCGCCGACATAACAACATCGTCGATGTCAGATAAAAAGCATAGCCATATCCGGCCCGAACACCAAAATAAACCGCTCGCCGCATTATTCAGACCACGCCTTCCGGCTAAACCGAAGGATGAATAGCATCACATAGCCCGAAACGCGGATTATCTGCTACTCATAACACATCTATCAGCAATCGATATGGGTAAACGCCTGACAAAGATTTATACGCGCACCGGCGATGACGGCACCACCGGTCTGGGTGATGGCACACGATCGGCAAAGGAAGGCGTTCGTATCGAGGCTATCGGTACCGTGGATGAACTCAATAGTTGTATCGGTGTTTTACTTGCAGAAGATCTTGAAGAAGGCGTGCGCATCAAACTAGAAAATATTCAACATGACTTGTTTGACCTGGGCGGCGATCTGAGCATTCCCGGACGCGCCAGCATGAGCGAAGCGCAAGTCAGCCGTTTAGAGAAAGAACTTGATGAGTACAACGTCACGCTGCCAGCATTAAAGGAATTCATACTTCCCGGCGGAGCCCGCACGGCGGCACTCTGCCACGTAGCGCGCACCGTATGCCGCCGTGCGGAACGAACCGTAGTCCGCATATCCCGTACCCATACGGCAACGCTATTTCATATCCAGTATCTCAACCGTCTGTCAGATTTTCTGTTCGTGCTATGCCGGGTTCTGAATCGTCAGCAAGGTGTGGAAGATGTGCTATGGCAGCCGGGAAAGAACCGCGATTGATACCTATCCGTAAGAATTATCAGCCGCCCTTCCCAGTGCCCGATTCCTTGTGTCGAAAACTATCGATTATCAGCAACATGGCCCCCAGGAAAATCGCGGAATCCGCCACGTTAAACGCTGGCCAATGGTAGTTGTTGACATGGAAATCCAGAAAATCGACAACATGGCCAAGTGAGATGCGATCCCATAAATTACCCAGCGCGCCGCCCAATATCAGACTCAGCGCGATACAAAACAGTTTATCGGCTGCGTGCTTGCGCAGCAGATAAATTATCAGGCCCGACGCACTCGCCGCAATTGCACTAAAAAACCAGCGTTGCCAACCGCTCGCATCACTTAGAAAGCTGAAAGCCGCGCCCGCGTTATAGGTCAGCACCAGGTTGAAAAATCCCGTCAGCGGAATCTGCTGACCGTGAAGCAAGAAGGATTCCACCCAGCGCTTGGTCGCGATATCAAGCACCAGCACGACCAATGCCAGGATCAGGCTGACCTGAAGTTTCATCGTGCCCGAAACCCCACAGCACGCATCTCGTCCTCAGGCATGTCGTCGAGCCTCGCCCGAACCGAAAAGGTTGGATATGCATCGACCGCATATCGTGGGGTGATCGGCATTGGCCCCCACATCCTGGCGATAATGCCAACAGCGTTCACACTTGGGATGAACGCATGGCGTTACGGAGATCTCTGCCCCCTGAGGATCCTCCGATCGCACCAGGTGCGCCTCAGAGGTAACGACTACCAGGCGAAGATCGTCCCCCAACGAATCGAGCAGCAGGAAATCCTCCCCCCCGGCCCGAATTTCAATCGCCGCCGCCAGCGATGAACCGATTTTTCCAAGCGCACGTGATTCTTCCAGCCGCCTTTGTACCAGCGTGCGCAGCTCGCGAAGCCGGGTCCAACGCCGTATCAATGTTTCTTCATCCGGTTGTAGCGGAAATTCATGCCAGGTGTGCAACAAAACGCTGTCATTGGTATTGCCTGCCAGATGCTCCCATACCTCCTCAGCGGTGAAGCTAAGAATGGGCGCAAACAAGCGTACCAGGCTATGAGCGATATGGTGCAGCGCACTTTGCGCAGAGCGCCGTGGAATGCCCCTGGCTGCTGCGGTATAGAGCCGGTCCTTGAGAACATCCAGATAGAAACCGCCCAGATCCTCGGAACAGAAATTATGCAGCCTATGCATCGCCAGGTGAAATTCGTAACGCTGGTAATCTTGTGTCAGCTCATCCTGAAGTACCCGCGTGAATGCAAGCATGTAGCGGTCGATCTCGAGCCATTCTGCCACCGTTACGGCATCGACGGCTGGATCGAAATCAGCCAGATTGGCGAGAAGGAAACGTAGCGTATTGCGTATGCGCCGATAACTTTCCACTACCCGCTTCAGGATTTCATCAGAAATGGAAAGCTCACCGGAATAATCGGTCGAAGCTACCCAAAGCCGCAAAATATCCGCCCCGGATGTATCCATCACCTTTTGCGGCGCAATAACATTCCCTTTGGACTTGCTCATCTTGTGACCATGACCGTCCACCACGAAGCCGTGGGTGAGCAATGCGTCATAAGGTGCACGACCATCAATTGCACAACCGGTCAGGAGCGATGACTGGAACCATCCGCGATGCTGATCCGAGCCCTCCAGATAAAGGTCGGCCGGGTACTTGAGCTGAGCATCGCGTTTCAAAACGGTGTCATGTGTGGTTCCGGATTCGAACCACACATCCAGTGTATCCGGAAGTTTCTTGTAATCTTTCGCTTCGTCACCCAGAAAATCCGCCGCATCCAGGCTAAACCAGGCTTCGATTCCCTGTTGCTCTACGCGTAGCGCCACCTTCTCCAGCAATTCATTTGTACGCGGATGTAACGCACCTGTTTCCTTGTGCACGAAAAATGCCATCGGTACGCCCCAATCCCGCTGGCGTGACACGCACCAGTCGGGCCGGTTCCCGATCATCGCTTCCAGGCGGGCCCTACCCCATGCGGGATAGAATTGAGTGGCCTCTACAGCATTCACGGCCAGTTTGCGCAGCGTTTTCCCCGGTTGAGAATTATTTGTCCGGCTCTCATTGCTCATACCGATAAACCACTGCGGGGTGGACCGAAAAATAATCGGGGTCCTGTGACGCCAGCAGTGCGGATAGCTATGTTGAATTTTTTCCATATGCAGCAAGTGTCCGCTGGCCCGAAGTGTGTCGATCACCACATCGTTGGCTTTCCATACAAATAAACCGCCAACAACCGGCGTACTGGTGATGAATTTGCCATCGTCATCTACGGGGCTATCATTGGAAAGGCCATATTTCTGACCGATAAAATAGTCGTCCAGTCCATGCGCGGGCGCAGTGTGCACCAGGCCCGTCCCGGCTTCCAGGGTTACGTGTCCACCGCAAATAATCGGTACCACTTGGCCGTTAAAGGGATGACTTAATGAGACACCTTCCAGCCCCGAGCCTTTACATGTGGCGAGCGTTTTGCCATGCAGCCCATAGCGCTCAAGACACATCTGTGCCAGATCGGCAGCCAGTATGAGTAACCCGCGAGGGGTCTCTATCAGCGCATAATCAAAATCGGGATGCACGGATACTGCCTGATTAGCAGGTAGCGTCCATGGCGTAGTAGTCCATATTACCGCATAAACCGCGGTATTCTTCGGTATGGATATCCCAAAAGCCGCCGCCAGCGGGTGGGAAGGATTGCTGTCAATTTGCGAATTGGAATCGACTACCTCGAAGCCGACATCAATGGCTGATGAAGTTTTGTCTTCATATTCGACCTCTGCTTCCGCCAGCGCAGAGGCGCAATCTATGCACCAGTTGACCGGTTTCCGCCCCTGGTAGAGATAGCCGCTTCTGTGGATCTTACCGAGCGCGCGGATGATACCCGCCTCAATGTGGTGATCCATGGTGAGATAAGGATTATCCCAATCACCCAGCACGCCGAGCCGGACAAAAT
>JBDTKY010000149.1:0-3741 GCA_039935055.1 Nitrosospira sp.
AGCACTTTCACTAAATGCTGTCATATTCACACCGAGCCGGCTCAGCGCCTGGGCCATTTCAACACCAACGGGCCCCAGGCCTACCACTGCCATGCGCGAGGGCAGGGATTCCTGTTCGAATAATGTATCGGTAGTGAGTAATTGCTTATCCAGAGTGCGCCAGGGTGCAGGCATGACCGGACGTGATCCAGTGGAGATGATGATGTTGCGTGCCTGGAGTTCCTGTCCGTTTATTTCCAGCCTGCCAACGCCAAGCAGGCGTGCGCGGCCGGAGATGGCGCGTTCGCCCAGCGCATCGGTGGTTTTTAGCGTGCTGGCAACAAAGTCGTCACGCAACCGGCGTACGCGTCGCAGCGCGGCGGCGATATCGAGTGTGAGACCGCTGGCACCCCGGATACCGAATTCCTCGAAGGTGCCGCGGTGGTGAAAGGCGTTTGCCGCCTCGATTAGCAGCTTGGAAGGCATGCAACCCACCCGGGCACAGATTGTTCCCCATGGGCCGTGGTTGATGAGGATAAAATTACTCGTACGCTTTTTTACTTCCCGCAATGCGGCGAGGCCTGCGGTGCCGGCGCCGACAATAATGACATCGAATATTTTATTCATGGCGATTTCCCGGTAATGATGTAATTAGTCGACGTGCCTGATTCAGCCCTAAGGCTTGGGAATAGGGCGATCCCGGAAGGGCTCAGGTTTTTATTCGTTATTTACGCTGCTTGCGATCTGGTTCGGCCAAAGGGAATGGTGCCGTGGCAGGTTGTACGCCGTTGGTTGTTTCCGGCGGATCAGGCTTGTGCGGTTTGGGCTTGGGCCGCGAGGCGAGCCAGTCACGAGAATTTTTTTGTGCTTGCGCAAGTTGTTTAGTATTGAGAGATTTCATGACTTCATCCCGCGCCAACACAGCCTGCTTGACGCCGGCAGCCGCAGCAAGATTCAGCCACATGTAGCTCTGCACCTGATCAGTAGCAAGACCATACCCAGTGCGATAGATCAGTCCCAGCTCATACTGGGCGAGCGCATAGCCTTGTTCCGCCGACAATTTAAGCCATTTCGCTGCTTCAGCGAAGTCTTGCAGGGCACCATTCCCGGTGAGATATAGAAGACCAAGCTTGTATTGTGCATCGCTATCCCCATTTTCCGCGCTCTCCTGATACAGCTGTACCGCGAAGTGATGGTCGTCGAGGCGTTTTTGCGTTGGCGGGATAGCTGGTTTAGCACCAGCAGTTATTTGTGCACTATTAAAAGGTCCAGCGTCAAGGGAGTTCGCCGTACCCAAGTGTATGGCGGGATCGCGGTTGGGTTTGGCGACATCGGAAATGGCGGGTTGCTCCGGCCCAGTCTGCGATACTGCCGCGCCGTAGTGATCAGACAAGTTGTCCTCTATAATCAGCCAAACCACGCTAATAAATAACGCGCTTATGGCTACCATTGCCCCCGCCGTCAAATAGGCGCTGGGGTTTCGCACCCAAAAGCGTTCTTTGCATTCGCGGCAGCGTATGGGTCTGAGGAATAGCATACCCAAGGTTCGCTCGCCGGGGCGCACACGAGAGCTGTGCGTCTTTTCACTTCCGCACTTGATGCATTTCGCGTACATAATTTCCCGTGTTGTTCCGCTGTTCTGCTCGTAAATGCCAGATATTCTAATCTTTCCGTATAGTCTAAGTACTGACCCACCGGGCGTCAACCCGGCTGAAAGATATTCGACACTCAGGTGTCATAAGAGGTCGTCCTAAAATATGCTTTCAACGCCTTTTGAGGGAGGAAATCAGGGAACGATTTAACGCATGAATACCCCTTCCTTGCCATTCGACCAGTCCCTGCAACAGTCTCGATGAGGTTAGCGTCATGGCGCCGACATCTTGATATCGTTAATAGGCCTAGCAGTCTGTCGGACTTAAAGGAAATCGACTGCAAAAGCGTCTAGCTTGTCTATATTTCGTCGCTTTTTCGACCAATAGAACAACTATTGGCCGTCAAAATCGTCAAAATCTACCCTCACCCCGCCGCACTTTCGCTTCGATTCTTCAAGTCCGGCAGGCTGCTAGATTCCAGCGCCGCCGTCAAACATCTCGTTACGTATTTGTGCCTGCGAGATACTGCTGCCAGGTGGAACGCTGCGCGTAAGCCAGACATTGCCACCGATCGTCGAACCGCGGCCAATCGTGATACGGCCAAGAATGGTGGCGCCAGCATAGATGACAACATCATCCTCCACGATCGGGTGCCGTATATTACCTTTTATCAATGCACCATGCTCATCCAGAGGAAAGCGTTTGGCGCCGAGCGTCACAGCCTGATATAACCGCACATGTTCACCAATAATAGCAGTTTCGCCGATGACGACACCAGTGCCATGATCAATGAAAAAACTGCCGCCAATCTGAGCACCTGGATGGATTTCGATGCCGGTGGCGGAATGGGCAATTTCAGAAATCATGCGAGCGATCAATGGCGCCCCGAGACGGTGCAGTTCATGAGCGAGCCGATAATGCGTGATAGCGGTAAATCCGGGATAGCAGACCAATATCTCGTCGATGCTTCGCGCGGCGGGATCTCCTTCGTAAGCAGCCTGAATGTCCCTCTCCAGCAACCTGCGTATATGCGGCAACCGCTTGGCAAATTCCTGGGTAATGGCGGAGGCCTGCTCGCGATCCGCATTGCTCATAGCTTCCAGACCGGATACAAAGCGCAATTCACGACGTACTTGTACCAGGAGATCCCGGAGTGTCACATCCAGCGTGTGTCCAACATAATAGTCGACGCTTTCATCAGTGAGTTCCGGTAGACCCAAACGGTTCGGAAACAGCACCGCGCTCAGTCCATCGGCTATGCTGATCAGTGCCTTGCGGGAGGGAAGCTTGGGGGGCTTATCGCGTCTCTGCCGGTTTTCCAGTGATTCCACACGCAAGGCACGCAACTCGGCAACAACCGTATCGATTTCCAAACCTGTTCCTGTCACTGATGAGTGTGCTGCTTCGTTGAACGTTGTCATTATGTCGCTAACCCCTGAGTGTCAAACACATCTTCGAAAAGGATAGAACTCAGGTAACGTTCCCCGGAATCCGGCAGGATGACGACAATCGTCTTGTCCGCATTTTCCGGCCGCCGGGCGTAACGTACCGCCACTGCTACAGCGGCGCCGCATGAGACTCCGGAAATAATGCCTTCCTCACGTGCAAGGCGGCGTGCGTAGCGTATCGCTTCCTCATTGCTGACCTGCTCGATTTCATCCACCAACGAGAGATCCACATTTTCAGGCACAAAGCCAGCGCCGATTCCGGGGATTTTGTGTGGCCCGGGCTTCAGCGGTTCACCGGCGCGTTGCTGGGTGAGCACCGGGCTGGCGGATGGTTCGACTGCGACCGAAATAATTGCTTTCTCCTTCGTCTTCTTGATGTATCGTGATACGCCGGTTATGGTGCCGCCTGTGCCAACACCGGAAATGAAGATATCAATGGCGCCATCGGTGTCGTTCCATATTTCCGGTCCCGTAGTACGTTCATGAATGGCCGGGTTGGCGGGATTCGTAAATTGTTGGAGCAATACATACCGGTCAGGATCGGAAGCAACAATCTCCTCTGCTTTCGCTACCGCACCTTTCATACCGCGCACCCCTTCCGTCAGAATCAATGTTGCGCCATAAGCGGCGAGCAGCTTGCGACGTTCCAGGCTCATTGTTTCCGGCATGGTCAAGGTCAATGGTATGCCGCGCGCGGCAGCAACGAATGCCAGTGCAATGCC
>JBDTKY010000150.1:0-3684 GCA_039935055.1 Nitrosospira sp.
GCTTCTTCGCCCACCCCCAATTCGGGGCGATAGTACTTACCCCCAGCCTCCCGCAATGAATCTCCCAGAAGAACCCCGAGCGCGCCGGCACCGCTTGCCAGAATGATGCCCTGGGCCTGGTCAACCCATGATGCTGCTTGTGCACGCCAGCAATAAACCGCGTCCTCGAAATTGCCGGCGATAGCGAAGCTCACGGCAGTCGATCTTGCGGGTAGCCAATCTATAATCTCGAATGCTTTCGTGGCAAATTGCCCAAATGCGCCGGATTCCTGCTCCGTGCGACCGCCCCAGCGTTCGCTCAACAGGTCCGCGAGGCGATATAGCACAGGACCCAGCGGCCCCGGCAGAACGACAAAACAGATAACTATACCGAATACATAGCGGTGCGAATGTATCAATGCCAGTTCGATGGTGATCCGTGCGATTTCCTGGCTGCTCAGATCATCCGCTTCCACCCCGTGCCATTCCCTCAACAGCTTGCGAGCCAGAAGCAAATCGCCATTCTTGAGCGCATCCTTGATTTCAGTGAATGCGTAGCTGAACTGGCGAAAGCCCATGGTGAGATATAGCACAACCACATTCCACGCCCATGCCAGCAGGGGGCTGAGGCCATGCAATAAATAATAAACCCAACCTGTAAATATCAGTACCGGAACCACCGCAGCGATCCACGCAGCAACGCCATGACGACGCACGCCGGTGTTGAAATAGCGCTCCAGCGCGTCGGCATAAGAGAGAAATAGCAGAATGATACGGTTGCGATCACCAGCAGGGCGCCAGCGCTCCAGCAGGAGAGCGAAGATCAATGAGAATAGGGTCATTGCAAAAGAGCCATGATTATCATTGTTAACCCGGGTTCATAATAGCGATCATATTATCGCAGCACCGATTTTAGCAGCTTGCCCATCTCTGCCGGGTTGCGTGTCACTTTAATCCCGCACTCTTCCATCACGGCGAGCTTTTCCTGCGCCGTGCCTTTACCGCCAGAGATAACCGCACCTGCATGGCCCATGCGCCTGCCCTGCGGCGCAGTCAAGCCTGCGATAAAACCCACCAGTGGTTTCCTCATATTCTCCTTCACCCAACGGGCGCAATCTTCCTCGTCGGAGCCGCCAATTTCACCCACCATCAAAACCGCATCGGTCTCATCATCGTCGTTGAACAACCTCATCACATCCAGGTGCCTCAACCCGTTTATCGGGTCACCGCCGATGCCGATGCAAGTTGATTGCCCGAGTCCCTGCTCCATCAATTGCGCGACTGCTTCATACGTCAAGGTGCCGGAGCGCGACACTACGCCGACACGTCCCTTCTTGTGGATATGGCCCGGCATGATGCCAATCTTGATTTCGTCAGGCGTGATAATGCCGGGGCAGTTGGGTCCGATCAATCGGGTTTTCCGTCCCTCCATCTTGTAGCAAGTGCGCAGCATATCGCGAACCGGAATGCCCTCGGTGATGCAGATTATCAGATCCAGTTCCGCTTCCACTGCTTCTTCAATCGCAGCCGCGGCGAATGACGGTGGCACATAGATCACTGAAACCGTCGCGCCGGTTGCCTGCTTCGCTTCTCTGACGGTAGCATAAATTGGAATGCCCTCAAAATCCTGGCCGGGTTTATTCGGATTCACTCCGGCGACAAAACAATTCTTTCCGCTGGCATAATCGCGGCACATGCGGGTATGAAATTGCCCCGTTTTGCCCGTGATGCCCTGCGTCATGACCCGGGTGTTCCGGTCAATCAAAATAGCCATGCTATGCTCCTGCCGGTGCCGGTGCCAGCGCCGATGGCGACTCGGCAGCCATCACGGCCTTCTCTGCCGCATCCGCCATATTACCCGCCAGAATAATGGGCAGCGCGGAGTCCGCCAGGATCTTTTTGCCCAGATCCGCATTGGTGCCTTCCAGGCGCACTACCAGCGGGACGTTTAGCTTCACCTCGCGCGCGGCCGCTACCACGCCCTCGGCGATCACGTCGCATTTCATGATGCCGCCAAAGATGTTTATCAGTATGGCTCGCAGTTTTGGATTACGCAGCATCAGTTTGAACGCCTCTGCCACCTTCTCGGTGGTAGCGCCGCCGCCCACATCAAGAAAGTTGGCGGGATTTCCGCCATAGAGCTTGATAATGTCCATGGTTGCCATCGCCAGACCCGCCCCATTGACCAGGCAACCGATGTTGCCATCCAGCGAGATATAGGAAAGATCATATTTGGACGCCTCGATTTCCGCCAGGTCTTCCTCGTCCAAATCGCGCAGGGCGGCGATCTCAGGATGGCGGAACAGTGCATTGTCATCAAAACTCATTTTCGCGTCGAGCGCGACGACGTGATAGTCAGCAGCGAGTATCAGCGGATTGATTTCGACCAGCGAGGCATCAGTGCCATCGAAAGCCTGGTACAAACCCTGCAATAAAGCCCGAGCTTCTGCAATAGCGGGTTCGGCAATACCGATCTTACGAGCGATGTTGTCAGCATCTTGTCCGGTTAACCCGGTCACGGGGTCGATAAGCACCTTGTGAATCTTCTCCGGTGTCTTGGCGGCGACCTCCTCGATATTTATCCCGCCCTCCGAACTCGCCATAAGACATACGCGCCGGCTGCTGCGATCCACCACCATGCCAGTGTAAAGCTCCATTCTGATCTCTGCGCCCTGCTCAACAAGTAGCCGCCGGACCACTTGACCCTGCGGGCCGGTCTGATGCGTAACGAGCGCCATACCCAGTATTTTCGCGGCGAATTGCTGCACTTCGTCAAGTGACTTCGCCACCTTCACCCCGCCGCCCTTGCCGCGCCCTCCAGCGTGAATCTGTGCTTTAACCACCCACATGCTGCCACCCAGCTTTCTGGCAGCCTCCACTGCGTCCTCAACGCTGAAGCAGGCAATTCCTTGCGGCGTGGCAATACCAAACTCGCGCAAAATCTTTTTAGCCTGGTACTCGTGGATTTTCATGATCTCTCCAGCGATTTGAAAATGCAGTATATCGTAATAACCTTGTTGGTGTTACGTGCAGGAGCGGCGCGGCAAGCCGCAACTTTTCATGAGCAAGTACCAGGGATTTTCCGATTTCAGTATAGCAGCCAACCAGAACCACAGTTTTACGTGAAAAATAAGCACGCCACGAGAAATTATGGAGGCGTTTTGCTCGAAGTTTTGAAAATCACTGCCATTCCTCCACTGCAGGGTTAATACCCCATATGCGGGTTTACAATATTCGAGAGTTTAGTCGCCTATTCCATTCATGTGCCGAGACTTACTTTCATCAAATTGGGCTCGCTATTCTGATCCTCCATAACCGTCGACCAAATTTGAGAACCTCCAAAATCATGGTAATCATGGTACTAAACCACCACCTCGCAGCCTGTCGGACTTAAAGAATCGAAGTGAAAAAGCGGCTGAGTGGGGATAGATTTTGATGATTTTGAAGGCCAATAGTTGTTCTATTGGTCGAAAAAGCGGCGAAATATAGACCAGCCAGACGCTCTCGTAGCCGATTTCCTTTCAGTCCGACAGGCTGCTAGTGAAAGTAGGTGGATTAACGCAGCGGGGTGCAGACGGCTAAAGCCGTCAACCCGCACCCTTGCTGATCGCGTATGAGTCAAAATATTGACGTTCAAAGTCACCGGCTAAAGCTGGTGGTTTAAGACCAAAAAAATTGAAATCGAGAGCCCGCATGATCTGGATG
>JBDTKY010000151.1:0-11645 GCA_039935055.1 Nitrosospira sp.
TCGCTGGATCAAGGCCCTGACACGCTTCGGCTTCCTGCCAGACGCAACTTGATCGCCGCGCCTCCGTTACATGACCTTCATCGGTCAGGCGTCCCTGCGTCCGTACAGCGGTTTCTTTCACGTTAAAAGGTAAAAAACGAGCGGTGTAAAAAGTGTTTGTGGATCATAGCATTAAACGGAAAAATGAGCGGTCAACTGCCGAATTCAGGTTGATGAATCGGGTTGCCGGGAAACCGGCAGGGGGAACGTCTCAAATACTGATATGGAATAATCCAGGAAAAGCTCGATTTTTTGCTTGAGATCGGCGGCCATCGTAATCCGTCTGGAACGAAGATCTTCCGGATCCGTGTGTTCGATGAGCCAGCCATGATCGATTGCAATCTGAATGTATTTGATGGCGGTGCGCTGGCTGACGTTTGGCATGAGTTGATACAGTTCGGATTTATGGAAAGCATGGCGGGGGGCGCCGTTGATCTGCAGCCACATTCGAGTAAAAAGGTCGTAGTAGTTCAAGTCATGGAAAAGATTGTCTCCCAGAACATCTACCCAGTGCCGATCGGTACTGTTGAGTAACTGAATGAACTGACGCCGCCTCGCGTTCGTATGCTTGTCATGCTTGCTCATTTTTCCTTATATTTTCATATTTTAACTTTGTGGAGCCTGCGATTACCGGCGCTGTAATTATATTCCTTTATTACTTGTAAATATACATGTAATATTGTAAACATTAGTGGATGGATACCTTGTACGCCCTTGACGGCATTGGTGGGGCACCGTAGGGGGTGTCTGGAGTATAAACGGAAACCGCGAAAGGAGACTTTATGATTAACAGAATCGAGAAAACCTTGTTTCGCCATCAGGACAGTCTGCTTCCGAATATTTCAGCGCTGCTTTACTGCCTGCTGGCTTATTTTGGCGGGGCCGCGCTTATTTCTTCCTTGAGTCCGGTGCTCATGGCCATTGGCGTGCTCGCGATGGCCCACGCCATGGTGATCACTTCTTATCTGATCCACGACTTCAGTCACAATACCCTGTTCAAATCACCGCAGCACAACGCCATGATGGGCGGAGCGTTAAACTGGCTGACTGGCGGCTGCTATGGGACTTACGGCGATTTGCGCACCTATCACATGAAACACCACGTGGATAACACCGATGTGGTTGCGTTCGACTACCGGGGCTACCTCGCACGCCATCCGGCCCTGCGCACAATCGTGGAGATATTGGAGTGGCTGTATGTTCCGGCGGTGGAGTTCCTCATGCATGGCATGCTCCTCCTCGCTCCATTCATCCTGCCGGAGAAAAAGGACAAACGGATTCGCGTGTTAAATTAATCGCGATCCGGTCTGGGCTGCTGCTGGCAGTATTCATGTATTCGCCAATAGCCTATGCTTGCTACGTCCTGGCGTATATCCTGTTTTTGACGGTTTTGCGTTTCATGGATGCACTCCAGCACAACTATGATGTTGTTCTTCTGAGCAGCGGCAATCCTGATTTGATAACGCACCGGGGCGACCACGGTTACGAGGGTTCCCATACTTTCAGCAACCTCATTTCGGCCAGGCATCCCTGGCTGAACTTTCTTGTCCTCAACTTTGGCTATCATAACGCCCATCACGCAAGGCCCGCTGCTCCCTGGCATGAACTGCCGAAGCTGCACCAGGCGCTGTATGGTAACGACGCATCTTTTGTCATCCCGTTCCGCAAGCAATTATCGAGCTTCCACAAGGGCAGGGTGGTACGCGTATTCGGTGATAACAGCGAGACGCAAGGGAATAAGTTTGCGCAACGCCTTCAGAATGGGTCCGCGGTGGGCACCAGCGGGGTATCTTTTTTGACGCCGCTTTAAGAAAACATCCGTGTTACCTCTCACGCGGCACAGCCCACAGTGGTGTGTGCGCCATGAACACTCCCATGAACGCTCGGTGGGCTGGGTAGTTTTTACAACAAAATTTGGATTTTCAGGGTCACCTTAACTTAAACTTCAGGGTCCCCTTAACTTAAACGAGAGAGAACCGTATGAAACTGGAATCGCTGGCGTTGCATCATGGATACCAATCCGAACCCACGACTAGAGCTGCGGCAGTACCTATTTATCAGACGACTTCTTACACGTTTGATAATACTCAACATGGCGCTGATTTATTTGACCTGAAGGTGCCTGGAAATATCTATACGCGCATCATGAATCCCACCACCGCTGTGCTGGAGCAGCGCATAGCGGAGATGGAAGGCGGGGTCGGCGCACTAGCCGTTGCCTCGGGCATGGCGGCAATCACCTACGCCATCCAGTGCATAACCAGCACGGGTGACAATATCATCAGCACAAGTCAACTTTACGGTGGCACATACAATCTGTTTGCGCATACATTTCCTCGTCAAGGCATTGAAGCCCGCATGGTGTCTTACGATGACTTTGACGCTATCGAAAGGCATATCGATAACAGTACCCGAGCGATCTTTTGTGAATCTATCGGGAATCCCGCGGGAAATATCGTAGATATCGAAAAACTGGCTGACATTGCTCATAAACATGGTGTGCCGCTCATTGTGGATAGTACCGTCTCCACCCCTTATCTATGTCGGCCTTTTGAATTCGGTGCCGATATCGTTGTACATTCGCTGACGAAATATATTGGGGGTCATGGTACGACAATTGGTGGAATGATCGTGGATTCAGGGAAATTTGATTGGGTAAAGCATAAAGCGCGCTTTCCCTTGCTGAATGAAGCTGATCCCTCGTATCATGGCGTGGTGTATACGGAAGCATTTGGAAATGCTGCTTTTGTTGGCCGCTGCCGGGTTGTGCCGCTGCGTAATACCGGTGCGGCTTTATCGCCGCATAGCGCGTTCCTGATACTGCAGGGCCTGGAAACGCTGGGTTTGAGAATGGAACGGCATTGTGAAAATGCACTGAAAGTCGCGCAGTATCTGGAAAGCCATCCAAAGGTGGAACGGGTTAATTATGCGGGATTGCCCGGTAGCAGGTATCACGGCCTGTGTAACAAACTAAGCAAGGGAAAGGCCTCGGGGCTACTGAGCTTCGATCTCAGGGGCGGAGCGGCCTCCGGTGGCCGGTTCATCGATGCACTGAAGATGATCCTGCGGCTGGTTAATATCGGCGATGCGAAGTCGCTCGCCTGTCATCCCGCATCGACCACCCACAGGCAATTGAGTCCCGATGAGTTGAAGGCCTCGGGGGTTTCAGAAGGCCTTGTCAGAATATCGGTAGGCATCGAGCATATTGACGACATCATCGAAGATATTTCCCAGGCGCTCGACGCAATCGTTTGAGCGAGCTCCTTCGATGTGGGCCACGCTATTATTGCATGAGCGCCGGCAGTGATTTGTTTTGACGTAGAAATTCTTCGATCTTGTCCGCGGTAACGCCGGGGCTGAACAGGTATCCCTGGATCTCGTCGCATTTGAGCATGCGCAAAAGGTCCGCCTGCTCATTGGTTTCCACTCCCTCGGCAATCACTCGCAGATGCAGGGAATGCGCCAGGGAGATAATGGCAGAGACGATGCTGAGATCGTCGGCGTTGCTGGTCATGTTGACAATGAAGGCGCGGTCAATCTTCAGGACGTTGACGGGTAACTTGGCGATATAGTTGAGTGAGGAATAGCCGGTACCGAAATCGTCTATCGCGACCTCGATATTCATATCGCGAATGACCTTGAGTTTTTTGATATTGGCTTCTATGTCATGCATGATTACGCTCTCGGTAATCTCGAGTTCCAGCCCGATTTTTACGTTTCCGGCGCTTTTTATCACGCTCGCCACCATGTTGACAAAATCCTTCTGCCGTAACTGAACGGACGACACATTCACGGCAACCTTGGGTGGATTGAGCCCCATGGCCTGCCATTTCTTGGAATCCGCTATCGCCTTGCTCAAGGCCCACTGTCCTGCCTCCAGAATCATCCTGGTTTCTTCGAGCAGGGGAATAAAACTCAAGGGCGGTACAAGACCGTTGTCGGGGTCCTTCCAGCGCATCAGCGCCTCCAGTCCGCTGATTTGTCCACTTTGCAGATCAATTTTCGGCTGGTAATGCAGCACAAGCTGTTCCTCCTCGATTGCCCGGCGCAATTTGGTCTCAAGCTTCAGCTTCTCGGTGACCCGGGCATTAAATTCGGGTGCGTAAAACAGGTGTTTGTCGAAAGACAGCTTGGCCTTTTTCAGCGCGGTTTCGGCGTTTCGTAAAAGAGTGTCGGTATCCCGGCCGTCGATAGGATAAGACGAAGTCCCCGCCCTGGCGGCAACGCGTATCTCGTGTCCGCTGATGTGAAAAGGCTGATCCTGGATCCCGAACAGAATCTTCTCCAGAATATGGGCAATGTCGGTGCTCTCTTCCGCGTGTCTTATGGCAATAGCAAAATGATCCGCCGAGAGATGGGCCAGGATATCCGTTTCCCGGACTATCTGCTTCAGTCGTTTTGCAAGCTGGCGCAGCAGGCTGTCCCCCGCCTGGTGGCCGAGAGATTCATTGATACTGCTGAACCGCTCAAGATCAAGGATAATGACCGAAAAGACTTTGTGATCATGATGCATCGTGCTGATTCGCTGATCGACCCGGTCCAGAAATAGCGCACGGTTCGGCAGGTCGGTTATGGCATTGAAGAAAGCAAGATAATTGATGAGTTCCTCTTTTTTCAAGTGATCCATGGCAAATGAAATATCGCCTGCCATCTCGGTCAACAGCGCCATTTCCTCCTCGTCGAAATATCCTGTTTCCGATGCGTAGAGCACAAATATACCGGCCAGCTTGCTATCCAGGACGAGTGGCAACACTATTTTGGAGTAATAGCCCCGCTCCAGCGCCGCGGTATGCCGGGTTTGCATGTACTCGCTGGTGACAAGGGTAAGGTCATTGCAGACAGCCGGCTTGGCCCGTATGATCGCCTCCGTTATCAGCCAGGAATTTCCAGGGGAGTCAATCACATTGGTCAAGTCGAGCTGTGCCAGGTAGCCGTCGTCATGACCGGCCTTGGCCATTGGCGTGATATTCTGCGTATCGGCGTCGAACATTCCGATCCAGGCGAATACAAACTGGCCGAGGTCTACCGCGATACGGCATGCTTCGTCGAAAAGCTCCTGCGGCTCACGGACGCGCACGATCGTGGTGTTGATGCCGCTCAGCACGCCGTGAATCCGGTTGAGCCGGACAATCCTGGCCTCGTACTCCTTGCGCCGGGAGATCTCCGCGGTGAGCGCCGTCGTGCGCTCATCCACTAGCCGTTCCATGTGTTCATGCAGCCAAGCGCGTTCCAGCGCTATGCTTATCTGGTGTCCAACCCCGTAAAATGTTTCCAGCTCGTGGTTTGTGAACAGGTCTTTTTTCGTCCCCGTCAGATTCATGATGCCGCGGTTCTGATTACCGATCCACAACGGCACGCTGGCATGGCAATTCAGCTCCCCCTCACCGTCTCCGGTTTGTGCAAGCCGTTTGCACCTGCCGATATTGGTGACACGCCCCAGGCCGCCGGCAAGAAACAGAGTTTGACATTCGCATAGGCTCTCCATCCCCTCTGCAGCCAGTGATGACGGCGATATATTGCGGGCGGCCGCCAGCCGGAACGCATCGTTTTCCCAGAGATAGAGCCATCCCGCTTCCACCCCGGGCAGTTCCATCGCGTACTCCAGTGCTTTCTCGCATACCTCATGTTCGCTTACTGCCTTGTTCAGTCCTTCCGCGATCCGGTAGAGCCCGGTAAGCAAGTGATTCGAGTGTGTCAGCTCCAGTTGCCGCACATGGAGTTCCCTGTTGAGGCGGACCGCATCTTCATAGATCGAAATCAGCAGATCCACGATCTGCTGGCGTTCCGATGTGATGAAATGTTTTTGTCCACCCAGATAAATCTCCATTCCCATCTGCATCTTCTGGTTCTTGCGCAGTTCGTGGTTTATCAACAGGTAGTCGATGCGGGCCAGTAGATAATGATCTTCATATGGCTTGCGGATGAAATTGTCCGCGCCGCATTCCAGGCCCTTCATGATGTCCCGGATATCGGAAAGCGAAGTGAGCAGAACCACCGGGATATCCTTGAGCTGTTCGTCGCGCTTGATTTCTCCGCATAGTACGAATCCATCCATTTCGGGCATCATGACATCGCTGATGATCAGCGTCGGCTTACGCTGGCGTGCCGACAAAAGCGCTTCCTTGCCATTGGACGCGGCCATCACTACATAGCCGTGTTCCTCGAGCAGGTACCGCAATTTTTCCGACTGGGTCGGGCTGTCCTCCGCGATCAGGATCTCGACAGCGCTCGTGTTATCTTTTTTTGATGTCATGGGTTACGCCCCGATTGTTTACCTTGATGGTTCACTAGATTCATTAGTACTGCGGCGATCTTCTCCTGAGGCAAGACCAGCATCGCCGCATCCAGCCTGATGGCTTCGCCCGGCATGCCATGCACGACAGAACTGTCCTTGTCCTGGGCGAAAGTAATCGCGCCTTTCTCTTTTAGCAACCGCAGTTCCGGAGCACCGTCGCGCCCCATTCCGGTCAATAGCCCCGCAACGCTGTCGCAGCCGTAGACTTCGGCTATCGAGCGAAAAAGGTAGGAAACCGAAGGCCGCAACCCGTGCTCGGGCTCGTCTTTTGTGAGAGCAATTTTTCCGTCGCGTTCCACTTTCATTTGGTATTCGTCGGGTGCGACGTACACACGACCGGGCAGCAGGAGCTCTCCATTGACGGCAACATGAACAGGAAGGCTGGACGTATGCGTCAGCCACTGGACAAATCCTCCTATGAATCCTGCCGTCATATGCTGGGCGATCAGGATCGGCACGGGAAAATTCGCTGGAAGTGCCGCCAGGATAGCTTCGATCGCAGACGGACCCCCGGTCGAGGCGCCAATGGCGACAACCCTGAGCCGTGCCGATTCACGGGCGAGACCCAGGTGAGCCGGGCGCAAAGTCGGCCTCGCGGCTGGCACGCGCGGCCAGCGCCGTACCACCTTGACTTCCGACATCAGTTTTATTGTCTGCACCATATCCTGTGCCGTGGCCTGATGATCCACGTCGCCGATGCCCGCCGGGCGGCGCAGCACCGCCAGTGCGCCTGCATCCATGGCATCAAACGTGAAAGCGACTTCCTGTGTTGTTTCGCTGGCGCTGACGATGACGATAGGCGTTGGATTCGTCTCCATGATGAGGCGGGTGGCTTCCAGCCCGTTCAGTTTCGGCATATGGATATCCATGGTGATGACATCCGGCCGATGGCGACGGACGAGGTCTAGCGCTTCCTCCCCATTATGTGCGGTGGCGATCACCGAAACGTCGGGATCCGCGCTGAGAATGTGAATAAGGAATTCACGCACCACCGGTGAGTCTTCCACTACCAGGACGTTGATCATGGGAAGAAACTCAAGATGGTATGCCCATAAGGCGCTGGACGACTTCCAGCAGGTTGCTCTGATCGAAGCTGCTCTTGACAATGTAGGCATTGGCGCCGGCATCGATGCCCCGTTCGCGGTGCTCGCGCGATGCCAATGCCGTCACAAGCACGACGGGTAGCCGCGTAAGCTGCTTGTCGGCGCGTATTCTGGCTGTCAGGCCAAAACCGTCCATACGCGGCATTTCAACGTCGGAGACGACCAAATCGAATGCGCCTGTTTTTAGCGTGGTGTAACCGTCAATCCCATCCACGGCCGTACTAACGCGATAGCCCGCTGACTCCAGGATGTTTTTGAGCAGCGTTCGCGAGGTAATGGAATCCTCCACCACCAGAATAGATGGTTTTATCGCCTTTTCATGTTTTTCGGCTGGCAGCGGACGCTCGGATGCGGTTGCTGCGGGTGGACGCTTCACCGTCGATTTCAGCAGATCAGCTACATTGAGCACAGGCACCACCCGGCCGGTTCCCAGTACGCTTGCCCCCGCGACATTACGCACTCGCGTCAATGGCCGGACGAGCGCGTTAACCAGAACCTCCTGCTCGCTTAGAATCTCTTCCACCTGAAATGCGATGCGGGCAGCACCTGAGCCGAGCACCAGAGCCAGCACGTGAGCCGGCGCATCCATCGCAGCAACCACTGCAGCGGGACGCGGCAATTCAAGCACATCGCCCAGCCGCACCAGAGAAACCGGCTGCTCGTCCAGCAGGATCGTTTCACGGTTTTCCACCGTCTGGATTTCCTTACTGGCGACCCGGACCACGCGCTCGACACTCGTCGACGGAATGACAAAAAGCTGCCCGCTGGCGCGAACGAGTACGCCACGGAAACTTGCCAGCGTCAGCGGCAGCAGGAGATGAAAAGCGGTTCCTTCATCGGGCCGCGACTTGATCACGACGCTGCCACCCAGGCGTTCTACCTTTTCACGTACTATCGCAAGTCCGAGTCCTCGCCCGGAGATGTCAGAGATAATGGGACGGGTGGACACCCCTGATTGAAAAGCAAGCGCCATCGATTCCGGCTCGCCGAACTGTTCCGACTCTTCCGCTGAAACGATACCGAGCTTATGTGCCGCACTCTTTAACCCGGCGACATTGATGCCCGCGCCATCATCGGCCACGAGTACCTCGGCCGTACCGCTGTCTTTCTGCGAGCACGCCAGCGTGATCGTTCCGTGCGGGGCCTTGCCCTTGCCCACTCGCACCGCCGGTTGCTCGATACCGTGATCGATGCAGTTGCGCATCAGATGTATGAGCGGATCTTTCATCTCTTCCAGAATATGCCGGTCAATTCCGATTTCTCCACCCTGGATCACCAGATCTATGCTCTTGCCCTGCTCACGCGCAAGCTCGCGCGATAGCCGTGCGAGAATATCGAGCAACGAGGAAAACGGCAGCAACTGCATCTCCTTTACATCCTGCCGCAGGCTGTCAGTCATACCGGTCAACAGGCGCTGATCGTGCTCAGCCGCGTGTTGCAGCCTTGCCAGCCGGTCTTCGAGCATTTTCATGTGGAGTTGCTCCTCATCCAGGTATTTGAGCAGACCCGGAAGTTCACGCTGTCCCAGGGTGGCGGTGTCATCCTCCATGCCGCGCAAAAATTCGCGATTGACCAGCCGTAATGCGGGCTGGATATGCAGCCACTGTTTTTTCCATTCTGCAAGCGTCGCTGCGGCTTCGCCCAGCTCCCTGGTGCGTTGATCCGCCGCCAGCCGCGGTAGCAGCAATTCCTCAACCTGACGCATTACCGCATCGAGTTTTATGGCCGATACCCTGACCATGACCGGTGCCAGGTTGGCAGCGGAAGGTGGCTTGTGCGTGCCGGCAGTGCCGGAACCCAGTTCGGTGACCGCATCGGCGATGGAAGGGGGGCAGGGGGCGAAGGGGCAAGGATGGGGCCTGGCATCGCGGCCTGCGGCGGCGGAGCAGCAGGGTCGGCAGAGGCGGGTGGGGGTTCCTTTAATATTTTTTCGAGCTGCCGGATCAACATTCCCACCCGTGGTTTTTGTTTACCGCTCCCCCCTTTATCCGCGTCGTCCAGAAGTCCGCCGAGGGCGTCGGTCGTCTGGAGCAGCAAATCGACCAGCAGCGGAGAAACCGCGAGCCGCTGGTCCTTCAGCGCGGAGAATACGCTTTCCAGACACTGGCATACCGCTTCCACCTGTGTGAGGCTCACAGCGCGGGCCGCGCCTTTCAGGCTGTGCGCATCCCGGAATATCGTCTCGACGATATCGGCCCATGGTCCCTCGGCGGGTATTTTTCCCAGGGCAAGCAGCCCCGACGACATGGTCTGGAGATGCGCATCCGCCTCGACCCCGAATGTTGCAAGGAGCTTTTTCAGGAGCTCATCGTTTTTATTCATCATGGAGCTTTTTCACGCCCGCTGTCGGAGCGGCTTCTCCTCCTACCAGGGCTCTGAGCCGTCCTCCCATCTCATAGAGCCCCTGCGCCGCCTGTTCCGCCTGCCGGGTGCCCGCGACATTCTGCTCGCTCGCCTGCTTGATGTTGTTCATGGCCAGCACCACCTGATCCATGCCCACCATTTGCTGTTGGCTGGAGGCTGCGATCTGGGTAGCTGCCTGCGCTGCCTCGTTGATGCTCGCCGATAGCAGGCGAATGGCTTCGTCGGTATCGGTGGACTGCTTTACGCCGGCTTCCACCGCTTTGCTGCCGTGTTCGGTAGCGAGCACGGCAACGTTGGTCGCTTTCTGGATATCGCCCAGAATCGTGCGCACCTGCCCGGTCGCCTGCCTGGATTGCTCGGCGAGGCTTCTGATTTCCTGCGCCACCACGCCGAAACTCTTGCCTTGTTCTCCGGCCCGGGTCGCCTCGATGGCTGCGTTCACCGCGAGCAGATTCGACTGCTCGGCCAAGTCATTGACGGTGGCTATGATCTCGCCGATGGCGTAGCTCTGCTCGGACAATTGCACGATGCTCTCGGCGATGGACCCCATCTGTTCCTGGATGCGGTGCATGCCCTGGATCGCTTCCTCCGCCGACTTGCGACCGGCCTGGGAAACATTCGAGGCCTTCTGTGCGCTGTCGGAAACGTACCGTGCCTTCTGGCTTGCCAGTTGCGCGGTTTGCTTGACTTCCTCCACGGTCGCGGTGGTCTCGCTCACGGCGGCCGCAGTCTCGGCCGCGCCAGAGGCAACTTGCGTGGTGGTGGCAAGAATTTCTGCTGAGGACGCCGATAGCTGGACGATACTTTCCCGAAGCTCGCGGGTAATGGTGCGGCTCAGATGGATGCCGATTCCTAACCCGACGAAAATGGCAAACAGTGAGACGGCCGCCAATGTCCACGTAAAAAGCCTGACCCTCTCCGTGAGCTGGACTCTTGCTTTATCGAGCAGCCTGGATTTCCGCTCATGGAATTGCGCAGCTTTATCAATGAGCGCGAAGCTGAGAGGACGGAACTCATTGATAGTATAGGTGGTTGCCTCCTCAATTCTATCTTCCAGTGTAAGGCGTACGGCCTCATTCTCAGCGTGCTCCAGTTTTTCCTGGAGAGATTCAAAGTCCTTGATAAATTCGAGTCCTTCTCCAGGTCCTTCTGAAGTCTGCAGTAGCAAACGCATTTTTGCCAGGATTTGCTTGAACTGGCGATCGTTGGCCTTCAGAAGAGTCTGATTCATTCTCCGGAGCGACGGAAAAAGCAAATTACCCCGAACATAGGTCTGCTGGGCAAATGCAACCGTCTGGAGTTCGTTGGCGCCTTCCATCAGCCGTTCGTCCACGTTCAGAAAGTGGTCGTAGATGGTCTGCATCTGATTGACTGCGTAAAAGGAAACGCCCGTTACGAGCGTGAGCAATACCAGTACGACTGCATATCCGCCAATTATTTTCCTGCTGATGGTCATGGTTGAGTCTCTTCAAAAATACCGGTCTGTCTTGCGACTCTCAAGATCGAGAACTGCATCCTTTTTGCATCCTGCTACATTTCCAGCTTATGGTAATTCCCATGCTGCGCTATTGAGCCTAAATCCGGCAGTTGACCGCTCATTTCTTAGATTATTAGCATGATCTACAAAGATTTTTTGCATCACTCGACCTTCACCTTTTGGGTGGGTCCGCTACGGGGCGGATTGCACGGATTTTGCGGCACATGCTGCGTTGTAACGCCTTGGAATGGAATGACCATTCCGCGTCGTTACGCCTTGCCCTGCACCCCAAAACCATACACTCCGCCCCGTGCAACTGCCGGATTTAGGTTAATCCGCCGGAACCAGATTCAAATCCAGTTGCGTA
>JBDTKY010000152.1:0-9879 GCA_039935055.1 Nitrosospira sp.
GGAATGCCGCCCACCGCGGCCCGGTATTTCTTCCATGGCACCGATTTATGCTGCTGCAACTGGAAATGAACCTCCAACGCGTGCTTGGAAACGACTTGACCTTTGGATTGCCATACTGGGATTGGGCGCAAGACGGTCAATTGTCATCCGCGCGACAGAGGACAGCTGCCATCTGGGCCAGCAACTGTATGGGGGGCAGCGGAGTTCCAGTGACCACAGGTCCATTTGCATACGCTCCCGCCGATCCGAACTCATGGCGCGTTCGCATTACTGCAAGCGGTGTCACGGGGCAACTGTCCCAGGTAAACCGCGGCTTGCGCCGGCAACTGGGCGCATCGGTGCAGGGTTTGCCGGGCACAAACCGCTTGCCGAAAAAAGCACACACGGCTATCGCTCTCAATCAACCCAACTATGATGCTGCGCCATGGAATACGGGTTCGGCTGGTTTCCGCAATCTCGTAGAGGGTTGGCAAAACCAGCCGCAGGTTCCGTCCCCGAGCCTGCACAACCGCGTCCATGTGTTTGTAGGGGGAGATATGTCGCCTTCCACCTCACCCAACGATCCTGTGTTTTATCTTAACCACTGCAATGAGGATCGCATTTGGGAACGCTGGATGCAGCCACAACCGGGAGGTCATGGCCGCGTCTATGTTCCGGCGCAATCCGAACCGGCTAGCTTGAAAGGGCATCGTCTCAACGATACTTTGAATTCCCTGCTATCGGGAAGTACTACTCCGGCGGAGATGCTGGATGTCAGCGAGCTTTATACTTATGACTCGCTGAGCGTTTGAAGTTAAGAAACTCCTTCAACTGAGGCACCCCTGAGGTCCGCTAGCACCTTCGAATGACGCGCATATCGTTGAAAGAAAAGTAGAGTTCGAACATACAAAACTCGAGCCTCCTGGATTATTGACGATAAAGATTTGAAATGGGTAACGCAATTCTGCCTTACAATATGTGGAAATTTGCGATACTGTGACAAACCGCGTTTGGAATTGCCCGGTAATTTGCTAAGATCGTCAATCACGGATGCAAGATGAGCGACGAACCCGCATATTCGCACCCATATGGACACGTTATCGTGCTTGCTGATGACAGGTACGATCGTTTTTAATTTTTATCAGGTTTGACTGGGTAACCGCGTCCTCCATTAATTCCCTTCACCGTTGACGTCATGCAGTTGTCAGCTACACGCCTCCCCTGAAACCAGAGCATCGGCTTATTACTACCGAAGTCATCATGGCACTGGCCGCCACAACCTTCATTCAAGCAGATATCGCTGGCGTGGTGGTTAACGGACCCTATTGATGTGTTTAACTTGCTGAAGATGGCGTCAAACCTGAAAATTTTGATAGGTATGCTGCTGGCGTCATGGGCGATAACGCTCCAGGCAGAAGCTGTGCCAGCAAGTCAGCTCGCGATTACCGAACAACAGGCTATCGCGCTATTCTATCAGCGCAACCTCGGTTTAATTGCGGCAAGCCTCAACATTGATAATGCCCAGGCTCGGGAAATTATTGCTGCCGCGATTCCTAACCCGGTGTTCAGTTTCACCCTTCACGAACTGGCCCCGAAGGCATTTGCGCCGCAAAGCCGTAACCTGGCTGTGCCGGCGCTATTGCCACAGATTCAACAGCTCATTGAGACCGCGGGAAAGCGCCGCCTGCGGATAGAAAGTAGCGAACTTGCCACCGAAGCGGTGAACTTTGATGTGCAAGATGTCGCACGCGTACTCACCAACGCAGTGCGGCGCAGTTTTTACAATCTCTTATTGGCGCAAAAAACAATCAAGGTTGCAAACGATAACCTTGAACACTACCGGGAAATTCTGCGCGTCAATGAAATCAGGCTCAAGGTAGGGGATGTCGCCGCAGTCGATTTTATTCGTATTGAAGTTGAAAGCCTGAAGGCCCAAGGCGACCAGGATCAGGCAAGGACTGCATTAAGCCAGGCGCGAGCCGATCTGTTGCTGCTGCTGGGCTGGCCAGAAGACAGCATAGAAATCAGCGCAGTGGAAACCTGGCCCGAAGCGGCTCCTGAAATTGTGCTGACGGGGCAAGACCAGTTGGTTGGCCGCGCGCTGGAACGGCGGCCGGACATGCGAGCCGCAAGAGTGCGCATTGCGCAAGCCAAGAAAATGCTTACTCTGGCACAGCGGCAGCTCATTCCAGATGTGACCATAAGCGCTTTTTATGACCAGGATCAGGGTAACCAATTCGCGCGCACGGGCGGCGTCGGCATCAGTGTACCGATTCCGTTGTTTTATCAGCAAAAAGGTGAAATTTCCCAGGCTCGTGTAGGCTTGACCTCTGCCGAACTGGCGTTAAAACAGGCCGAGCAAGGCGTTCGGGCAGAGGTGATGAAAGCTTCGGCATCCTGGCAAAGTGCCGACGCCATAGCCCGGCGCTTTGAAACGTCGGTGGTCAAGCGAATTGAGACACTACGCAAAGCCCAGGAAATCGCATATCAGAAAGGAGCCGTGGGCGTACTGGATCTGATAGACGCCGAACGAAGCTACAAGGCAATAATGCTGGATTATTACACTGCCCTGACGAACCGCAGTAAAGCCTGGGCGGATCTCCTAATGGCGTATGGAGAAGAAATTAGAAGTTTTTCGCGCAATCATTCGGGTGGAGACGGTTGATCTATTTGCTGGTCATCCAGTGCACGTTGCCTTACAACGTAGCAACTCAAGTATCTGGTTAAGGGTTCTTTACGGGATTTCTTTTACGCCGCGCTGATTCATCAGTTCATGCTCACATAAAATTACATCGAGAACCGGTTTGAATAATGAGTAGGAAACCTGTCAATATCATTCATCTGGCTGCTGGATTGTTGAGCTTATCGCTCTTGGCTTGCCAGCCGCAAACTCATGAAGAGCCGAATCAAGAACCTCCAATCCCGAAAGACGAAGTCATACTCAGCGAGGATTCACCCAAGCGCGCATATATTGCGGAAGCTATTGTCGAATTGGTTCAACGCCCGCTGATGGATCCCGTAACGGGCAAGATCACTTATGACGAAACCCTTACCGCTCGTGTCTCCTCACCCATCGCCGGAAGGGTGATCGGCGCCATTGCAGCGTTGGGTGCGCCTGTTCGGACAGGCGATGCGCTGGTGGAACTGGATAGCCCGGAACTGGGGCAAGCGCAATCCGAATATGCGGATGCACTGGCGGATTTGAACTTGAGCAATCGCGCATTCCAGCGCATCCAGGAATTATTTGACAACGGCATCGCCCCGCGCAAGGAGATGGAGCAATCAGAAGATAATCTGACTCGTGCTCGCAGTGAGGCGGAACGAGCGCGTCTCAGGCTGGCGAACCTTGGTGTGCGCAACCGGCGCATGGACAACCGTTTTGTTTTGCATGCGCCCATCTCAGGCGTGATCACCGAACGCAATATCAACCCTGGCATGGAGGTCCGACCCGATCTGGCCGCGCCGCTGTTCGTTATTTCCGATCTGCGTCAACTGTGGGTACAAATGGATATCTTCGAGAAGGATATTGGTCTGATTCATGTCGGCACTCAGGTGCTGCTGGATGTACCGGCCTATCCCGCCGAGAGTTTCGCAGCGACCGTCAGTTATATGAGTCAAGTAGTGGACGAGACTTCACGTACAGTGAAAGTACGCTGCATTTTACCTAATACGGACGGTAGGTTGCTACCCGCCATGTTCGCCGCTATTGAAGTACAAAGCGACCCGGGTGACTTGGCAGTCGTTGTGCCATTGACGGCATTATTTACCGAAAATGAGTCTGACTGGGTATACGTGAATATCGGTGATTATCATTACCAGAAGCGTCCGGTTAAAGTGGGTTTGCGGCTTAAGGACCGGGCAGCGATTCTTGAAGGTTTGAAGCCTGGGGAGCGTCTCGTGATACATGGCGCCCTGCTGTTGCGCACCGAGCAGGATGCTGAGCATCAGACCGGAGAGAGTACTCCGTGACTTACAAGATTATTGCGTTTTGCCTGCAGCAACGTCTGCTGGTTATTATTGCATCGGCATTATTGGCCGCCATTGGCGTTTTATCATTCGATCGTCTGCCGATACAACCCTTCCCCGATGTTCAGAATGTTTTCGTGCAAGTGGTGACCCAATATCCGGGACAAGCCCCCGAAGAAGTGGAGAAACTGGTTAGCCTGCCGATCGAAAGGGAAATGAACGGTCTGCCGCATTTGATCAATATGCGTTCGGTGTCCATTTTTGGCTTATCCGTTGTGACCCTGACTTTCGATGATGACGCCGAAGATTATTTTTCGCGGCAACAGGTGCTGGAACGGTTAAGAGGTGTCACCCTGCCGGCGGAGATAAATCCTATGTTGGGACCCTTGACGACCGGTATAGGCGAAATTTATCGTTATCGCATCAAAGCGCCCAGCGTTCCGCTGGTGGAACAGCGCGCGGTACAGGATTGGGTGATCGAACGCACGCTTCGCTCTGTCCATGGCGTCGCCGATGTAGTGGCCTTCGGGGGCGGCATTAAGGAATATCAGGTACAGGTCGATTCCAATAAGCTGAGGAATTACAAGCTGACGCTCCCTGAAGTCTACCGGGCTATCACCGCCAATAATGCCAGCATCGGCGGTGGTTATATCGATCACGGAAGCGAGGCATTAGTGGTTCGCGGCGCCGGTTTGCTGAAGTCCATAGATGAAATCGGCAATATCGTTATTGCCAGCCAGGATGGTATCCCAATTTTTGTGAAGAACATTGCGGATGTGGTCATCGGTCCCCAACCGCATAAGGGTCTTGTTGGATACAACGAGCACGATAACGTGGTTGAAGGCATCGTTTTGCTTATTAAGGGCATGGATGCCAACGTAGTATTGAAGGGAGTGAAGGGTAAAATCGAGTATCTCAATAGCCACGGGCTACCTCCTGGCATCAAGATCATCCCCTTTTACGACCGCACAGAACTGGTACGTCACACCATTCACACGGTCGAGCACAATATGTTGGTAGGTGCCGCGCTGGTTTTAGCAATTCTGGTTATTTTTCTGCGTCGAGTATGGGCTGCGGCGGTAGTTATCATTGTAATACCAATGTCGTTGTTGTTCGCCTTTATTCTGATTGAGACCGCGCATGTTTCCGCCAATCTGATTTCCCTTGGCGCGATCGACTTTGGTCTTATTGTGGATGCCGCGATTGTGCTGGTCGAGGCGGTCATGGTCAAGGTAACTTTGGAGATGCGGCAACAGGCCACCGTGCCGCATATGCGTCAATCCATGCTCATAACCGCGGCAGAGATGTCCCGGCCGATGCTGTTTTCCCAAGCTATCGTTATCGTTGCCTTTCTACCCATTTTTACCTTTCAGCGAGTCGAAGCAAAAATTTTCTCTCCTATGGCCTATACGCTTAGCTTTGCGTTGCTAGGCTCGCTGATTATCAGCTTGACCCTGGTGCCGGTCCTGTTGAGTTACCTGCTGGGACCACGGCTCACCGAGTCGCACAATCCACTGGTTCATTCCATGGAGCAACGCTATCGGACATTGCTGGAAGCGGTATTGCACAGCCCTCGTAAATTATTCATAGGCGCGGGGCTGACACTGGCTTTATCGTTGGGTTCTTCGCCGCTGATCGGTACCGAGTTCATGCCAAAGCTGGATGAGGGCAATATCTGGTTGACGATCACTTTGCCCACGCCGGTCTCATTGAGCAGGGCCAAATTGCTGGAAGAAGATATACGCGCGAGCATACGCGAGTTCAGCGAGGTCAAATCGGTACTCACACAACTGGGACGCCCGGAGGATGGCACAGATCCCAAGGGCTTCAATAATCTGGAAATTCTCATCGATCTCAAGCCCAAGGAAACCTGGCGCTATCGTAAAAAAGACGATTTGATCAAAGCCATGAATAAACGCCTGGCGGCATTCCCGGGCTTACAGTTAAATTTCTCGCAGGTGATTCAGGATAATGTGGAAGAGGCTATTTCCGGCGTCAAGGGTGAAATTGCCATCAAGATTTTCGGCGAGGACCTTAGAGTTCTTCAGGAGAAAGCCAATCAGATCACGGGTATTTTGCGTTCCTTAAAAGGTGCTACCGATGTGGCTGCCGAGCAGCAATCGGGGTTGGCTCAGTTGGTCATTTCCATAGACAGAGCGAAAATCGCTCGCTATGGCATCAACGTAACCGATGTGGAAGACGTGATCGCCATGGCAGTGGGAGGTAAAGCTGCCACACAAATGCTGGAGGGCGAGCGTCGCTTTGATGTCACGGTGCGATTGACCAGTTCGGCGCGTGATTCGGTAGGAGCAATTGAAGATATCACTGTATTATCTCCGAATGGTGGTCGCATTCCATTGGCCGAGTTGGCCGAGATCAAGGTCAACCAGGGTGCCTCCCGCATCAGCCGCGAAGATAACATGCGCCGCATTGCCATCAAATGCAACCTGATCGGGCGCGATCAAGGCAGCTTTGTAGCTGAGGCACAGAAAAAAATCGCTCAGCAGGTTGTACTGGAGCCGGGTTACAATATTGTTTGGAGCGGTCAGTTCGAGAATCAGCAGCGTGCGATGAAGCGGCTTTCATTTATCGTCCCGGTTAGCCTGATTTTGATTTTTGTGCTGTTATTCTGGGCCTTCCAGTCGATCAAGGACGCATCCCTGATTGTAATGAATGTGCCGTTCTCCCTGATCGGAGGACTGATAGCCTTGCTCCTGACCGGTATCCACCTAAGCGTGTCGGCAGCGGTAGGGTTTATTGCGCTATTTGGCATTGCCGTGCAAAACGGGGTAATCCTGTTATCCAAAATTAATCTGCTCAAGCGCGAAGGACTTCCGCTATACGAAGCAGTTCTGCAAGGATCGATCAGCCGGTTGCGTCCCGTGGTGATGACCGCGTCGGTAGCAATGCTGGGATTATTGCCAGCCGCGCTTTCCACCAGCGTTGGTTCGGAAACCGTCAAACCTTTCGCTGTGGTTATTATTGGTGGACTGATCACGGCCACGCTGCTAACTTTGACCATGCTTCCTGCTCTCTACTGCCATTTTAAAAAAGACAAAAAACTTGAGATATCCTCATGAAAGAAATCCGCGCTTATATTGAGCCCTTCATGCTTGCCAAGCTTACCCAGGCTCTGCTCGAAATGCCCGATTTCCCCGGCATGAGCGTGTCCGATTGCGAAGGCTTCGGGCACGTAAAAATTATTGCCGGACGCGATTACACGCCATACGTCCCGAAAATACGTATTGAAATATTCGTCACTGATGAATTGGTGGAAAGTATTTTAAATACGGTAATGACAATTGCCAATACTCATCAACATGGTGCCGGGAAGGTCTATGTGATAAATGTGGAAGAGAGTGCACGCATCAGCACCGGCGAACGGGGAAATGATCTGGCATGATACGCGTGATGACAAAATAATAATTGCATCTAAACCGGTGGTTTAATCTTAACCGCATACTAAGCCGCCGGCTTGGGCCGCCAGAAATGGATCACACTACCGGTAAGTCCCGCAATACCTACCACCAGTACCAAAAAACCCCAGCCTATACCGCCATTCCCCGTATGGACGAAATCCCCCGCTTTTCGTACATCCAAGGGAATATTGACCAGATCCCTAACGTTTCCCGTGGCATCGTTGCCAATCAGCATAACATTATACTTGCTCAGCGGCTCCAGATTGACTGCAAGGGGAATGCTTCCGGATGTGTATTCTTTTGCGGGCATCGACAATACCTCACGCTCCTCCCCGTCTTCTATTCTCATCAACCTCACCGCGAGCAACGCTTCTCGCATATCTGGCGCCAGTATATCTATAACCAGATTCAGGGGACCGGCCGGCACCGGAGAGCAAAACGGAGGATAGGAAGGATGATCGCCATCCGGGACCACGTATGCATTGAAACCAACCGGGAAAGCGCCTGTCTGGACGATACATGCTCCGCCAGAGATGGCCTCTTTTTGTTTCGGCTGATTGTCGGGGCGATGGGGCTGCCACGCGCCGCTGGAGACGTTACCGGTTTGCTGGGCGTGGGCGGCCGGCAAAAATACCAGGGCTATCAGTACCACGCATCTCAGATAGAACGCTATGGAGAAAATTCCTGGAATCATATTGATTCTCCTATTTTCTGGTTGCGGATACCATCAACACGCCAATTATCAAATGGAGCTGGCCCTGGTTCATTCTTTCTTCCAGGATTTTGGCAGATACGTGATATTGAATTAAGAACGGCGCGCACGCCGCTTCTTGCTTTTGAATTCGTACTGCCGCCGCTATATATTTGGGCGCTTTTACAGTAAATGAAAACGCGGAAGCGTATCAGAAAAATTCCTTAAGCCGCTTTACGAAAGGTCAGATTGATCCGATAACTGCCCGTCAATGGGTGAGTTTCTTCCTTGAGCGGCAAAACTCCATGATAACGCAGTCTCGACGGACCGCCCCATACCATGACATCGCCATGCGCCAGATGTACTCGAGCAGGCCTGTCCGCCCGCCGCAAGCCGCCCCATAGAAAAATTGCAGGAATGCCTAACGAAACCGAGACGATAGGCGCACCAAAATCCTGTTCGTTTCTGTCCTGATGCAACGATAGCCGCGCTCCCGGTTCGTAGCGATTGACAAGACATGCGTCGGGCTCGAAATCTTCGAAACCGGCGCTTGCCGCGGCGTTTTGCGCCAGTTTCAGGAATATGCGGGGCATGCGCGGCCAAAGCTTGCCGCTTTCCGTATCTATCGCGCCGTAACGATATCCGGTGAGATCCGTTATCCAGCCATAGGAACCACAGTTGGTCATCGCTACCGACATGCGGAAGCCGCCTGGCGTGACCATATGGCGAAACGGTGCCTCGCTTATGACATCGTGCAGCGCTGCGAAGATAGCTGCTTCGTCCGGCATGGCGAAGCCGCGCAGCACTACCGCGCCAACGCACAATTCCTCACGCCATGCCTGGCATTGCTCCCTTTCTTCAGATTTGAACAGATCCAATGTCATTCTTGTTCACTCTTCAGGTTGCATCGTGAAAATGATGCCTGCCATATGCTTCTTCAATTACTTTCTTTAAGTTAGAAGCGTTTTCACATTTCAGAAAACTGCTCCGGGAGTTCATGCAACATCCAGCACAATGCGATATCGCGCTCTTCCCGCCGCAAGATGCTCAATCGCATCATTCACCTTGTTCAGCGGAAAGTGTTCGACCTGCGGCGCGATATTATGGCGCGCAGCAAAATCCAGCATGGCCGAGATTGCTGCAGGTCCCCCCGTTGGCGATCCAGAAACGCTTTTTTGTTGCATGATCAGGTCAAAAGCAGAAATGGGCATCGGCTCCAGAACCGCGCCCACCACGTGCATACGGCCATTCGGTTTCAGCGTCTTGAGCAGCGCACTCCAGTCGAGTGGTGTATTCACGGTTATCAGCAGGAAATCGAGCGAATTGGCCGCCGAGAGAATTTCCGCACTATTGCGGCTCGACACCACGCGATGAGCTCCCAATCGCTGCACCTCATCAAGCTTCGATATATTGGAAGTGAAGGCCGTTACCTCGCAACCCCAGGCATGAGCGAATTTCAGCGCGAGGTGCCCCAGGCCGCCAATGCCCACGATTCCCATGCGATCCGTTGGCTTGACTCCATATGTAAGCAGCGGACTGAAAACTGTAATGCCGCCGCATAGCAGGGGCCCGGCGGCGGAGATATCAAGCGCATCAGGCAGCGGAATCGCCCATGCCCAGTGGGCTCTCAGCCTATCGGCGAAACCGCCATGATGTCCGACGATAGTTGCCGCCACTTCCGGACAAAGATTATGATTGCCAGTCATACACTCATGACAGTGCATGCAGCTATCAAAGTTCCAGCCCACGCCGACACGCTGCCCGATCTGCAATCCCTTGACATAATCGCCTGCTGCGACGATCCGCCCTACCGCTTCGTGTCCA
>JBDTKY010000153.1:0-2798 GCA_039935055.1 Nitrosospira sp.
CTTCGGTTTTCTTTTCACCTTTGATGGTCAGCACGCCATCTTCCATGCTGATATCGATTTCTTCAGGTTTTACCCCCGGAAGGTCCGCCAGCAGGACGAATTTATCGGGTTCTTCCTTGATATCGACAGCGGGCGCCCATTCGGCCGTCGCGGTCGATCCCTCGCCGTTTCCGCCCTCCCGCGCACGGTCCAGTTCTCTGTGTAATTGATTCAGTAAACTCCAGGGTTCATAACGAGCAATAGCCATATTACCTCCATATAAGTTTAATGATTAGCATCAATGCTGAAACTCTGAATCAGCACCTAGGAGCCTGTCGGACTTAAAGGAAATGTGCTGCAAAAGCGTCTGACTGGTCTATGTTTCGCCGATTTTTAGCTTCGATTCCTCAAGTCCGACAGGCTGCTAGTAATCAATATAGGTCCATTTGCCGTTTTTTCAACCTGACCTTGATAATTTAAACATCATGCGTATCCAGAACAGGACAGGTATTGGAGACTTATTGAAAGGAATGATAGCGCGGCGGTTCCGGCCCGGCTTTGGGTCAGTACGTTGGGGTGAACCGTATAACTGAAATCAGGTTTTAAGGCGCTCTTTACACTAAAGGCAATTCGCCGCTACGGATTCCGAGACTTCCAATTTCTTCCACCGCTTTCACAAAGCTCGCGCTTTCATGCAGTTTTACGACCGAATCGGGGTGGGGTTGTCCGCGCATGCGGGCGAGGCGAGCAATGCTGATGGCCGAAATATCCCATCGTAATTCCGCCAGCAATGTATCCGCCGCCTCCGGGTTGTTGCATAGCAGCACCATGTCACAACCCGCGTTTAACGCGCTTTCCGCACGCTGCAACATATTGCCGGCAATCGCCGCTCCCTCCATATTCAGGTCATCGCTGAAGATGCAGCCCTCGAAGCCCAGTTCGCCGCGCAGGATCTTTTTCAGCCATAACTCGGAGAAGCCAGCGGGGTGTGCATCGACCTGGGGGTAAACGACATGTGCCGGCATGATGCCGGCAAGCCCAAAGTCAATCATTTTGCGGAATGGAATAAGGTCATTTTCTTCGATATCCTGAAAAGTGCGTTCATCCACCGGCATCTCAATATGGGAATCCGCCTCAATATAACCGTGTCCTGGAAAATGCTTGCCTACTGCCGTCATGCCCCCTGACTTCAGTCCGGACATAAGACTGTGAGCCAGATCGGCGATAGCTTGCGGTTTGTGGTGAAATGCGCGGTCACCGATAATGCAGCTCTGCCCGTGATCCATATCCAGTACTGGCGTAAAGCTTAGGTCGACACCCGCCGCGCGCAGTTCCGCCGCTAGCACATAGCCTGTCTGCTGCGCCAGATGCCGTGCCTTGACGGGGTGTTCATCCCATATTATGCCAAGTTCTCGCATGGGCGGCAGTCTCGTAAAATCCTCGCGGAAACGTTGCACCCTGCCGCCTTCATGATCTACCGCGATCAGTAGCGACGGGGTTCGAAGTGCGTGAATCTCGGCGGTTAGCTGCATCAGCTGTTTGAGCGACGCGTAATTGCGAGTAAACAGAATTACCCCGCCAACCAGCGGGTGCAGGAGTTTTTTCTTATCGCCGGCGGTAAGCTGCGTGCCTTCGATGTCGAGCATGACAGGTCCAAGCGACATCGAATATCCTATAAATTTGAAGCGCTAAGTAAGAAAAGAGGGCGTGGCGTGGGCAAGGAGGTAATTCGCGAAGTGGGTACTCGCAAATCTGGACTTGGATGATTGATAGTGCCCATTATTTTTCAAGAATGACAAAAGCGCAGGCCAGGTTCAACTCATCGCTGATAGAAAGATGATGGCTGGTGATGCCTTCATTTCTGACGAGCGTACTTAGCGCGGGGTGAAATGCAAAATACGGTTTTCCCAGATGATCATGGGTTACTCCAATGTGGCTCAAGCTAACCGGGTAGCGAAAACCCGTACCGATTGCTTTCGAAAGCGCTTCCTTGGCAGCGAAACGTTTGGCCAGAAACATGGCGGGTTGACCATTGTTAATATATTCAGGCCATTCTTCATTTGTCAGCAATCGTCTGGCAAAACGCTCACCATATTTTTCCAGCAGTCGCGCAATGCGCGAGGGTTCGACCAGATCGGTTCCGATTCCATAAATCATTGGTGCGCTTCCATCATCAGTTTTTTCATTTCCCGTACAGCCTGCTCCAGACCGACAAATAGCGCATGAGCCACGATGGCGTGGCCAATATTGAGCTCGGATACGCCCGATATTGCCGCGATGGGCTGGACATTATGATAGTGTAATCCGTGTCCGGCGTTGACCTTCAGACCCTGACTGATTCCTTCGGTTACCGCTGCGCGGATTCTCTCCAGCTCGTTTTGCTGTTCGTCCGCGGTTTGCGCATCGGCATAGCTGCCAGTATGAATCTCGATCGCTGGCGCGCCGGCTTTCACTGATGCATCGATCTGAGCATGGTGGGCATTGATAAACAACGATACGCGAATGCCCGCATCGGCCAGTCTGCGGCAAGCCCGCTGTACCTGATCAAAATGCCGCACCACGTTTAGACCCCCTTCGGTGGTCAGTTCTTCGCGGCGTTCAGGTACCAGGCAGACGTCCTGAGGCTTGATGCTCAACGCAAAATCTATCATTTCGTCAGTTACCGCGCTCTCCAGATTCATGCGCGTCTTCAGCAAATCCCGCAGGACTTCCACATCCCTGTCCTGGATGTGGCGGCGGTCTTCGCGCAGGTGAAGCGTAATGGCATCCGCCCCGGCGGATTCCGCCACCATTGCCGCTTCCACCGGGCTGGGATAAGT
>JBDTKY010000154.1:0-19076 GCA_039935055.1 Nitrosospira sp.
CGCAAACCAGGCGTATGGATTTCACATCCCCAATGCGGTGGGCCGTACAATCAGCGCGGGCGCGACCTTGAATTTGCCGCATAATCTCTTTGCCACCCTCCGCCTGCGGCATTTCGGCAACGTAACGGTCGATACAAACAATCCCGTGGCTCCCTATAGCACAACGATCGTTAATCTCTCGACAGGATATGAGCTCGTTAAAAAAATCAAGCTCCAGCTTGATGTATTAAATTTACTTAACACACAAGCATTCGATATCGCTTATTATTATGGTTATCAGACAAGCCCGGCGTCTGCGGCGAGAGATGGCCTTGTTTTCCACCCGATTGAGCCGCGCATGTTCCGTATCAGCCTGATGTATCAGTTTTAATTTATCGCTATTTTTGAGAAAGCCACATGGAACGCCTCACCATATCGTTGGATAACGAGCTCTCGGAGCAGTTTGACGAATTTATACGCGCGCGCGGTTATACCAATCGCTCTGAAGCCGTGCGAGACCTGATACGCGACCAACTGGAGAGTGCGCGTCTGAAAAAGGGAAGCGAAGGGAATTGCGTGGCCACGCTCAGCTATATTTACAATCATCACGAGAACGATCTGGCAAACCGCATCGCATCGGTACAGCATGATCATCACGACCTCATTCTGTCTAGTATGCATGTGCACATGGATCATGATAACTGTCTTGAAATTGTCATCCTGCGCGGCACCGTTCGGACCGTGCAAAATTTTGCCAACCATGTAACCGCCACGCGAGGTGTTCGTCATGGCAACCTACATATGGTGCCGGTGGAAATCATTCAAAAGCAGCATTCGCACACTTCCCCACCGCATATTCATAGCTATCCGCTTACCTGATAGCCTCAGCAAGAAAAACCACAAGTATGTGCGATACAACTAAAAATAAAAAAGGTACAGAAATTCTGCAAAATGTCGATAAACGCACATTTCTAAAGCATGTAACCGCATCCGCTGTCGGTCTCGGATTTGCGGCGGCAACAAGCAGGCACGTTTTCGCAAACAAGGTTTTGCCGCCTCCTCTGCCAGAAAATGTGATATCCGCCGATGAGGCGCTGGTACGGTTGATGGCAGGAAATACGCGGTATGTTGCAGGGCAATCCAGTCCTCTTGAGTTTAGCGAAGACCGGGCAACCCTTGTTTCGGGACAAAATCCTTATGCCAGCATATTGAGCTGTTCCGATTCAAGAGTAAGTCCTGAATTCTGTTTTGATGAACAACGCGGTGATCTCTTCGTGGCACGCGTAGCAGGCAACTATCTCACCACCGATTTTGTCGCTACGCTGGAGTATGCCGCCGCCGTATTACGTACTCCGTTGATAATGGTGCTCGGCCATCAAAACTGCGGCGCGGTACGCGCCGCTATTGATGCCGTCGACAACAACAAACAATTCCCGGGGCATATTCAGTCATTGGCTAGTGCGCTCGCCCCCGCCGTGAGGGCCGCCAAGAATATTCCTGGCGACCGGTTCGGCAACGTCGTCAGGATGAATGTCATCCGCAATGTAGACAAACTAAGGAAGCAGCCGCCCATTCTGAGTAAACTCGTCTCGGAAAGGAAGATTCTGGTGGTGGGCGGTGTATACAGCCTCAAAACCGGAAAGGTTGAGCTGGTGGCCTGAGCCTGACTGCACCCTTAAGGAGTAAGCTCCGTCAGAGGGCTCCCTTACTGCATCCAGTTCTTCCTCTCTTGGAAAACGCTAATCGGCTGTTCGTCTACCATTTAGTTGCTCGTGGCCGTTGTCTCGCGAGCAGCAACCGGTATGGCGCAGATGCCCCTGCCCCCAAGGCATATGGCTCCCGTCATAGCTTTCCCGCCCCCTTCCAACCGAAGCTGCTCAAACCAGATTGGTTGTCCTGTATGGCAGACACGGAAGCATCGCCCTATATACCCTCCAGTAAAGGATTCACCCGATACAGTTCGGCCAAAACAAAGGATCTTGCAGCCGATGTAACAAAGCTTCTTTCCCAATACGATGTGATGCTCCAGCCTCATATCCGTATTGTTGAAAAAATAGTATGCTGGGGTACCCAGTCGATCATGCCCTTTGCGCCGACCTCCAGTCGGATGGCCTGGCGCGAATTAGGCGAGCTCGGTTTGTACCATTCGGGACTGATCTGATTCAGTACACGCACTCGTCCCCATCGTTGAATACGGTCCATTGAATTTATCCTCATTGGAACACTTTGTTGATCGATGCATTTACGTGTCATTCTCAACCGGGTGGCTGAGCCCATTCACAAGCTTTACATCTCGAATTCGGCCTATTCGTGAACCTGCCGTAGACGTCGAAACGAACATTGTCAATGCTGAAATCATTCCGGTTGCGGCTTTCTGCCCATACACCCAAGCCACAAAAACCCAGGCCGATGGTTATTCACTTGGTATCGTCAATCGCCAGCAAAGCGGCGTGGGCCCGGAAATAATTCCTTTTTTATTTGGCCTGCTTGGAATGCGCGAACGGGCGGCCGTGAAACATCAGCACCACGCCTCACCAGGGAACCGTGGTGAGGGTGCATATACCCATCAAACTAAACGAAGAAAGTTATACGTGATCACTCGGCTACCTATGCAGCGCCACGCACCGCGAACGCGTTTATATGAAATTCCAAATCTGATAAATCAGATTTTTATAAGATTGCACTCATCGCCCAAAAAAAATCGTGCTACCGGTTTTTTTTACCCAAATAGGCTATTCGAGCAATTTGTGCTCAGCCACGTAACGGACTAGTTGGGCGTTGTTCTGCATATGCATCTTTTCCAGAACACGTGCGCGGTAGGTGCTCACTGTTTTTGCGCTCAACGCCAATTTTTGAGAAATTTCCGTTAAAGAGGTGCCGGTGGCAATAAGCTTGAGAACGCTAAGTTCCCGATCGGAAAGCGTGGAATGTGGCAGGGTTGTTGATGTCGGCCCAAGGTCGAATAACAATTTCTCCGCCAGTTTCGGATCTATGTACTTCCCTCCGTTTGCGAGGCGGCGGATTACAGATATCAGCAGATCGGTTGGGCTGTTCTTGGTGAGATAGGCTGAGGCACCCGCGCGTATGGTCCTGATGGCATATTCATCCTCATGATAGGTACTCAGCATCAGTATCTGATGCTTCGCATTATCGCTTCTTATTTGTTTTAGTACGTCCAGACCATTCATTCCCGGCATATTGACATCCAGCAACGCGACATCCCATCCGCCAAGACGCATCTTTTCCAGAGCGTCAAGTCCATCAGACGCTTCGCCAACGACCACAATATCAGCCGTTTCGGCAAGAATCCGTTTGAGACCATCCCGGAAGAGCCGATGATCGTCAGCCAAAAAGACATTGATAATCATGGCATTCCCTCATTACGTTCGACATTGTACAGTCGCGTCGGTTTGTCGGTACAGGAGAAGGAAGGCATCGATTTGCAGCGATTACCTTTTCTTTGCGGCCAGCTTCCATGACTCGAAGCAGAACATAAAAAAATCCGTTCTGTCATAACAATACTTTGACATCCACTTATCGACCGCGCCAGGAAATGGTCACGGCGCGTGGTTCGAGAATTTTTCGGGATAAACATCATCCACAATGCGGACAACCTGCGGAAACGATTTTCTTTCTGGGTAAGCTTGTCTCAAAAAGAATATGATCTGGTTGTGAGCGGCAGTAAAAGCCTTAAAACCGGAAAATCGATCTGGGTCACCTTATCGACCCCTAAGAGAAAACTCTTCGAAAAGGGGCCGATATCGACTTGACTTACTGTTTGTTATGCGTCGGGTTCTGCCCAGTATTTTGACTTCCCTGCCGCAAACAGGACCATCCACATCACCAGGACGAATGGGAAAGTAAGCGTGGGTAGACCAAGCGGGGCAAGAAAATTGGCAAGCGCAGCCTGGCATATCACCGTGAGAAAGCCTGCCAGGACCGCCAATGCAGCGCTTTTGCCGTCAGGTTTCAAAAATACCCATCCCACCGCCATCATGGTCAGCACAGGGTTGAAGGAATACAGCCCCATTTCGATCAGTCCCAGGCTTGCCCCCAGCATTAGCGGGAATATCACCCCGATAATCGTACCGCCAACTGCCATCAATGCGCCCCGCAAGGAGACGATGGCAATACCCACCAGAAACAGAATGCCCACCACGATGCTGTCTGCAAACATCACTTCTGCAATACCCTTCGAAAGAGCGGTAAACCACATTTCGGCCGGCATCATCGCCGCGTCCGCTACCACAACAGGTATGACGGGGACGGGCAAAACAGGGCCTCTCGTAAAACTGTCAAAGGAATATACCGCAAGCAGGAACATCCAGCTGCTCAGGACAAAGGGGGATGTCGAGGCAGGGATCTTGAACGGACCAAGGATTCTCATGAGCATCGCTAAAATAATACTCGACAGAACCGAGGCAAGCACTACGTACAGCCATAGCTGCGGAGAATGTTCCATGAAGAGAAACAGGCAGGGTCCCACCAGCGTGCCGTTGAACCCATACAGCCCCGCATCAATATCGTCTTCAGAGAAGCCGAGGAGATAGGCAGCCACTGTGCTGCTTATCACCCCCACGGTGGCTGCAGCGCCGGCCGTTACACCACCAACAAAAAGCGCCACCAGGAAGATAAGCCCGGTCACTGCATTGCAACAAAAAAATACCTGACCTACTCCTCGCAAAATAACGCGCAAGGGGCGGGGCATTGCCTTATCTATCGTTAATGACCATTCCATTTTAATTACCTCCAGCGTTTTTTTATAAGAAATTTTTTAGTGTTGTGGCGATTCAGAAATTATGGTCACCTAGCAGCCTGTCGAACTTAAAGGAAATCGGCTGCAAAAGCGTCTGGCTGGTCTATATTTCGTCGTTTTTTCGACCAATAGAACAACTATTGGCCTTCAAAATCGTCAAAATCTATCCTCACTCAGCCGCTTTTTCGCTCCGATTCTTCAAGTCCGACAGGCTGCTAGCAATTCGAATGAAAATGTTATCTTTTAAAATTTTCTGCGGGGCGAAATCTTTAAGCTTCTACGTGATCGTGGGGGTGCTGCGCCTTGATTTCGTCCAGCAAACCCTGTTTAACGATGAAATCAACGATCTGGTCGACACCCTCACCAGTATGCATATTCGTGAATATGAATGGCCGCTCGCCACGCATCCGCTTCGCATCGCGCGCCATGACTTCGAGGCTGGCTCCCACGTAAGGCGCAAGATCGATCTTGTTGATGACCAGCAGCGCTGCACGCGTAATACCGGGCCCGCCCTTGCGCGGTATCTTTTCGCCGGCGGCAACATCGATTACGTAGATAGTGAGGTCGGAGAGTTCGGGACTGAAGGTGGACGCGAGGTTATCCCCACCCGATTCGACCAGGATGAGATCGAGATCCGGAAAATCTGCAGTCATGCGCGCGATAGCTTCCAGATTGATCGACGCATCCTCCCTGATTGCGGTGTGCGGGCATCCGCCGGTTTCCACACCCATCAACCTTTCCGCAGGCAATGCGTCTGCACGCAACAAAATCTCCATATCCTCTTTGGTATAGATATCATTAGTGATAACCGCCATTTCATAGCGGTCACGCATTTTTTTGCTCAGCGCTTCACACAAAGCCGTTTTTCCAGAGCCAACTGGTCCACCTATTCCGACACGCAAGGGATTGGATATATTTTTCATTTTATTTCCGGCAAATAATTATATTTTGCAAAGTTATCAGGATCGATAGATGCGACTGTATTGCACTTCATGCTGCATCGACAATATTGACAATCCTGGTGCCCAATTGGACAATTCATCGTCTTCAAGCACCTGGGCATGGCAGGCAGCAGCTTCAATCGTGCTATGCAGGGAAAGCAGCAGCCGCTGACCTGAGACTTGACCAAGTGGAACCGACTTCACGCAAACCAGCATCTGGTTTTCAACAATTGAAAATAACATGCCCAGCAACGCGGCTTCATGCGGTACTTTCAGTGCCTCCGCTGCATAGGCAAATGCGGTAGGCAACGGAATCTCGGACTGACTGGCCATTATCCTCAGCAGTGAATCATCCGCAACCTTCAGTTCCTCCACCAATCTACTCAACGAATATCCCATCTGGATGGTTTCCGCCCGAAATTCGGCGGTATCACGTGACGCAACAAAACATTCGCTCCAGGAAGTGACCACGACACCGTCCCGCGCTGAAAAAGCCTTCAGCAAACGCCAAAGTATCGGTGCTTCAAAATCCGCAATCACGCCAAGTGCTTCGATGATCCAGGCGCGGGCAGAATTTTCGTCGTGCACCGCGCCCTTTTCAATAGCAGCTTCCAGGCCCTGCGAGTAGGTGTATGCGCCAACAGGAAGCGACGGACTCGCCAATTGAAGCAAGCGTAAAAGGGAAGTTGTCTGCATCATGGTTTCCCGACTCTATTGCTTGTCCGACGGACGATGGATCTTCTGATGCACCGGAATCGGGGCCAACGGCCCGTGCGCGTGGGAATGACCGTGGCCATCGTCATCATGATGGCCGCCTCCGCTGCTGTAGGCCCCTGCTTCCGGCTCGAACTGCGCACTCTCCTCTACGACAGTGGCTCCCAGACCTTCCAGCATTTCTTTCAAGACGCTATCCTGGCAGATGCGCAGAAAACCCTCGCCCACCTGAGTTTGCGTGTGCCGATTACCGAGATGAAAAGCACAGCGCAAAAGATCATGCGGGGTATGACAAGTTATCCGGTAGGCAGGCTCGTCGGCCGCTACGATTTGCACTACCCGGCCATCATCACCTTTGAGTAAATCATTGTTGCGCAGCACAGTCCCACGCTTGGCAAGGATCGCAACTTCCTCCCCCGACGCTAGCGCGGTACGCAACCGGCTGTTCTCCCGCAGCTCGTACGGGAGTACAAGCTGCGCGAAAACCTCATCTGCGTGCGTTATTTTTGTGTTTAAGGTTAACATTTCAGCTTAAAACAAAAAGTAACGCTGCGCCATCGGCAATACATCTTCCGGCCCGCACGTTAACAGCTGTCCATCCGCCCGCACTTCATAAGTCTCCGGATCAATTTCCATTTTGGGAGTGGCCCCATTATGAATCATGTCTTTTTTGCGGAGGTTGCGGGTGTTCTTGACTGCGATCAGCTTCTTGTCCAGATTCAACTCGGACACCAATCCCGCATCAAGGGCCGCCTGCGATGTGAACGTAAAACAGGAGGTTGCGAGAGCGCCGCCGTATGCGCCGAACATATAGCGGTAATGCACTGGCTGCGGAGTCGGAATCGAGGCGTTGGGGTCGCCCATCAAGGCTGCGGTGATCATTCCGCCTTTCAGGACCATGGACGGTTTCACACCGAAGAACGCCGGCCGCCACAGAACCAGATCCGCAAACTTGCCCACTTCCACAGAACCAACGGCGTGCGAAATGCCGTGCGTGATGGCAGGATTGATGGTGTACTTGGCGATATAACGCTTAACCCTGAAGTTATCATTCCGCGAGGGATCTTCCTGCAACGAACCGCGCTGTATCTTCATTTTGTGCGCGGTTTGCCAGGTGCGCAGCACAACCTCCCCGATACGGCCCATCGCTTGCGAATCGGATGACATCATCGAAATGGCGCCCATATCGTGCAGGATGTCCTCGGCCGCGATGGTTTCCTTGCGGATGCGCGA
Source organism: Nitrosospira sp. (assembly GCA_039935055.1). Taxonomy (GTDB): domain Bacteria; phylum Pseudomonadota; class Gammaproteobacteria; order Burkholderiales; family Nitrosomonadaceae; genus Nitrosospira. Next base: position 7,624 of record JBDTKY010000154.1, read on the forward strand.
TTCGGCGAAGGCGAGATCTTCGGCAATATTGGCATGCAGATGATGACATACCATCAACATGTCGAGATGCTCATCCAGGGTATTGACGGTATAGGGACGCGTCGGATTTGTAGAGGAAGGCAGCACGTTTTCCAGGCCCACCACCGTCATGATGTCCGGCGCATGGCCACCGCCAGCGCCCTCGGTGTGGAACGTGTGGATGGTACGATCCTTCATGGCGGCAATCGAGTTTTCTACGTACCCGCCCTCATTGATGGTATCGGTATGGATCGCCACCTGGACATCATACTTGTCCGCCACGTTCAGGCAGTTATCTATGGTGGCAAAGGTGGTGCCCCAGTCTTCGTGCAATTTAAGCCCGCATGCCCCGGCCAGGACCTGTTCCTCGTTAGGGGTCGGCACGCTAACATTGCCTTTTCCGAAAAAACCGGTATTCATCACCATGCCATCCGATGCACGCAGCATCGACTTGATATGCCAGGGGCCCGGCGTGCAGGTAGTTGCCGCCGTGCCGACCGCAGGACCCGTGCCACCGCCCAGCATGGTGGTAATCCCATTCATCATTGCGTCTTCCTCTTGCTGAGGACAAATGAAGTGGATGTGAACATCGAGACCCCCGGCGGTAAGAATGGATCCTTCACCTGCGATAATCTCGGTGGCGGCACCGATGGCCATGGTGATATTAGGCTGGATGTCGGGGTTACCGGCTTTACCGATGCCCGCGATCTTGCCGTCTTTCAGACCGACGTCCGCCTTGACGATACCCCAGTGGTCAACAATGACCGCATTCGTGATCACGGTATCCATCACATCGGCATGATTGCGCTGCGATTGGCCCATGCCATCACGAATCACCTTGCCCCCGCCGAACTTGACTTCTTCTCCGTAGGTGGTGAAATCCTTTTCGATTTCGATGAAAAGCTCCGTGTCGGCCAGGCGGATACGATCTCCGGTAGTTGGCCCCATCTGTTCTACGTATGTCCGGCGGGAAATTTTAACAGTCATTTTCTGCTCCTTTTTTTGGGTTATTTGCTTGGCAAGGCGCTGCTATTTCAGCTTGCCCATCACTTTCTGGTTAAATCCGAATACCGTCCGGTCGCCACCAAGCTCAACCAGTTCGACGGTGCGCTCCTGGCCCGGCTCAAAACGCACAGCCGTCCCCGCCATGATGTTCAGGCGCATGCCGTAGGCCGCCTCACGGTCGAAGTTCATTGCGGAATTGACCTCGTAGAAATGAAAATGTGAACCAATTTGTATGGGCCTGTCGCCGCCATTAGCCACCTTCAATTCTTTGGTTTTTCTGCCGACGTTCAGTTCAATGTCGCCAGGCTGCACGAAAATTTCGCCTGGAATTAGGGGTACTCTAGCCATTTTTAATCTCCTGATTTAGGGAATGGGGTTGTGAACCGTCACCAGTTTGGTGCCGTCGGGAAAAGTCGCTTCCACCTGGATATCGGGGATCATTTCGGGAACCCCTTCCATCACCTCGCTTCGCTTCAGCACGCGCGTGCCTTCTGCCATCAGCTCCGCCACGGAATGGCCGTCGCGCGCACCTTCCAGCACTGCACAGGTGATCAACGCTACCGCTTCCGGATGGTTGAGCTTCAGCCCCCGTGCCTTGCGCCGTTCTGCCACTAATCCTGCGGTAAATATCTGCAGCTTGTCTTTCTCTCTTGGTGTAAGGTCCATTATTTCCTCCTCGGTAAATTAACAATCTCGATTAACAATGTTTCTCTTTTTCAATGCTGCAGCTGCATTCCACCTGACGATCATCTATTTCAAAAAAAACCTTTCGCTTCGCTGAGCGGCATCATGTATTCCACATACGCGGAACCATTGCCTCACGGCCAAGCATCCCCGGGCGAAGGAGTCCCCAGACATGCAGCATTATCCGGCGCGCGGTCTCGCTCGAGTTGCCGAGATAACGCGCTGTTATTACCGATTTCATCTGCGAAATGCCCAGATGACCTATTCCCTTAGAAATATCGCCCGCCCCTTCGCGCGCAGCTTCGATCACAGTAGCAGGCACACCTTTACCCACCGCGATGAGATTGGCGCAGACAGTGTTGCCGGCAAGCATCAATGCACTTTTCATGGCTGCGCTGCCGCCTGACAATCGGAGTTGGTCAAACCAGATCAGCTTGCCTGCGCGGTGAATTCGGGTGCTTTGCCTGATCTGGCCGCCGGTAACCGATTCGCCCGAAGCGGTGCGGCCAAAACACAGTATTTCGCAACCGATGTAGCTCGCCTCTTTTTCCAGCGTCACGTGATGGTCAAGCTCCACATGGGCATTATCGAAAAAAATGGTTTCCTGCGGCACCCATTCCAGCACTCCGTCCGCGCAAACGTCGAGGGAGATTGACTGGCGCGAGACATGGCCATTGGCCTTATACCATTTGGAGGCCCCCGGCGTGGTGATTTGAACGCTGGCCGAAGCGCCAACCCGGGCGGAGATTTCCAGTTCGTCTCCGCCCACGACGCCGCCGGGCGGGTGGATGATGACAACCTGACAGATCTCGCGATCTTCCGGATAAAGCGGTTTTTGCACCAGCAGCGGGCCAAAGTGATTTCGGTCAACCAGGCGGGTGGCACCGTCATCCTTCACAAACCCGAGAGATAAACGTGCCTGCAGATGCGCTTGAGGTAAACCCGGCGCACGGTTTGAGGCATGCTGGACAGGATAGATTCGATGAACTACTGCAGCGGAGTCCAATTTGGGAGCTAGCTCTTCACTAAGAATTGTAGGGCACATTTTTTGTATGTTATTTATTCGCTGTAGACCTGCCTCATAGACGGGAGGCAAGACATACATAATCAGATTTCTACTATACCTGGTGCATTTGAATATCCAGAAACGGGAGGTTCATCAAGGGACTCGCGCCTCATTCCGGCCAGCGCAAGCCTCCTCTCACCTTCTTTCCATTCCCAAGCTTTACATTTGTATCTGAAACGATAATTTGAAGACATCGACCTTCTGGCCTGTCACATCCGGTGCATAGTTCAAGCCCTTGGTGTAGAGATCACCATGCTGATAATAGGCCGAAATCCGCGCATTGAAGCCATCAATAACATAATTCACCCCGCCTTCTATTTCCTGGCGGTTGCTGCTGTTATTAGGCTGAATGCTGGTAAATCTGCCATAGGGCTGGAATTTTCCTATACCGATTTTGACCGGGATCAGGTAAAGCCCCGTGACCGTCCACGATTTCCCGTCGAACATGCAGAAGCAGCCGGGATCGGAAAAGGCGGCAGCATTATAATTGGCGTAGAACTGCTTGTACTCGGCATTTACAGTAGTCACGCCCAGATTCCTCGGCAAAACTTTCTCGAACAAAAGGTCGCCGACCAAGCCAAGAAAGTCGCTGCGATGGGCGAATGAACCGGCGCCATTGCGCTGATACGATGCGCCGAATGCCAGCGCAAGGATATCTCCGGCCTTGCCGAAATAAGTACTGCTGGTGTAATAGCCGGGATTCTTCTCCGGATTCAGGAAGTTGTAGGTGAAACGCCCAGCCCACAGGACATCGTTTCCCTGGTTTGGACCAAGGGTCGTGGAGGATTGCAGCCCCCGGTAGACACCCACTGCATAACCCAGTGTGCCCTTGATGAAACCCGGTTCGACGCTCCCCCAGTAGGTACCGCCGTCATCACGGCCGTAGCGTCCCGCACCGTTGCTTCCAAACTTGGTGCTAAAGTCCTGCGAGAAAAAAGGCGTCTTGAAGGCATCGTGGGTCGCCTGGAAAAAGGGACCGCTCAATTCGCCCCGCTCTGTGGGAACCAGCATGCGGCCACCCCAGAGATTGAGATAACGGTTAACCTCGACTTTTCCTATTGCGTCCAGAACATTGTAGGACATCTTGGGACTGTCAGCGGAATGCGTGTTGTTGCAGAAAAAACATTCGGTATTGATTTCGAATTTGACATATTCATGAACCTGCCCGTTGACGTAGAGACGAGCATTGTCAATGCTGAAATCATTCCGATAATTACGGCTTTCCGCCCATATGCCCGACCCGCGAAAACCCATGCCGATAGTCATCCACTTCGTGTCGTCAATCGCCCACTTGGGCTTGCTGATGACCTTAAAATCGTCGTTCGCAGCATGAACTGGGGCGATCAATGACGAAAACCCCACTATAAGCGCCGCCGCCAGTAACCCTGCTTGAGCAAGGAAACCCTCGCGTCGCTTCCCGAAATCAATTTGTCGTGAAGACCACTCGACCGAGATTGGTGCATAGCTGTGCACTTTATACCCTATTTCCTCAAAATTTTTCATCCCTGAAAATTTCCTCTTTTTGTGTTTATCACCTGACCAGCATAATCATGCGGAATTTTTTATTATAAGTCATTAGAAAATACCCACAAATTACAAATATTATGTAAGACGACTTACATAATAATTATTACGCATCCCAGTTCGTGCTACCACCAGTAACCCTGCTGGGGCAAAAAAAACTTCGCTTCCTGAAGCCAATTTCTCGTGAAGACTGCTCAGCCGGGATGATGCATAGATGAGCCCCAGTTTCCTCAAAATCTTCGGTAAAAACTTCTTCTTTCTATGTTTATCACCTGACTGGCATAATCATGCGGAACTTTTTGTTATAAGTCACTAGAAAATACCCACAAATTACAAATATCCTGTAAGACGACTCTCCTTATTATTATTACGAACCAAAATTTAGATAAGGCATTAAAACCATGACCTATTCAGGCTGCCTCTAAAATAATCGAAAACCCTCCAGCGACAAGCGAGAAAGGCGGACATCCCTCCAGACCAGGCTTGCCGCGAGAGGAAATGTCAAGCCAATATCCATGCATTGGAGCAGACCATTGTGCGTGTTACCCATAAACAAAAAAAATCATAAACTCCATCGTAGGGGATTCAACCCATAGATCAGCCGATTAGCTCCTTTTTGTTTCTAACCCAGCTGTTACACTCATCACATGCCATTGAGCCGTTTTTGCATGACATGAGGGACGTTTCTACGCAACGATTGCAAACGTAACCATATTTACTATATATCCCGGCATTAATTCACAAAAAAAACCTGGTTAAAGACAACAAGTAGCGATTTAACAAGATGAAAGGAAAAACATGCGAATACGTGTTTTCATCAACTTTTGCCTTATCGTCACCGTATTGGGACTCAGTCTCCTGATTTTTCTCTCTTCGCAGGTACTCGGCACGCTGGATGAGATTACTGGCGCGGAGCGCCAAAAACACCGGTCGCTGGAGCTTGCAAATGAGTTGTTCCAGAGTTCCGAGGATCTCACCAAAATGGCTCGCAGCTACGTCACCACTGGCGATTCTATCTACGAGCAATTTTTTTTGGAAATTCTTGATATCCGTAACGGCAAACGGTCGCGCCCGCAGGAAAATCACTCAATCGCCTATCTGGACATTAATAGACCACCATTACCCGACATCCCAGGGAGTGCAATCTCCTTGATAGATTTAATGAGCCGCGAAGGCTTTAGTAAGCGGGAGCTTGATCTGCTGCAGCAGTCGCAGAAAAATTCCGACAATCTGGTGAATCTCGAGAAACAGGCCTTCGCCGCCATAAAAGGCTTGTACGATGACGGATACGGAAATTTTACCGTGTCCCGTGCGCCTGACCGCGATTTCGCCATTGACCTGCTGTTTGGAGTACGCTATACCGCTGAGAAAGCGAAAATCATGGAACCTATCAGCCAGTTCATGTTTGAACTGGCTAACCGCACCCAAACCACGCTGAAAGACTTGCAAGCAAAATTCCAGCAGCAAATCCTGCTGATACTAGGACTGCTTTGCACTGCATTGTTCGTCGTCGCGGTAGCCACTATTTACATGCGCCGCAATATCCTGCATCCGCTCGACTCTCTCAGCCGCCAGGCCAGCAGCATCGCACAGGGCAGCTATTCCACCCGCTGCGCCATCTCCACGCACAATGAGATCGCCGAACTCGGTTCCGATTTCAATACCATGGCAGAAGCCATTGAACATGAGATCATCAAGCTCAAGCGTGTCGAGGAATCCTTGCGTGAAAGATTAAAGGAAATCAATTGCTTTTATGCCATCCGGCGCGGCATGGAGTCCGCATCGCTGGAGGAGGTTTGCGAAACCATTTTCGTGCAACTGAGCGCGGCGATGCAGTTTCCGCTTATCACCAGTATCAGAATAGAACTGGACGGCAAGCAGTTTTTTTCCAGTCAGTATGATAAAGATCATACGCGAGAATTAAGAAAGCAGATTACGGTCTTCGATGAGGCATCCGGCTGGTTGGTGGTCTTTTACAATGAAAACCGGCCTTTCCTGCTGCCAGATGAGCAGAATCTGATTGACGTGATTGGGGACGATCTGGGAAAGTGGCTGGAACGCAAGCAGGCGGAGGCAAGCATTCTGATGGAGCGGGAGCTTCGTGTACGTGATGCGGCCATCAGGGAATTTGCGGCGCATGTGGAGCGAATGCGGGAAGAAGATCGTAAATATATTGCCCGCGAGATTCACGATGAACTGGGTCAGCTTTTGGCAGCACTGCATCTGGAACTCTCGTTGCTGAAGAGCGTGGAAGACAACAGAAAACGAGTGGAAACGATCCGGTGCAATATGTCGGAACTGGTCTATAAAGCGGATCAGAGTGTACGCCATGTGGCGGAACATTTGCGACCGGCTTCGCTGGGGCTGGGAATCATATCGGCCCTCAAAAAGCTGGCCGATGAATTCAAAAAACATAGTGGCGTAAGCTGCGCGTTGCGTTTGATGGAAGAACCTGCCGATCTGGACGAAGATCAGACGGTGGCAATATTCCGGATCGTGCAGGAATCCCTGACTAATGTGGCCCGCCATGCCGAAGCAAGCCATGTCGAGGTCACCCTGTCGCAGGCCGCGAATGATCTCATTGTTGAGGTACGCGACGATGGTAAGGGGTTTGATTCCGCAAACGCTGCAAGTAAAAAATCATTTGGCCTGCTTGGAATGCGCGAACGGGCGGCCGTGCTGGGAGGAGGCATAAACATCAGCGCCACACCTCACCAGGGAACCGTGGTGAGGGTGCATATACCCATCAAACGAAACGAAAGGATTTCATGACCGGTCTGTTGCTGCAGCGAAAACGTGGCGCCAACCGGGCTTTCATAAACATGACACGTACCCCTTTGACGCCCTTTTTAATACATTTTTACTTTGGCATTGACATATCAACCCGGCTCCCAAACCTTGATCTGACCCGGTGGAGTAATGATGATTAGAGCCTTTCTAGCCGATGACCACAGGCTTTTCCGCGACGGGCTGAAAAGGATTCTTGCCGAGACAGCCGACATCGTAGTCATCGGAGAAGCAACAGACGGACTCGATGCCCTGAAAAAAATACGCGGCGGCGGATGGGATGTGGCACTGCTGGATGTCAGCATGCCAGGGATGAATGGGCTGGAAGTATTAAAACGGATAATGACTGATGATCCAAAACATCAGGTGCTGATGTTAAGCACTTATCATGAAGATGAATATGCCATCAGAACAATGCGCGCGGGCGCGTCTGCCTATCTTACCAAGAACAGTCCAACCGATCTGCTGATATCTGTAATCCGCCGCCTGGCAGACGGGGGAAAATATATAGATCCGGAACTGGCGGAGAAACTGCTGTTCGACTTCGGTCCAACATCGAAAACACCCTTACATTCCACACTTTCCGATCGGGAATACGATGTTCTAAAGCTTATCACCTCCGGCGTATCGATAGCCGAAATCTCGCAAAAGTTAACGTTAAGCACAAAAACCGTCAGCAGTTATCGCGCACACATTCTGGAAAAAATGAAAATGCGGAATAATGCTCAGCTTATCCGCTACGTGACCGAACACAAATTGCTGGAATAGTCAGTCTATGTCAATCCAATATCGAGTACTCGAGCCGCTTTTCCTATATTGCTGATTTTCATTCATCATGCAAAAGCGACGCTATGAACATGCCGTACAGAATCATCAGAATACCGCTCCTGTGCGATCTCGACCGACAAAAGATGCAGTTTGCCATGTCGTACGCCGCGTGTAGCAATAATATGATTGGCAAAATCTTTTACGTTCCTGATAGATCCGCTCAGGACGGCTACTTCCAGGCAGTTATCAGAATCTATATGTACATGCATAGTAGATAGCGTAAGATCATGATGATCATGTTGCACCGCGGTAAGTGAGCTGGCCAGCTCGCTTTCCTGATGACTATAAATATAGCTGAGCGTAGCCGTACAATGACCGTCGTCATGTTCTTCCGAGCGGGCCGTATCAAGCAGATCCCGTATCAGGTCACGTACGGCTTCCGAGCGATTAAAATAACCGCGCTTATGCATTACGACATCAAACTGCGCGGCAAGTTGATCATTAAGCGATATGGTGAGGCGTTCCATGGTTGTCTACTCCCGGATTTTTTATTTATATAATAATTCTCTTATTCATCAGGATTCGTTTTGCACTTTTGCCATTTTTTTATAAACTGCTTATCCGCCATTTATTGACAGCCAAGCCCCCAGTCCTTGGTCCGTTTGGTACTTATAGTTCGATTCCAGGGCATAATCGCGAACTTGGGAGGCCAGTATAAAATTCGAATGACGAAGGTGTCTGTCAGGAAGTGTTTAAACATCGTGTGAGAATAAATGAATCCCTTGTCAGGGATTCCCTACATTCTCCTTCAGGATAGAGATAACCGAAGCTTATTCAAGGAAAGCAAGGAACGATTCTGATGCGTAACAGAATAGCAAATCGGGTTCATGTGATAATTGTTGTTATCCATGTTAGCAACACCCATCAGGGGGTCTTCGCCGGATGAGTCTTTCCTTATTTTTGACAAGCTTGTAAGCGGGGAAGAAGAGGGATCTCTCAAGTATATCTTGACAGCTCCGATAGTTTAAAGGATCAGATAATCGCATAACGGCACGCAACTCATATGGCTACTGGCGCAACCATTTTTAAAGCTGAGCTGCAGATCGCGAACCTGGATCGAAACTATTACCAGGACCACGCGCTCACTCTCGCGCGCCACCCATCGGAAACGGATGAACGCATGATGGTGCGATTACTGGCCTTCGCGCTACACGCAAATGAAGAGTTATCGTTTGGCAACGGCTTGAGCACGTGTGAGGAACCCGATATCTGGCGAAAAGATTTAACTGGCGCTATCCAGCTCTGGATAGATGTGGGCCTCCCGGATGAAAAACTGGTCCGCAAGGCCTGTGGCCGAGCCAGGCAGGTATTCATTTATATATATGGCGGCCGAATTGCCGACACGTGGTGGAAGCAGTGCTACAGCAAACTCGAACAGATTAGAAACCTGACCGTAATCAGCCTGCCGCTAGAAGCCAGCCGTGCCATGGCAAAGCAGGCGAAACGCAGCATGCATTTGAATTGCACCGTTCAGGATGGGCAGATTTGGCTGGGCAACGGAAAGGAGTCAGTATTGATTGAACCGGTAACGTTAAAGAGCCTGCTCCCAATTTAAAATAACGTATGGTCCATTAGCGATTTGCGCATCATCTCAATTAATCTTTAGATTTCTCGGGGGCGCCTATAAAAAGGGACTTTAATCCCAGATAACGCTTGGGCTCTTCCTGAACCGGTCTCGGAGCCACTCTCTCAAGTTCAGCTTCCAATTCAACGATACGGCGCTCCAGCGCTATCTTGTCTTCCTCCAGATGCGATACCCGGCTATGGAGGCGCGAACGTACCCACCTGGCCTTTATCATGCTCGGCGATGACATCAGCCCGGCAATGAGTACCCCCAGGCCCATCGCAAGTAGCAGCACCAGAGCCAGAGAGCCATCGAAACTCCACAAAGCCAGATTCACCGTCACTGGCACGTTGTTCTGAAAAGCAAAACCCACAACGCCTATGGCGAGGGCGATACCGGATATTAAAAATAAATGCATGATTTTGTCCCGCTATTTTATTACCACCATTTTTTAAACGCTCCCCACTGCCTTCACTTACCGTTTATGAAGAATATAGATTTCAGGATATTCCGTAAAATGGAAATTGCAAGAAGAATATGATGACTCTTCCCCAGGAGAAAAAACATTTATATGGAAGGCTCCGAGCTTGCATGCAGGGCGAAGACTGCTCTATGGGATGGATTATGTGAAAGGCGAAGCGGCGAATGCCCCTTCGCGAGCGAACTTCTGAATATATCTCACGCGGGCGCGAGGGCTTTGCGGAGATGGACTCCCACAGGCAAGTGAGGCGGCAAAACAAGTGACCGATACTCTTCACCAGGAGACTGACAAAGCAGGCTGCCCTAAAAGCAGCATCATCCAGTGGCTGGAGAGCCGAGATACACTGCGTTAAGCTTCCCGGCATCGCGGACTCTGGTGCCTGCTGAACTCTGCGGTGAATCGATCGAGAGCCAAATTGGTTTCGCTGCTCTGCTACTCAGGAGGCCCTTCTCCGATCTTGTCGGCTCGCAAAGTATTTTTTTTGTTGTCTTCCAGTATGTGGAAAAAGATCTCACCCTGCTTGATCATGCCCAGTTCGCTACGGGCACGCTCCTCAATCGCATCGAAACCCTGCTTGAGATCGCGTACTTCCGCGTCCAGCGCAGCGTTACGAACTTGCAGTTTCTGATTGATTTCGTGTTGTGTTATGACCTGTTGATCAACTTCCCATACTTTGAGCCAACTACCCTTGCCCAGCCATAGCGGATACTGCAGCAGGGCAATCAGAGCAGCGAGTATAAGACTCAGCACCTTCATTTAGGGGAACCTCTGAACAAATTCCACACTGGCGCGACAGCGGTTTGTGGGACAGCACGCTCCACGGAAAACTTATGCAGAGGTTCCGTGGCATCTCTCCAGGGAATCACTATTTACAAGCAACCGCTGCTTGACCCTTCCGCTCCGTCGCGGTTTCGCCTCAATTTGTATACCGCACTTCAAGTTTCTAATGCGCCCTCGACTCGGTTGATAAATGAGCTGACAACTAAACTACCACCTACTGAAGTAGGTGAGTTAGCAGCGGGGGATGCAAACGACTAAAGTCGTCAACCCGCACCCCTGCTAATCGCGCATAAGTCAACATATTGAAAGTCAAAGTCACCGGCTAAAGCCAGTGGTTCAAGACCAAGAAGATTGAAATAAATTGGCGTGAAACCTATTTATGTATTTTTCATTATCTTAACTGGTAGTAAGCGCCTCGTCCGGGGTAGCTTGCGGCGTCGCCCAGATCTTCCTCAATGCGCAACAACTGGTTATATTTGGCCAGACGATCAGAGCGGGAAAGCGAGCCAGTCTTGATTTGCATAGCATTGGCAGCTACGGCTATATCAGCAATGGTGGTATCTTCAGTTTCACCTGAACGGTGTGAAACCACCGAGGTATAGCCTGCGCGCTTGGCGATTTCTATGGCGGAAAAGGTTTCGGTAAGCGTACCGATCTGATTGATTTTTATAAGTATGGAATTGGCTATGCCTTGCGCTATACCTTCCTTCAGGATA
>JBDTKY010000155.1:0-4330 GCA_039935055.1 Nitrosospira sp.
GCGCCAGCGCTATGCCGGCCAGAATCGAGCCCGTCAGGCCGGGCTTGTCCCGGCGCTCAACCAGTCGCACCGGTGCGCGCCCCGCCCAGGCGCGCACCCTGCCGGGTGTGCCATCGTGCGAACCATCGTCAACAAAAATGACTTCAAAACTGCCCGGTGCCAGCTCAAGTGCAAACAGACGCGTCAATAAGGGGTCTATGCTGCCTGCTTCGTTCAGCGTGGGAATTACCACGGAAAATTGCGTCAAGAATACCTCTAGAAATTGGGCAACAGATCTCCTCACCTACAGCGTGATATTATGCCGGATGAGATGTTGCACGTCTCGTATTTGCGTACTAAGCGCAATATTCGGTATTGGCTTATCCCAAGTACCAAGTCTTGTAAATATAGCTAAATTCTTTTGACGAACAGGGCTTAGGGGACTCGGGCCGCCGGGGTCCACCCGGAGCCATATTACGATTACGCCCCTATAATTATCGCCTATTCCTGGAGAAAGCCATAGGGCTCGCACTCAGAGGATAAGCTTGGTATCGAACGTTTTATTGTGTGGCCTGACAGTCAGCATAATAATGTTGAACAGGGTCCAGTTTATCGTCAAGCTCATATACCAATGGCCGTCCGGTGGCTATGGACAACGTCATTAGCTGGGTGACGGACAGCCTGTCCAATTGCATTATCAATGTACGCAAGACGTGCTGATGAGATACGATGAGAACGCGCTTTTCCTGCTGGATCTCCGGCAGGATTGTTTCCTGCCAATAAGGCAGCACTCGTGAGAGAGTTTGTTGCATGCTCTCCGCGAGCGGTAATTCTCTCTTGTCGATGTTTGAATAGCGGAGCTGATTTCCAGGGTAGCGCGCATCGCTGGGATCAAGTGGAGGGGGGGGTGCAGTAAACCGTAACTGGGAGTCAAGAATAGGCCATATACCGAATTTTCTGATGGCGCTAAAACGATGCATTCCTTCCAGCGCGCCATAGTGGCGCTCGTTCAAGCGCCAACTCTGCCGTATGGTCAATCCATTAAGTCCCATTTCCGATAATGCGATATGCAGTGTGTCAGTGGCTCGTCTAAGTTCCGAAGTAAAACACATGTCGAACTCACATCCTATTTTCTTAAGGAGGCGGCCGGCCCGTCCTGCCTCCTCTTCGCCCCGGTGACTCAATGCGACATCGTTCCACCCGGTAAAATATCCATCCCGGTTCGAGATACTTTCCCCATGCCGTAACAGAACAAGTTGTGTCATCGTTGAATTATCCGCTCAAATCTTATAACCGCTTTTTCACGACTGGCCCAGAATTGCAAAGAAACATGACTCATTTTTGTCATGTTATGGAGTTGGGTCGGGTCTGTGGTGCTCATGTGCTTTCAATCATAGTAGAATGTGGTGAAAAAGCTAACTCAGCCGCGTGAAATATTAAATAAAACCCCCAGCCAGAATTCATGGCTGACATCGTCAAATCGCAATAGACTTTTGTGCTTCCCACAATATAAATCCCTGTGCCTGCAGCATCCGTTGTTTTCAATCCTCCTTCCCTTTCTCAAATATCACGTACTGTGTTGCTTATGCCCAGCAGGACACAATGTAATCGATGATATGGCGGTTGGTTTCAGCATCGGTTTCATTTGGCTGGCTGAAGCTAGGTGCTCCAGCCCATCCGAAGTCGATAAATTCCAGACCATTAAAATACCTTGCCTTTTCATAGCGAGGGATGACATGGAAATGTACGTCTGGATCAATCATCATTAATATCAAATAATTAAGCTTATCGTAATTAAATGCTTTTGCTAAAGCAGATTCTAACTGTGCTGTTACCTTATGGAGCTCGGTAAAACTTGCTTCACTAAGTTCAGAGAATGCGTGAGCTGGCTCATGAGCGGCCAGAACTAGAGAACCAAGCGTTAACTGAACTGGACGCAGCATGATGCTCCAGTATTGATATCGATGGATTATTGATTGTGGCGCCCCAAACTTCCGCATAGTTGCGTTAAAGGTTGGTGCGTCCGGCACCATGGAACTGATCATTCAAAATCCATGAATTTTATCCGACTGATGAGTTTCTTCCAGAGAATATTCAAATCGAATCTTATGGGTCAGCATATTTTCTCACAGAGTACTATGCGGATGGCGTCCGCACAACTTCTCTATTGCGGTGATATCAAACTTTTCTCAGATCCATCCTTCTCAGATCCAACACTTTCCTTCGAAATGTCAACCGCTACCAAAACCTTCGGCTGAATATCTACACTTGATGGGACTATGGCTGACAAGTTCCTCTAAAAAGAATCATGGAACATCCATTTTAGGGAACAAGCTTGCTCTATGACCTAACTGGATTAAGGTAGTACAGGGCCAAATTCGTTTCCGAGGTCATGGACAAATGGGTTCATGAGTGCTCTGTCGAACTCGACTTCAACCATCCTGGCAAATCAACCGGAAATGCCCAGATGGAAAGCTTCAATGGTCGCTTCCGGCAGGAGTGCCTCAACGCATACTTGTTCTTGTCTTTAGAGGATTCCAGATGCAACATTGACGGGTGGCGGCAGTGCTATAATGAGCGCGTTTCCACCCTGCATTGCAAGTGGCAACACCGGCGGAATTTACCCGTCAGGCAAAAGAAAAGGCCTTGCCCGGCAGGGCTGCGGATATGCTGCTACCCAGCACTGAAAACGGGGACAAGGCAATGACTATCTGAACCAAAAAATGGTGTAGTGTTATTACTTTGCTGGAAGACTATTTACACTTCTAAATAAATCAAGGACAAATCATGGTAAATAAAGAACATATTTCCGTGTGCGAAGAAGCTGGAACCGTGAAGATGCTGACGATCGAGCCCGGAGCCGATCGATCGGCTCCGGAGGTGCGGCGCATGGCCATCGAGACGTTGGAAGGATGCGGAGTCATCTACCTGCCCAGAAGCGGCTTCGAGCTGTCCGAGCGAGAGCGAGAGCTGATCTCGGACACCGCAAAGATCTTGACCCGAGTGCCCGACGTCGAGGACGGCCGTCCGACGATCATCTTCGATCCGGCGCGCGGCCACATCAAGAAGTACCATTACGCGCAGGTGCGCGGAAAGATGATGCGGGCCCGGGTCAGGGACACCGCGCGTCCTGATCTCGAGGCGATCATGGCGCGTTACGGCAAGTGGGCCGAGGATGTGATTGCTCAATTGTTCCCCAGCTACCAAGGGGCGCTGGATCGAAAACGGGTCACCTATCGACCTTTCCCGCGCAACAGCACCCAGGCGCGGCACATTGACTCAAGCTACGGGTACCCCACCCAGGGGCGTGGCATGCTACGCGTCTTCTCCAACATCCATCCCACCACTCGACCACGTATCTGGCAGCTCGGTGAACCGTTTGAACCCTTCGTGAGTCGCTTCCTGCCTTCCGTGCACCTCAGCGGGCCAAGCTGGATTTCCTCCATTCTGGCCCGCCTCGGCATCGTCGACGGACCGAAGACCAGGTATGATCAGTACATTGCGGCGCTGCGCGGCCTTGGCATGCGCGACAAGGAGTACCAGCAGACGGCACCGCAAAGGGTCATGGAATTTCCACCGGGCTCAAGCTGGATCGCGATTACAGATCTGGTGTTGCACGGCGCGATGTCGGGGCAGCATAGCCTCGATCAGACGTTCTACCTGCCGGTGGAGGCGATGAATGACCCGTCGCGTTCGTCGCTGCGCATCCTGGAGAGGCTGACCGGCGAAGCCCTGGTTTGAGCGCAAGCGGCGATCCCCGGACGAATGCACTTGTTAAGCGGTTTTGGAGGTAACGCTGGTTCTTGCCCTAACTTGGCATTGCCCCTCTTTAATCAGGGCACATCATCGAAAAAAAGCTGCAAGAAAATAGTGGGTGCCAGAAATATACATGCAAGGGTGGTTAACGGGCATATGTGGACGCGGTACTAGTGTAGTACGCCGTAATTAATAGAACTAATAATCAGTCCTGCTGTCTAGGTATTAGAGCGATGACAGGAGGACACCGATGCGAACTGCTCCGGAGATTATACTAACAGTAGCAGAGGAAAAAGTGCTGACTACGCTGTCGCGTTCGAACACATCAAGTGTGCGGTTGGCGCGCCGTGCGCAGATTGTTTTGCTCGCTGCGGCAGGACTGGACAATAAGGCGATTGCCGCCGAATTGAGTGTGGGTCGAGTTCAGGTGGGGCGCTGGCGGGAACGCTACGCCGAAAGCGGATTGGTGAGCATTGAGCGTGATTTGCCGCGTTCTGGGCGCAAACCCATCGTTGATGCTGCCGAGATCGTTCGGCTTACGACCCAGACCAGGCCGAAAGCGGCGACCCACTGGAGCACACGAACACTTGCCAAA
>JBDTKY010000156.1:0-15826 GCA_039935055.1 Nitrosospira sp.
GGGAACTGGAACCCGTACGGCGTGTTGATCCCCGACATACTGCTGGCTGGCACCGGCAATACCACCAGTGGCCTGCCCGGCGTAGAGCCAGGGTTGCCGCCGCTGGGGATGCTGGCGGGAGGGGATGGATTGTGATTAGGGAGGGTTCCCGAGGAGACGAACGGACTGTTCTGCATCATATCAGGCATGGTTCCCGGGGAGACGAACGGACTGTTCTGCATCATATCAGGCATGGTTCCCGGGGAGACAAACGGGCTGTTCTGCATCATACCGTGACCCATATGCATGGGAACGGAGCTCATGTTCGCGTCCATCGCATTCATGTGCTGCGCCACTATATAGCCTGGATAGCCGGAATAGATCAGACCGAGCACGGCGAGCAATGCGGGATGCCTGATCATGGGATATCTGTTATTAAAATATTCAGGAATTTCAAAGTTATGAGGCCATCTCAAATGATTACATATCAGCACATCCATGTGCAATTATTTATAGCATTGATGGGGGAAAAATCAATTCCTGAACAGAATCGGATTGATGCCGTAATTCCCGGTTACAGCTTGTTACCATAACCTCCGAAACACTTGGCCGCCAAAACTTCCTTTCTCCTTTCGTGCACGGGTGATCCGGCCGAGGCCCTATATCTGGAGGACGCGCTAGATTTTCCGGCTGTCTATCCAGGTCACTCGCCCCGTCCTGTTCTTGACTTCGTTATACATATGCGCGGTGCCGCCTGGCCCATCGCCGCCACCGCCATCCCACAGGCAGATGAAACTTACCTTGTCGATGCCATAGGCCAGTGCGGTGTCGAGCAGCCAGAGGTTGCAGCGTTCAAAGGGACTCACGTCCCTGGGCGGCGGCCCGAGTTCATCGGGCATGATGCGAGGAGCATCTTTCATGCCCGCCTTCAGAATATAGTAACGATCGTGCCATTTTTCACCTCCGGCGGAAGGCAGGAGGGAACGCTGGATAAACTCGGGCTCTTTAAGGGGCAGCATCAGTTGCAAACGCATCCCCCGCTCGCGACAGGCTTCAAGGAAAAGGATGTCGCCCCCACTGGCGCCTTGGGTGAGGGCGAGATCATCAGGGCACGCACTAAGTGCATCGAGTGCTTCAACGATCTTTTGCCTGGCAATATCCTCCTTATCAGGAGGAAAGCGGGGAGCAGGCCGACCGGGTGCATCCATCATATGGCCGCTGAACAGCAATACCTGGCGTGGCTGCCAGCTATCCTCCGGTCTGATCAGCTTATTTAAAGCGCGCGCGAAGGTGGCGATGCCAGCCTCGACGGTTTCCAGGCGAAAGCCTAAATCCTTTAGTAGTTGCAGTTGCGCACAGCTGGAATTGAGGGCAAACCAATCCTTGTCGTTCTTCGCGATGGCTTCCTTGTAGGCTGCCTTGACTGTATCCGGCGTGCCGATGAGCACTTCCAGATCACCCAGGGTTGTTTGGGACCAGAAGCGCTGTGACTCATTCAGCTCACATTCAGCGGCAAATCGCACCGCTCCAGCTATCAAATCCATGTCTTTGTCGTAACGTGGATCATGGATAAGGTCGCGGTACAGATGCATCAGGGTGAGCGCATTGATCCCCGAGTAATAATGATTGGGGTTACGCCGGTAGCCGCTGGCGTAGCTGTCGATGGCAGCGCGTAGAAGTGCATCTTCGTCCCCGGCTTCGTCACGCATTTGCTCCGGGGTATGGTCCGGCTGGCGCCAGGCGGCGATCCAGGCATCCTTGTTAACGCGGCCAAGCAGTGCCCAGGTTTCGGCATCATCGGAATACTGCTTGAGCATCCGGCCGTAGTGCTCACGCGCCAGTTCCCAATACGCGGATTTGCCCGCCAGCGCCAGCCTTTGCAGGCAGATACCTTTTTCCTGTAAGCCTGCGAGATTGTCTGGCTCGACCGCCAACCCCCGTTCGAGCTGCTCTAGCGCGAAATCGAAGCGTTCTGCCTTGCGTAATGCCACACCGGCTTTTATCCAGGCTTCTGCACGAAAAGCCGCGACAGGGGCCTCGTCCGCAAGTACCAGCATATTTCCGATTTGCCGCGCCTTGCCTGCCAGGATGACGCGCGCTTCCCAGGCATCATACCGCTGCCAGAACTCTTGTACGTCACCGATGCGCAGCGATTTCCAGTCTGGTTCCTGCAGGTTGGGCATTAAATGATAAACCGGGCTTTCCTTGCGGCCGTGCCAGGATTCCATCGTGGCCTTGACCATTTCGGTAAGATGGCGCTGGTCGCTTTCCAGCGTGACAGGGTCTACCGTGCCGTCCTTGATGCTGTAGCGCAGCTTGCGCTGACTGTAAAGATCAAAGGCGGTGGGTGTGCGCCCACCGCAGACCAAAATGATGCCGCGTGCTCGTAGCGCATGTCGTACGCCCAACTCATACCAGACATTGGGGTTATCGATAGTGAGGTCGGCCACCACCAGGTCAGCGATCAGCAGCTCCTGGAACATGTCGGTGATAATGTCACCAGCACGCATTTCCTCGTCCGCGCGAAACACTTCCAGGCCTGCTGCTTCCAGTGCAGGCTGAATATATTCCACATACACGCGGTTGAAGTCGATCAACTGACTGTCGGGACCGGGTTTGCTGCCAAAGGGCATCGCGACAAAGGCGTGGGGTTTCATGCAGATCTCCGATGGTTACTATTGACCCAGATAAAAACAGAGCCAAATCCGAATGGGAACGGCTACTAAAGTATAGTGTTATTTGTACTTTTTGCCTGCACCGGCTCGCTTATGGAGTTTTGTATAACAATAAAGAGCTGTTAGCAACAAATAGCTGTTGGCAACAAATAGCTTGACAAACATCAGTAACACAATGTAATATGCTTACATATTGTGAATTGCTATGCCTTCTCACAATAACTAAAACCCGTAAAAAGCGGGTTTTTTATTGCCCGCTCTCATGCGGGTATTTCTTTGCCCAATACAAAAATCGCTTGGTGCGGTTTTTCCCATCTGCCCGCCTTGTGCGGGTTTTTTTATTTCTACCCGCCCGATCGGGTTTTTTTATAGGTACATCAATGATCAGTACTCCAGCGATTACGGCAATAGTAATTGCCGTCCTTGTCGCCCTTGCCTTTAGCGGTGGATTCGCACTCAGCGACTGGAGGATGGCATCACGCATACAGCAGCTCAATTCCAATAACGCAGTGCTATCGGCGGCAAACGATAGATGCGTTACTGATATCCAATCCGCGCATATAGCGATGGATGCGCTGACAACAACCGCCGCGACGAGGGAAAAGGATGCGGCCAAGGCAATGCGGAGTGCGGCAACCGCTGCGGCAGAACATACAGGCAACGCTAAAAAAATACGGTCTCTTCCGCCAGTGACGCCCGAGAAGCAATGCGAAGTGATCAGCATGGAGCAAGTAAAGTATGTGCAGAGCCGTCGTCATAATTAGCGTTCTGCGGCGTTACTCGTTGCACATGAATAAGTAATCTTATCGTTCACCCCTGTTTATTCATATTGACTCATACATACCGATAATTATGACGTACCGTATCAGCCTGGCGCTGGCGCCATTTATGATTGCATTGGCGGGTTGCGCCGGCAAACCCGTTATTCAGACGCAGGTGATCGAAAAACCGGTGGCTGTTTTATGCCGGGTGGAAACGCCCGCAGAGTGCAAATCAGCCTATGCGGTTGACCGCGTATCTCCAAAGGATGATGCCTTGACGATCAACCGCGCGCTGCGTGCCGAGATAGAGGAACGATGGGCATGCGAAATCAAATTGCTTGCAGCAGTCAGGGGATGCAACAGCATGCCGCTGAAGGAATTGAACCTGAATCATGAGTGAATCGCCGGCAAAGACAGCGGTGAGGCGGGAAAACACAACATCATCAGGCAAAAAAAGGGGAGCCCCGACAATAAAGACTCCCGAGTTGCTGGAGGCAATTTGTGCCGGCATCTCGCTAGGTAGATCGGCACGGGCGACGTGTGTCGACGCCGGCATCAGTCAAAGAGTGTTATGGAATTGGCTCGCCAGCGATGCGGAACTCATGAAGCAGTATGTGCGTGCCAAGGAGCTTTGTATTGACGCTTATGCTGAAGAAATTATCGAAATTTCCGACGACGGGTCAAGAGACGCCTATACCGACGAGAAAGGAAAAGAAGTAATAGATCGCGAGGTAATCGCGCGCTCCCAGCTGCGCATTGATGCACGCAAGTGGTATGCATCAAGGCTGGCACCAAAAAAATACGGCGACAAATTGTCGGCCACGCAGGATGGCGATATGGACAAGCCGGTTGTGCACCGGGTCGAGGTGGCCTTTATCACTGTCTCCGCTGCTGCTGCCGGTAAGTAGGCAACGTCTTGATTCCTGAATATTCGATAGCGGCATGACAGTGCACAGGGCGGAATTTCCTGAAAAACTCCGGTTCCTGTTCGACGCGGCAAGATACAAGATTTTATATGGTGGCCGTGGTGGCGCGAAATCATGGGGTGTTGCCAGGGCATTACTGATACAGGCCGCAGCAACTCCATTACGCATTCTATGCGCGCGCGAGTTCCAGAATTCAATTATCGAGTCGGTGCATCACTTGTTGCAATCCCAGATTGCTGCAATCGGCCTGGAATCGTTTTACGAAGTGCAGAACAACATCATTCTCGGAAGGAATGGCTCCGAATTTTTATTTGCCGGGCTGCGCAACAACGTTACCAAAATAAAGTCATTCGAGGCCATCGACCGGGCTTGGGTGGAAGAAGCCCAGACGGTAAGCAAGTCAAGCTGGGATACGCTTATTCCGACTATCCGAAAGGACGGCTCGGAAATTTGGGTTACGTACAATCCGGAGCTGGAAACCGATGAAACACACCACCGCTTTGTGATCAATCCGCCAGCGGGTGCAGTAACGGTGAAGATCAACTGGAATGACAATCCGTGGTTCCCGCAAACGTTACTGCGGGAGAAGGATGACTTGAAAGCCAGGAATCCCGACGCCTACCAGAATATCTGGGAAGGTCATTGCCGCGTGACGCTGGATGGCGCGGTTTACGCCAGGGAATTAAGGCAGGCACAGGAGGAGGGCCGCATACGAAGCGTGCCTTACGACGCCGCGAAACCGGTGCATACCTTTTTCGACCTGGGTTGGGCAGACAACACCAGTATATGGTTTGCGCAGACTGTCGGTAGCGAACTCCGATTACTCGATTATTACAGCAACAACCAGATGCCAATACAACATTACATTACCGTGCTACAGGATAAAGGATATTTGTATGGCGCGGATTGGCTACCCCATGATGCCAGGGCCAAAACCCTGGCCACGGGCCGAAGCGTGGAGGAAATCATGCTTGCAGCGGGGCGCAAGGTGAGGATAGTGCCGAATCTATCCATTTCCGACGGGATTAACGCCGCCAGAACGATATTCAACCGGTGCTATTTCGATGAGGTGAAGTGCGCCGAAGGATTGCAAAGCTTGCGGCATTACCGGTTCGACGTCGATCCCGGTACAAAGCAGCTTAGCGGCAGGCCGCTGCATGATCACCATAGTCATGCAGCCGACGCGTTCAGATATTTTGCCGTATCTACCGAAGACGACAAACCCGCTGGCAGTGCGCGCGGTATCAGTATGAAAGGCTGGCGCGCATGATCGAGTCGTCAATCACCACGGATATATCGGTCGAGGCATACGACAGGATCAGCCGGGAACTGCGCAATCAGCCGAAATGGCGGCTTGATTCGGATACGGATTGCGACTATTACGATGGCGCCCAGACAAGTGTGGAGGTGATCCAGCGGCTGAAGGAGGCGGGCATTCCCCCCCAGGACTCGAACCTGATCAAGCCGACCATCAATGCCGTGCTGGGAATCGAGGCACGTAGCCGCACGGATTACAAGATTACGTCCGACGACGAGCAGCAAGCCGAGATTGCCGAGGGGTTATCAGCAAGAATCAAAGAGGTTGAAACTGAATCCAGGGCGGACAGGGCCATGTCCGACGCCTACTCCAGCATGATCCGGGCAGGGGTTGGATGGGCCGAGGTCTCGCGCGAATTCGATCCCCTCAAGTATCCGTACCGGGTGCGGGAAATCCATCGCAACGAAATCTGGTGGGACTGGACGTCGAAGGAGCCCGACCTTTCCGATGCGCGTTATTTGCGGCGCGATAAATGGGTTGACCGTGCCCAGGCCGTAATAATGTTCCCGGACCAGGCAGAGCTTATCGGCAACAGCTGGAGCGGATGGAACACTCTGGATGTGTACGAAGGCTCCGATACACGCATGGCCCGCGCTTACGAAATCGAGCAGGCATGGGGACATGGCCAGGAAGATTATCTTAACCGGAGTTCGGGAATGGTGCGGTTATCCGAGTTGTGGTACCGGCATCTTGAGGATTCCTACGTGCTCGCATTGCCGGACGGCAAGTCCATAGAATACCGCGAAGAAAACCCCTATCACCAGGCTGCGGTAAGCAGGGGTTTGGTACAGGTTCAGAAATCCCTGCTCCCGAGAATGCGCGTAGCGATCTGGCTGGGACCGCATAAACTGATGGACGTACCGAGCCCGCTGCCGCACCGCGATTTTCCGTATGTTCCCTTCTGGTGTTTCCGGAAGGACCGCAGTCGGACCCCATACGGATTGATACGCGATATGCGCGGCCCGCAGGATCAGATTCTTGATCTGGATATTCTTCTATATGAAGTCCTGAATTCGGTAAAAGTCGAGGTGGACAACGATGCGCTCGATCTCAGCCAGAATACCTATCAGGAAGTCGCCAACAACATCAGCAGCCTGCGGTCGATGACCGTCCTGAATTCCCAGCGGAGAAATACAAACGGATTCAAGGTGACGCGCGAGCATGCGCTGGCTGCGCAAATATTTCAGCTGGTGGAAGAACGAAAGCACAGGATAGAGGCGGTGAGCGGCGTATACCGGTCAATGCTAGGCGCATCAACACAGGCCACCAGCGGCGTCGCCATCAGCAATCTGGTGGAACAGGGTTCCACGGTACTCGCCGAGCCCAGCGATAATTTCCGCTATGCGCGCCGGCTGGTCGGACAGCAGCTTCTGGCTTTCATCAAGCACGACATGCTGGGCAAGCAGATAGCAGTGGCAGTGAAGCAAAGCAGTAGACGGAAAACAGTTTATTTCAACCGCGAAGTCATGACAGATTCCGGCCCGGCAATCGAAAACGATATCGAGACCGCCCAGGTCAGGGTCGTGCTGGAAGATATACCTGCTACACCAAGCTTCAGGGCGCAGCAACTGCAAGCGTTCACGCAAATCGTGCAAACAGCGCCTCCCGCTTACCAGGCCGTACTGTATCCAGCCATGCTGGAACTATCGGACCTGCCGAACCGGCATGAACTGGCGGACCAGTTGCGCAAAGTGGGTGGTTTAGCTGATCCTGATCTGCAAGTACCTGGACAATTACAAGGCGATATGGCGCGGTAGGCAAAGATAATTGCCGCATTGCTCAGGACGGAAGGGCTTTAAAAATCTCATGTTTAACATTCATAACATATTATAAGGTACTGATATGATAAGACTATTGAATACAAGGACTATTGCCGGACAACTTTATCCGGCAGGCTCGATTGCAATCTTCGACACCCCAACCGAATCACAACTGATAGCGAACACCGATGCCGACAGGAATATAGTTTTTTCTGCAATCCGAACATTACCGACGCTGGTAGCGCAATCATTTGCGGGATGGACTCGATCCTCGGTTAATGGCGCTAGCGACCAGAACTATATAGTCGTTGCTTCGATCATCGTTTCGGGTGCCTTGATGGGACTGAACAGCAAGCTCGTCATTATTCCGGATTGGGATACCCCCTCATCCACGAGCACCAAATATTTGTCGGTGGATTTTGGCGGGCAAAATATAAGCGGCCCAACTGTCACGACTTCCGTCATGGGGAAGATTTTGATAGAGATTCAGAATCTCAACAGTCTGTCGTCGCAGAAGACAATGAATGGCAGCAGTTATGGCATATCCAGTAATGTCCGGATAGCGACATCCGTCGACACCTCGCAGGATGCGGCAATAGATTTTAAGGTAAAGTGGGGTACAGCAGTGGCCGCTGAAACACTTACCTTGCTCGGCTATTCCATTTGGCATTATCCGGGAAACTGAGATGACCGATTATACGATCACGGCAGGCAGAAGCGGGTTTTATCCCGCACCGGGCAAGGATTTTGGCGGCAATTTTGTGGGGAGCAGAGCTACGTTCTGCTTGCCGTCGGATTTGCGATCGCTGGATACGAATACGCTGGCTATACCGGGTTTACCGATCACGATTCTATCCGCCTCCCCTGTCATGGTGGGAGAAGAGTTTTTTGGTATGTCCGTGCAGCAACGGGTTAACGACGGACTTGCCGGGGTCATCGCAAAAACGGTGAGATCCCACGATATAGCGAATGGCAAAGGCAGATGGAAATTCATAGAGACCAGCCGGCGCTTTTACGACTGGACAGACCTGGATGCATGGGTGAATACCCATTACGCGGCGGGTAGAAACCTGGTATTTACCTTATTTGGAACTCCAGCATGGGCATCGGCCAGACCCACCGAAGCGAACGCCTATTCATCGGTGGTTAATGGCGTGTCATACAATCTGGGTATGGCCGCCGAGCCGGTCAATATGGCGGATTGGGATTCCTTTTGCTCGGTCGTGGCCACACGATATCTGGGGAAAATCAAATATTACGAAGTCTGGAACGAAGTGAACTACCAGAACAATGGGACCGGAACTACAGGGACGAAAAGCTTCTGGACGGGAGCTTATGTCAAATTGGCGGAGATGGTGCGCCGAGCGAACCAAGCTATCAAAGCCGTGGATCCCACGGCCAAAATTATCTCTCCCTCAATACAAGGCTGGTCTGCTACCGCCAATCAGGCATCCGAAACGTTCTTTACCGGAATGATGTCAGCAAGCGACGGCGCCAGCGGCACCATGAAAGATTGGGTGGATATCATAAGCGTCCATCTATACATGCCGGCCCCTAATAAAATTCAGGATTTGGCCGGAATAATCGATCGCATCAACGCCGCCAAGGCAACGGCCGGAGTTTCAGACAAAGAAACGTGGGATACGGAAAGCGCGCCTATCGCTCCAGATGTCAGCACACTTACTGATGATCAGGCGAAGATGCTTATCGCCCGTTCCATGCTTACCATGGCCGCAAAGGGCATAGCGCGTCATATCTACTATCAGTATGACCATAACACCATGGGTGTAATCAATCGGCCACAAATTACGGCTTACCGGGAACAGATAGCAGCGCTTCTGAGAAGTGGAAGTATTCTCTCCGTATCACGATTCGCCGATGGCCGTGTAGCGTATTACACGAATTCCGGATTGATGATCATATAGCTTTCAACTTTAAAATTAAAGCACAAGCCGCTCAGCTCAGTTGGGCGGCTTTTTTTATTTCCTGATTCGGCTGCCGGAATTTTTCCGATAGCCGGTGAGACGCGCTAACGGCGATACCGCAGTTTTTTATCAACCCCTGCCTCGGCAGGCCCGTTCACTGGGTCAAGCAGTTGGAGAAAGTTAAATGGAAACCGAACAGCTTACGGATGAACAAATTGCAAACCTGACGCCGGAACAGATCGAGATACTGGAAAAAAACCCAGGCCGTCTCGCTGAAATTCTCGGCAAACAGACGGCAAACGACGAACCCGGACAGGAAGAGAAGCAGAGTGCGCTCGACGTCACGACGAACGGCGTAGCTCCCGGTGCGGGCGAGGATGAGCCGGTCGTTCTGAACAAGAGCGGCAAGGGTGTTATTCCTTATGAAAAGCACAAGGGGCTTCGCGTGGAAAACTCGGCATTGCGCGAGCAACTTCAGGCTGCCCAGCTTGAAAACAGCAAGGCAGCTGAAAAGCTCGACACTCTTTTGAAGCAAAAAGAGGACGCATCCGGACCCGATTCCGCTGCGGCGGACCGGGCGATCGATGAGCAACTGGAGCTTATCAAGAAAAACATGCCGACGCTACATCAGGCAATAAGTGCTGTTCTTGAAGGAAGCCGCAGGCAGGGCGAGAAGCTGGAAAAAACGCTTGATGAGCTAAAGCGCGAACGCGAGGAGTCTCTGCGCGCCAGCCAGCTCAGCATTGAAGAGCAGGTTGCCGAAGCCAAGGACAATAACCTCGATCTGACGCATTGGGAAAGCAATGACCCGGAAGCATGGGATGAAGCGCTTAAGCAGGATGAGATTCTGAGAACCAGCCGGAAGTGGGGCGGAAAGCCGTACTCCGAAAGGTTCGATGAAGTCGTTCGCCGCGTGAAAGCGATTATGCCGGAAGTTTCCATGCCGCAAAAACATGCCGATCCGGAACAAACGAAAGCCGATGCGAAAGCCAGGCTGTTGAATGCTCCGGCAAGGAAACCCACAACCCTGTCGGATATTCAAGGTGGAGCAAACCCCGCCTCCGAGCGAGAGCAAATCGACAATCTGAGCCCGCATGAACTGGTTGGGAGATTGATGAAAATGCCTTCGCACAAGGCTGCGGCCTTGAGAGCCGATCTTGATTAAGGACTTATGAAATGGCTGAAACCAACGTAGCAAGCGGCAATTCGATTGCCATAAAATACTATAGCGCCGCACTTTTTGCCAATACGCTGAAAGGCGCATCGGCCATGGAAAACCTGGTAGGCCCGGTGGAGCCCTCCGTCGCGATGGAGAAGATCGCCGGTCAGACCCTGCCTGGTATGCCTCTTGTGCGGATCGACAACCTGATGAAGAACGCGGGTGATATTGTCTCGCTCGATCTGGTCGACACTGTAAGCGGCGAGCCGCTAATGGGCGACGTCAACCGCGAAGGCAGGGGAAGCACGCTGTCGTTCTCTTCGATGGACATCAAGATCGATCTGGCCAGCAAGGTGATCGATGCCGGGGGCAGCATGTCTCACCAGCGCACCCGATATAACCTGCGCGAGATTGCGCTGGCACAATTGTCCGGGTATTTTCCGCGCCTCGACACGCAGGAATCGCTGGTGCATCTCGCCGGCGCACGCGGTTCGCAGATTGGCACGGACTGGACCATACCGCTTCAAAGCGCCGCTAATTTTTCCTCGGTGATGGTCAATCCGGTCAAGGCGCCAACGTTCAACCGGCATTTTGTGGTCAATGGCGCCAATCTCACCCAGGGCGGTCAACAACTCGGTTCCGTCGTTTCCACCGATATCCTGAAAATTACCCACCTGGACAACCTGCGCAAGCGTCTGGATGACATGGATCAGCCTCTGCAGTCGGTGAGGCTCACTGGCGATCGTGCCGCACAGACGTCGAAAATGTGGGTATTTCTCGCTACGCCGAACCAATACTCGCTGCTGTTGACGGAAGGCTCCTTGCGCGCATTCCAGCAAAATGCCGTCAACCGCGCCGCATACCTCGATAGCCGTCATCCGCTGTTTGCGGGGGAAGTCGGCATGTGGAACGGTATTCTGGTGATCAAGAACGAACGGGCTATCCGTTTCCAGCCCGGCGAAACCACGAAGATCATTGCCTCTGGTAATGCCGCGACCGCAATCGAAACCGATCAGGTCATCAACGGTGCCCTGACCGCCGGTTACGCGGTGGAGCGCGGTCTGTTGCTGGGCGCGCAGGCGCTCGGAATCGCCTATGGCAAAACCAGGATAAGCGGATTGCAGTTTGGCTGGAAGGAGCATTGGTACAACTTCGAGAGCAATCTGGAAGTCATGGGCGAAAAAGTATGCGGCAAGGCAAAGGTACGGCTATCCATTGATGACGGAACCGGGGTAAAAGTGCCTACCGATTTCGGCGTCATTGCGGTCGATTCCGCTGTCCCGCTGTGATCATGCGTCAATTCCGCGGAATTTTAGCGTGCCGTTTATTCCGGTATGCAGGCAATAAAATTTTTGTGTAACGCGGTGTGCGACGAAATCCGGATTTATTTAGGTATCCCAATTTTCAAGGAGTGTATCAATGGCTATTTACAATGCAGCAGATCTGAATACCAAAAACCGTCACATGGGCGGATATGGCAATGCCGTGGTGGTATATGGCTCCGTGACGCCCGCTGCCGCTGTATTCGGGGATGTTTATCGCCCGGTTGTCATTCCCGCCGGCCTGGACGTGACCGATGTCGACATCATTAACGATAAACTGGACAGCAGCGGCGCCCCCACGATCAACTGCAAAGTGGGGTTTTCTCCACTGAACGCGGTGGAAGGGCCTCCTGCGGTGGATGATTACTTTGCATCGGCAGGCAAGGCGTTCTTCAACACCGCCGGGCGCACATCGCTGGCGTTCCAACCCATCAAGTTCGAGAAGCCAGTCTTCCTGACCCTTACGCTTACCGGAGGAGCAGCGGCATTTGCATCCGGCAAAGTGACAGCTATCGTCAAAGGCGACGGCATCGGAGTCAAGTAAACAACAGAAGGAAACAAGGCGGCGCAATACAGCAGGCCGCCTTTGTTATTTCAGGAGCTTCAATATGGAACAAGTGAAATACATAGGGACGTGCGCCAAGACGGACAGCATCACAGGCATCGGGCTGAAATGGAAACCGGGGCAAATCCGTACCGTGACTGCCCAACTCGCCGAGCGGCTCCTCGCATATTCCGATACGTGGGTCACGGAACAGGCGGAAAAAGAGGAAAAGACAAACGAGGCGGAAGACCCCATCGGACTCGCGCAGGAAGAGAAGCCGGTCGAAGAGCCGCTACCCGTGGTGGATTTCCACGCAATGGATAAAAAAGCCATGATCGAGTATGCCGAGCACCATTACAACGAGCGGCTGGACAAGCGTCAGAGCGAAGACGCCATCCGGCACAGGCTTGTCGATCTGTTTGCCCACCATCACCTGCCCGAGTAAGCTCAAGCGATGGCTGTTACCTATCAGTCCGCCGTCGATCTGGCGAGGGTTCCGCTCAATGATGCGAACAGGGACCGCTATTCTGACGACATATTGCTGCTGTTCGCCAATCACGCGATGCTGCAAATTCTGAAGCGCCGCCCCGACCTTTTCGTGGGCCAGTTTTCCAGCCTTCCGAACGGCGAGCGGGCGCTGAACGACGCATTTCCATTACCTTCCGAATACGTGCAGACCGTGGCCGATTACGTGACGGCCAGAGCCGAGATGACTGACGATGAGCATGTCAACGCCGGGCGCGCCGCCCTGTTCATGCGGCTTTTCGGTGCGGAGTCCGGCGTGGAGCCGCCGTTATGAAAGCCTGCTCAAACCGGCAATCCAGCGGACAATCCATGGGGCGTTATGCCGAGGCTGCCGCATGACGCCATGGAGTGATTTTTACGATCTGGTCATGCCTGAGCTACCCGGCTGTCCATTCGTGATGATTGATAACGCCTTGCGTCAATCCGCCATTTTGTTCTGCGAACAATCGCTGGCATGGCGGTGGGATCATCCCGGTATAGCTGTTGCGGCCGACACGGCGGTATATGATTTTGCTCCGCCAGCCGGCACCGCGGTGCATGGCATTATCCATGCGGCGCTGGACGGTAATCAAATAGTGCCGCACGCCGGGGAATCCAATATCACGATCGCAGGCTGGCGCAACCAGTCAGGTGCGCCGGGATACATTCTTGGCGGACCGTCAGAAGTTACGCTGGTACCCAATCCCGATGCAGCCGGAATACTGACAATGACCGTGGCGCTGAAGCCTTCGCCGGCCAGTACAGGAATAGACGGCTCGCAGTTCAATGAATACCGGGAAGCAATTATCCACGGCGGGCTGGCACGGCTGATGCTTTCGCCGAAAAAGCCGTACACCAATACGCAACTCGCCGCTTATCACCAGCAGCAGTTCAACATCAAGGCCGCAGCGGCGGGATTGCGGGTGTCGCGAAGCTACACGCGCGCGCCGTTGCGGACAACGATCATGACTCGAAGATAAAAAAGGACAATACGGTAAAACATGGGACTCAAATTTTCGAATTTCGGCAAGGCCAGAGTTAGTTCTGCCCCCAGCGGAACGACCGGCTTGAGCTTTACGGTAGAGGCCGGCAAAGGGATTCTTTTTCCGGTACTCGCGCCGGGGGATTATTTTTACGGAATTTTCAAGGATGCTTCCGGTAACCGGGAAATTGTAAAAGTTGAAGCGCGCGGTACGGATAGCCTCACCATTGCCGCTGGCGGACGCGGACTGGACGGAACCACGGCCAGAACCTGGGCCGCGGGCGATTACTTTGTTGCGGGCATGACGCACATGGCTTTGGAGGAATCGCTATCCAATACGAACCTCATTGCCCTGGGCGCGCTTGCATCCACCGCTGACAAGCTGCCCTATTTTTCCGGAACCGGTACTGCCGCCCTGACTGGCTTAAGCGCGTTTTCCCGGGCCTTACTGGACGATGAGGATGCAGCCGCGGCGCGAGCGACGCTGGGGGCTGCCGAGGCTACCGTTATTCCATCCGGTACCATCATGTCATTTTTCCAGCCTGTCGCGCCTGTGGGCTGGACTCAGGTAACGACGCACAACAACAAGGCGATAAGGATAGTAAGCGGGACGGGTGGCGGCAGCGGCGGATCGGTAGCGTTTACCACTGCCCTTGCATCGCAGGTAGTTACTGGTTCGAACAGCGCAACGACTTTGACTGAGGCGCAGATTCCCTCTCACCAGCATTCGTATTACATAGGATCTGGAACTGGTAGCGTTATGCCGGACTACAGTCCAGCAGATGGAAATAACGTTGGTGCTACGGCATATACAAATTTTACTGGCGGCGGTGGCTCGCATAACCATACTTTCACCGGCACCGCGATTAACCTGGCAGTGCAATACATCGACATGATCCTGGCGAGTAAAAATTAATGGAAATCAGGATTGCCGACTGTCCGCTTGGGGCGAAATGCGAAGAGCCTAAGATGGAAGACGGAAAAACCGTGCTCCATCGCTGTCCGTGGTATGTACAGGTGCGCGGTGTCGACGTTAATACCGGACAGGAAACCGGAACATGGGGCTGCGCCATCGCCTGGATGCCCGCCCTTATGATCAATACGGCCAATGAATCACGCAAAGGCGTCGCGGCTACTGAATCATTTCGCAATGAAATGGTGAAACAGGGAACGCAGACGCAACAGGTGTTGCGAGCACCGGCGCAGCAGGCAGTGTTACAAGGAAAGGGAAAAATATGCGAGTAACAATTATTCGAGATGACGGTCTGGCCGGGATCGGGGGCACATTCAGGCTGATCGATTTATCCGCGCTTCCTCCCGGGGTCCGGACCGTACAGCGGCATGGCGCGAAAGGGCATGTTGAGTATGACGACTCGGCCAACACGCCGCTGGACAATGTTGAATACTTCCAGCCGTTCATTGACCTGTGGACGGCCGCCACGCTCCCGCCCTCATCGCCACTGCCACCAGCCTCTGCCACGGCGAAAGCCGCCGCACTGGCACGCATCAATGCCGCCTATCAGGAGGCGATGAATACCCTCACGGCCAGGGCCGGTTATCCGGAAGATGAAGTCAGGAGCTGGCCAAAGCAGGAGGCGGAGGCCCGCGCGTGGTTATTGAATGCCAATGCCGCTACGCCCTGGATCGACGGTGCGGCAGCAGGCCGCGGCATAGCCAAGGCGGAGCTGGCCGGAAAAATCATGGCGAATGCCGCATTATTTGCCACGTTACATGGGGAGTTTACCGGCAAGCGGCAGAAATTGCGCGGCTGGGTTGCCGCGCTCGGCGATAGTCCTGACCAGGCGCAATTGGACGCGATTCAGTGGTAGGAACAAATTCTACGAAATAGGGCCGCATTTGCGGCCTTTTTTAATTCAGGAGACAGCTATGCCAACACCAATATGGAAAGATAAAGCGGAAGAAGAAATGGAAAAAGTGAATGCCGAAATGGATACGCAGGCTGATTCATTC
>JBDTKY010000157.1:0-3382 GCA_039935055.1 Nitrosospira sp.
GCCAGTCGGAGTTTTGACTCATGTTCCCTCTTATTCTCCAGACAGTCATCACCCGCCATCATCCGCGACAAATGAAATGTGTTGCCCGTCGCTAAGTTTATACAGTTGAAGTACGTCAGCCTATTTCACCTCCGAGGTGCCAAGGCAGACATCCCTTTAGTTTCTAAACCGTGCTCGCCATAATCGCCTTGCTCACTTGGGCATAGCTCAGGTGATCTCCTGTATGATTTACGCCGTTCGCACTTATTCGTACCCCGGATGATATGCTGCCGTCTTCGGGCTAAACCAGTATCGGCAAGCCAAGACCGTCGCTCTCGCTACCTTTTTCCCCTCATAGCTGGCAATCCCTTATGCCAACATATAGGATTAAACAGCTAGTTTCCTATTGCTGCACCTGATCGGTTAAGAGCGATCTAAGAAGAAATTCAAGCTGTCGCTTTTTGGAGACAGATAAATATGATTATAAACATATGGTTACAATATAACAATAAGAAACAGACATAATTAGGCGACAATTAGGCAACAAATCATGGATTAAGCACATGATTTAAATATATAAATAGGCTGGCATGAATTATGCTTTGTATTAATATATACAAATTTCTTTAAACCGTGCGAGTTCCATAGTAAGAGACGCGATCTGTTGCCCTAGCGATTTAGCTAATGTGTTCATATTTTTGTAAAAAGATGAAAATTGCTAATTTTTTAGCATGTTATTTGATGGCTTTATCATGCGGTCCCAGTATGTGGGCTTAAAGTCCGAGTATCTGGTGCCCGGTAAAGCATCGATGTTTCCTTCGAACCTTCGGTCAGAACTCTATCGAAAGAGCGGTATATTTACCGGCATTTTTCGGATGTTATGTACTCCATCGCACAGACACGTCTGAACGAAACATTAAACATTCCTTTATTACTTTCATAATAAGTTTAAATCCAATGTGGATGTCGGTTAATAACGTGAATAATTCGATGCCTTTTGACAATTATCGTCGAATTGGAAATTGTTCGGTTATTTAGTTTATATCAGCCTGGATCAATACCGACCACGTTCCTCGCGTCGATACGCTCCGTAAACGGCAATCCCGTTCTGATTACGAAGGGGATCTCCTCGGTGGCCATTACGCGCTGTTTTTATGACCGAACTTATGACCGAACAAGTGGTGTTTGTTTTACCTAAGGAGGATAGCTGGATAGCTCTCTTCCTAGGGATTGATCCCAAGATAATTCACCAGCATATCGGCATTCGCAGCCTCATGTGTGCAAATTGCGATCCAGGTTCATAAGCCTATGATGAAACAATTGGCTTTTCGTCCAAACAGCAAGCTGCGTAGTTAACCAACTGACTATTTAAATTACGATATGAGTTTTTTCTCCTCGCTTTCCGCCGACCATCTGCAGCGTTATTCGCGCATCATCCAGGAAGGGATAGCGGCACGTCGCCATCTTGACCTGCTGAGATGGCTGCAGGGAGAAGTACAGCATTACCTGCCCCATGAAATCATGCTGGCCGCCTGGGGCGATTTTGGCGCGGATTGCATTCGATACGATATTGTTTCCGCCCTGCCCGGCGTCAGAACCGCCTATTTGGAGCCGGCGGACCTGGCACCGTGGCTGCGGAGCCTCCATACACGCTGGGTTGAAATGGGCAGAATGCCTTGCACATCTCGGGGCCACTCCGGTATCCTGTATGAAGACAGCGGCCTGCAATGCGCCTTAGGCAGCGCCCTGCAAGGCATGCGCTCTTCTCTGCTGCACGGCATCAGCGACGAACGCGGGCGTCATGACTGCCTTTACGTAATTTTCAGCTCGCAATATGCGCTCGATTGTTCCACGCTTGACGCAATGGAAATTCTGCTGCCTTATCTTGACACCGCATTGCGCCGGGTAGCGCCCCTGCCCTCGCAGGCGTCGTTCCTGGCGGATTCGCTGGCAAGTGAAGACCACGTTCAGAACGAGTATGAATCCGAAATAAGCGAAGACCACGGACTGAGCAAGCGCGAAGCCGAAATCATGGACTGGGTAAAGATGGGCAAAACCAATGCCGAGGTAGGCAGCATTCTGTGCATCAGCTCCTTCACCGTAAAAAACCACTTGCAGCACATCTTCAGGAAACTTGCCGTATATAACCGCATGCAAGCCGTATCCAAAATCGAGCGCAACCCTAGCCATGGCTGAAGCCAACCCAACATTTTCCGCATCAACGGTTGCAACCCATACCCAGGGGCCGCTAGGCAACAACATGCTGAGCGCAGTCGAAGCCTTTCTCGACCCCGCGGCACTGGCGCTTTCCCTGTGGCTGGTAAGCGCTGGCATTGAAGGAGAATTGCTGCCCCCCTACCTGATTCTTGCAGTCATCGTATTTTCGATCACCTTTCCGGGCACCTCGCGTCTGCAATTTTCCATCAAGCGGCTGGTCTTCGACGTTCTCTATAGCTGGTTCTGGGTGGCATTGCTGTTGCTCTTTCTCGGCTTTGCCACCGGCTATATCGCTGAATTCTCCAGCCAGGCGCTGATCACCTGGCTATGGGCCGCGCCCTTGAGCCAGATCGGCGCCCATCTGATATTGCGTGCCAGTGCGCCTTACCTGCTGATGCTGCAGGAGCCACGGCGTGCCATTATCGTCGGCCTGAACGAGCAGGGGGCCGCCCTTGCCAGCCGGATTCACGAGACACGCTATTCCAAGATCGAACTATCCGGTTTTTTCGATGACCGGGACCAGAGCAGGCTCAATCAGGCCGGAAACAGCCCGCTGCTCGGCAGGCTGCGCGAACTCCCCGACTTCGTCAAGGAACACCGCATCCAGTTCATCTATCTGTCGCTGCCGATGGCCTCGCAGCCGCGCATCCTCCATGTGCTCGACGAACTGAAAGACACCACGGCTTCGATTTACTTCGTGCCCGACATGTTCGTGACCGATCTTATCCAGGGCCGCAGCGGCACCGTGTGCGGCACGCCGGTCATCTCCGTGTGCGAATCGCCCTTTACGGGCTCCAACGGGATTATCAAGCGGACCAGCGATATCGTTCTGTCCCTGCTCATCCTGGCGCTGATCTCGCCGCTGCTGCTGCTCATCGCCCTCGCCATCAAACTGGATTCTCCCGGCCCCATCATTTTCAAGCAGCGCCGCTACGGACTCGATGGGGAAGAAATCGTGGTGTATAAATTCCGTTCGATGCGGGTGTGCGAAGATGGCGAGACGATCCGGCAGGCGCGTAAGGGCGATGCCCGCATCACGCGCATCGGCGCCTTTTTGCGCAAGAATTCACTGGATGAATTGCCCCAGTTCATCAATGTCCTGCAGGGGCGCATGAGCATTGTCGGCCCGCGCCCTCATGCCGTGGCGCACAATGAAATCTACCGCAATCTGATAAAAGGCTATATG
>JBDTKY010000158.1:0-2230 GCA_039935055.1 Nitrosospira sp.
CGACACACGCCAAACCCGTCGTTCCAGCCCATCCGATACTGATTGTCAGAAGAAAAGCGGCGCTCGTCCTTTAATCCGTAGGAAGTTTTCTTGGCGGTTTCGCAGCCATCAATATAGCCATCCTTGAAGGCAGGCGAGTAGCCGGTAAGGTTATATGCTGGACGGGTACTGGGCGGTAGCGGTCCTGAAGGGCGCTGACTCTGCCCTGTCGTGGCACAGCCGGCAACTGTAAAAATCAAAAAAGCCGCAATCAGACGCATCCTTGCCCCCTGCCCGATAGAACCTGCCTTCGCTTAACCATTAACCATTAACCATCAACCATCCAATAAGGCTAACAGCAGCCTATTACCCGCCACGCTGATTCTGCCCGGCTTCTACGCAACATGTTATATATTGAAATTGTCAACGCCTCCGCCCGCCACCGAAGATACCTCCCAAAACTCCCCGGAAGATCTCGCGGCCGACCTGCGAGCCAATCGAACGCGCCGCACTTTTAGCAACTGAATCAAGAAGACCTGGATGATGTCCACCGCGTGGGCCGGTCTTGCTGAGAAGCATATCGCCCAGCATATCCATCATTCCGCCCGCCTTGGCATTCTGCACTGCACCACCACCCTGTGGTGGTGCAGTGCTCTCGGACTCTTCCTTGACTGCGGTACGGCTTTTGATTATTTCATATGCCGATTCGCGATCCACCACCTGTTCGTAATGGCCAAAAATAACCGATGATTTGATCATGGCTGCGCGTTCCGCCTCGGTGACCGGACCTATTCTCGATGCAGGCGGCAAGATGAATGCACGCTCAACAATGGAAGGACGGCCTTTCTCATCCAGCAATGACACAAGCGCCTCGCCGACGGAGAGCTCCGTGATTGCCTTCTCGGTATCGAAGTCAGGGTTTGCCCGCATGGTTTGAGCTGCGGACCTGACTGCTTTCTGGTCGCGCGGCGTAAACGCGCGTAACGCGTGTTGAACGCGGTTGCCAAGCTGGCCTAAAACGCTCTCGGGAACATCAAGCGGATTCTGTGTCACAAAATATACCCCAACCCCCTTGGAGCGTATCAATCGCACCACCTGCTCGATTTTCTGCAGCAGCGGCTTGGGTGCTTCATTAAACAGGAGGTGGGCTTCGTCAAAGAAAAATACCAGCTTCGGCTTATCGGGATCGCCAATTTCCGGCAGGTGCTCAAACAGCTCAGACAATATCCACAGCAGGAACGTCGAATACAACTTGGGTGAATTCATTAGCTTGTCGGCAGCGAGAATATTGATCACACCCCGGCCTTCGCTGTTGGTTTGCATCAGATCGTTGATATCGAGCATCGTTTCGCCAAAGAAGTTACTGCCCCCCTGTTGCTCGATCTCAAGCAGCGAACGCTGAATTGTCCCGATCGAGGCGGCTGAAATGTTGCCATACTGAACGGTGAAATTCTTCGCGTTGTCGCCCACAAACTGCAGCATCGCACGAAGGTCTTTCATATCGAGCAGCAGCAGGCCGTTATCATCCGCGATCTTGAATACCAATGTCAGCACGCCCTGCTGCGTATCGTTCAGATTGAACAGCCGCCCAAGCAGCAGCGGTCCCATATCGGATATCGTTGCGCGCACAGGATGTCCGGATTTTCCGTATATATCCCAGAACGTAACCGGACAAGCCGCCCATTGCGGCTCGTCAAGTTTGAGTTGCGCAAGCCGCTCCCTCATTTTTGGCGAACCCATGCCTGGAGCAGCGAGGCCCGACAAATCGCCCTTGACGTCGGCCATGAATACCGGCACGCCAATTGATGAAAACCGTTCGGCCAATAGCTGCAGCGTAACGGTTTTGCCAGTGCCGGTCGCGCCGGTGATCAATCCATGCCGATTGGCGAAACCAGGTAGCAGAGCGATTTCATGGCCCGAACTGCCGATCAATAATGGTGCCGTCATAGAAATTCCTTAGATGATTCGATAATTGCATCAGCGTAGCTAATTTATCAATTTGGCAATTTTACTCCCCCTTCTTACCCCGCCCAACTCGCGATCTCCAATAGCAGAAGCAGTAGAAGCCACAACACCAGGGCACGCCAAATCAAGCCGACCGTACTTTGCAAAAAATCCATATCGGCTTCTTCGCCCACCCCCAATTCGGGGCGATAGTACTTACCCCCAGCCTCCCGCAATGAATCTCCCAGAAGAACCCCGAGCGCGCCGGCACCGCTTGCCAGAATGATGCCCTGGGCCTGGTCAACCC
>JBDTKY010000159.1:0-11907 GCA_039935055.1 Nitrosospira sp.
AATGTTGTCCATTTTGGTGACAGCATAACTCGTGTCCACCCACTTTTGAGCGATAGAAGTTTGGGAAAGAAGCAGTGCGACTACGCAGAGTAGGAGGCGATATTGGTGCATGGCGGATTGAGGGAAAATTTGTTGGAAGGAGCTCGTTTTAGATGCGAAGGAAACATTGGGCTTAGCCAAAAAACCAAGAGGAAAAGTAAAGAAAAAGAGTTTGAACGCTAATTTTATACCATGAAAAGGTACAAGTCTTTTGCAAACGGCTCTTTTAGAGCCTTGGGTATTTGAGCGATACTTGCTTTTCTTTTTTTCCTTTTAAATATTGGCGAAAGTCGGGAACCTCATTTCTGGGAAACGACCATTTTCAGCGTTTTTTTGATGTCAATTTGCGTAATCCGTGGGTATCCGTCGAGAGGCTGCGCTGGTCATTGCAACACGCCGATATTGTTAAAGCCAACGACACCGAGCTCGAGCGTATTGCCGACCTGCTCGATCTGGAAGCGACGTCCGCGGAGGAGCAG
This sequence comes from Nitrosospira sp., assembly GCA_039935055.1. Taxonomy (GTDB): domain Bacteria; phylum Pseudomonadota; class Gammaproteobacteria; order Burkholderiales; family Nitrosomonadaceae; genus Nitrosospira. The sequence continues at coordinate 519 of JBDTKY010000159.1, forward strand.
GCAAAAGCACTGGTGCTGCGATATCGGTTACATGGATTACTCATTACCTGCGGCGCCGCGGGCGCGTGGTGGCTGGACCATACCGGACAGCAGACATCAATGGCAACCGATCCCATAGCAGGTATGCGTGACACGGTAGGTGCCGGCGACGCGTTTTCTGCCGTTTTCATGCTCGGCCTGCTGCATGGATGGACGGTACCCGTTGCCTTGCAACGCGCACATCACTTTGCCGGAGCAATTTGCCGGATACGTGGCGCGATTCCAGAGGACAACGATTTCTATAAGCCATTCCTTGAAGAATGGTTGGAGCAAAGATGAAAGAATTGTATGTGCTGATGCTAAGCCTCCACGGATTGATTCGGGGGAATGACCCGGAACTTGGGCGCGATGCTGATACCGGTGGTCAAATCTTGTATGTCGTGGAATTGGCGCGGGCGCTTGCTCGTCAACGACAAGTGGGCAAGGTGGATTTGCTAACGCGCTTGGTAGAGGATTCCACCGTGTCGACAGACTACGCCTGTCCCGAGGAAATTCTTGGCGATCACGCCCGGATTATTCGTCTTCGGTGCGGGCCCCGTCGCTACCTGCGTAAGGAAAGTCTTTGGCCTCATCTCGACCAACTTGTGGATCGTATATTGCTTTTTTTGCGTGAGCAGAAGCGCTTACCCGATGTCATTCACAGTCATTATGCCGATGCCGGATACGTTGGAATGCAACTCTCTCAGTTGATGGGGATCCCGCAGATCCATACTGGCCACTCGCTCGGACGCAGCAAACAGCAGCACCTGCTGGCGCAAGGCCGTAAACCATTGGCGCTGGAGCGTCAATTTAATTTCCGGCGACGCATTGCTGCTGAGGAAGCCATATTGCAGCAAGCCAGCATGATCATTACCAGCACGCCGCAGGAAAGCACCGAGCAGTATGGCTTGTATACCAATTATCAGCCCGAGCGTGCTGTTGTGATCCCGCCCGGAACCGATATATCGCGTTTTGCTCCACCCAGTCGCCGGACTCCTCCGGAACCGGAGGCCGCCAGACTCATTGATCGCTTCCTGGTGCAGCCGCGCAAGCCTTTGATATTGACGATTTGCCGTCCGGAAATGCGAAAGAATCTTGGTGCTTTAATTGCTGCATTTGGCAGTTCACCTGCGCTGCATGAAAAGGCCAATCTTGCCATTGTGGCTGGCAACCGCGAGGACATCCGCAAACTTGAGACTGCCCAGACCGAGGTGATGACCAATCTATTACTCGATATTGATCAATTCGATTTGTGGGGCAAGATTGCACTGCCAAAGCAGCATAAACCAATCGATGTTGCTGGTTTCTACCGGCTTGCAGCCCAGCGCCGGGGCGTATTTGTCAATCCGGCGCTCACCGAGCCGTTCGGCCTGACTTTGCTTGAAGCGGCTGCCAGTGGTCTTCCGGTCGTAGCTACCGAAGATGGTGGACCGCGAGATATCGTCGGCCATTGCAAAAATGGAGTACTGGTTAATCCCTTGGATATCCATGCGATAGCGGGGGCCATCGAATACGTACTGGCTGAGCCGCGCCGTTGGCAGCGCTGGGCGCGCAACGGCATTACAGGAGTAAGGAATCACTATACCTGGGATGCCCACGTCAAGAAGTACCTGCACGTTTTATCTCGTTTGCTGCACCACGAACGTAAGCAAATCCGGCGGGATATGGCAATTTACCGGCCGCAACGACATCCGCTGCCATTGGTCTCGCAGATGTTAATAAGTGACATAGATAATACCTTGCTGGGTGATCGCGCCGCCTTGCGCCGTTTTCTTGCTACGTTGCGTTCCACGCCATCGAATCTCGGTTTTGGTATCGCGACTGGCCGTTCACTAGAAAGTACATTGAAAATATTAAAGGAATGGAACGTGCCATTACCAGACGTACTTATTACAGCGGTCGGCAGCGAGATAAATTATGGTCTGGAGCTTCGTCCTGATATCGGATGGCAAAATCTGATCAAATACTCGTGGCGCCGCGATGCGGTAGAAGAGACGTTGCGCGAGGTCCCCGGCCTCATCCTGCAATCGCCAGAAAATCAGCGAGAATTCAAGCTGAGTTACAATGTCGACCCCAAGGTGTTGCCGCCAATTTCTAAAATCCGCGCCTTGTTGCGCGAGCAGAAACTGTCTGCTAATTTGATCTACTCTCGGCAAGCTTATCTCGACATTTTGCCTCTGCGTGCCTCCAAGGGGCGCGCAATACGCTATCTTGCTTACAAGTGGGGATTGCCATTACGTGCTTTCCTGGTAGCAGGTGATTCCGGTAACGACCATGAAATGCTGATCGGAGATACGCTCGGCGTTGTAGTTGCGAATCACAGCCCTGAACTTGCGAGTCTGAGGGGAAACGAGCAAATTTATTTCGCTAATGCCCGTTATGCGGATGGTATTGCAGAGGGCATGGCACACTATGCATTTGGTATTTCCACACTGGAGACCGCGAATGATTCCAAAGTTTGATGCCTGGGCCGTAGACCATCGAGATGAGTTACATGCACTGTTGCGTAAATGGTTCGAACTGGAACGCCCGCTTCTTCTGCGCTCGGATTTGCTTGAGGCTTTTGACGTGGTGCGTGATTCTCACCCCCAGCCTCTTGTCAACACCCCCTTGCACGAGTTGGTCAAGTCGCTGCAAGAAGCGGTTTGCCGGCCTCCATTGACATATCTGGCGCTACGCGAGGGTGCTGGGCGTTGGTCCTTTTTACGCATTCATCAGCAACAACTTGTACCCGAAATTATCAGTGTTTCCGATTATCTTGCTTTCAAGGAGTTGCTGGTACGTCCCGATGGTGCGCATGAACCCGTACTGGAACTGGACTTTACTCCTTTTAACCGCGATTTTCCGAAGCTTACGGAAACCCGGTCGATTGGCCAGGGAGTAATGTTTCTCAACAGGCAACTGTCAGGTACGCTGTTTACTCAATCTGGCATTGGAGCGGCCAAACTATTGCATTTCCTAACTGTTCACAGCATGGATGGCCAGCAGCTGATGCTACATGGCAACTTTGCCAATGTTGCGGCGTTACGCACCGGTTTACGCCGCGCGCTCGATTTGCTCGATACCTTTCCTGAGGACGCTCCGTGGCAGACGATTGCGGAGCCACTGAGCGGATTAGGCTTTGCACCCGGCTGGGGTAATCATGTCACGCGGGTGATCGATACCATGAGTCTATTGGTAGATATTCTTGAGGCCGCTTCGCCACAAATTCTGGAGAACTTTCTGGCGCGTATCCCAATGATCTCAAAATTGTTGATTCTGTCGCCACATGGTTATTTTGGGCAGGACAACGTACTCGGAATGCCAGATACGGGCGGTCAGGTAGTCTATATCCTCGATCAGGTGCGTGCACTTGAACGGGATATGAGCGAGCGTCTCATTTTGCAGGGGATCATAGCACAACCAAAGATTCTGATATGCACCCGCTTGATTCCCGATGCAGGAGAAACATTGTGCAACCAGCCGTTGGAGAAAGTCCACGGTACCCAAAATTCCTGGGTCGTACGCGTACCATTCCGGAAAGAAAATGGAGAAATTATTCGCCACTGGATATCTCGTTTCGAGATCTGGCCATACCTTGAGAATTTTGCTCGCGACGTTGAACGTGAAGCGCTGGCGCAACTGAGCGGCCGGCCCGATCTGGTAATCGGCAATTACTCGGATGGCAACTTGGTAGCTTCCCTTATTTCGAAACGGATGGGGGTTACTCAATGCAATATCGCACACGCGCTGGAACAGAGTAAATATCTTCATTCTGCTTTGCACTGGCAGGAAAATGAAAATCAATACCATTTTAACTGCCAGTACACTGCCGATCTTATCGCGATGAATAGTGCGGATTTTATTATTACCAGTACCTATCAGGAAATCGCCGGCACCCCCCACACCGTTGGGCAATATGAGACCTACCAGAACTACACAATGCCAGGGTTATATCGGGTAGTAAACGGTATAGACCTTTTCGACCCAAAATTTAATATCGTCTCGCCCGGCGCGGATGCCGACGTGTATTTCTCATACCTTGACCGTGAGCGCCGGTTGCAGTCTTTGCTTCCCGATATTGAGCGTCTATTGTACGCAGGCGATCCTGGTGTACCGTCGCGCGGCCATTTCGATGACCCCTCCAAGCCACTGATTTTTACGATGGCTCGTCTGGATTTGGTCAAGAACCTGACTTCGCTGGCAGCATGGTTTGCGCAGTGCCCACGTCTATCGGATGCCGCCAATCTATTGATAATCGGAGGGCATATCGATTCGGCTGCTTCAACTGATAGCGAAGAACGTGCTGAAATAGATCATATGCATTCCATCATGAATGAATATAAGTTAGAAGGGCGGATGCGGTGGCTCGGCACGAGGTTGGAAAAGAATCTGGCGGGCGAGCTTTATCGCCATGTGGCTGACCGGCGCGGTATTTTTGTACAACCGGCTCGATTTGAGGCATTCGGGTTGACCATTATAGAAGCTATGGCCTCTGGCCTACCTGTATTTGCCACTTGCTACGGCGGCCCACGAGAGATCATCCAGCACGGGGTTTCGGGTTATCACTTTGATCCTAACGATGGTTCGGCGGCGACCGCCGCTATGGCGGATTTTTTTTCACGCTCGGCGGCTGATCCTGTTTTCTGGGACAAGGTTTCCGAAATGGCTCTCAAACGAGTCGAATCCCGGTACACATGGGGGCTTTACGCAGAACGAATGATGACATTGTCGCGCATTTACGGTTTCTGGAAATTTGTCAGCAATCTGGAGCGTGAAGAAACCACGCGCTACCTCAACATGTTTTACCATTTGCAATTTCGTCCCATGGCACAGAAGTTGCTGCTTGATCAATAGGAATTGATTGGCAGCGTAGCAGATTTTTTCGACTCTCCGCCCAATAAACCGGGTGTCCTGAAGAAGGGAGAGATTGACGACTAGCTGATTGCATTCGTGCGAGGAGCGCACAGCTTGGGCGATACGCAGGAAGGTTAGCTTAGCAACGCAACGGCAAATACCTTTGTCTCGCAGAAGTTGACGATCGAGCGCATAATATAAACGTGGGGATCATTTTATTTGTCATCCGCAGGTATTTGCGCAATTTTGGAACCAGCCTGAATTCGATTGCAACCATCCAATTCTTGGAAGATATCCTGTAAATGACTTGTAACCGTAAAGATGCTGATTCCCAAAACGGCGGCAATTTCGGAATTGGTTTTTCCCATCCTGACACAATTCAGTACCTCCCTTTCACGCTTACTCAATCCGTAGTCTTCGATATATTGGAGGGAGGGCGCGGGGTGTTCGCAACGGGGAAGGGGCGTAATCCGGCCTAACGCATTGTCAATGTAAGGAAGGAGAACTTCGATTGTATTAACCATGGAGGTGTCGAGCGTTTTTTTCGAACTAAAGATCAGATAGAGACAGTCATGATGTCCCCGTTCATCGCTAATGCCGTGTATCAGTATAGATCGCATGCCTTGCAACGCACCTCCCAAGGGGCATTGCAGACCGCGCTCTTCATCTTCGAGCAGAAACCCCGATTCACCGGCGCCCAATGTATACGGTACTTTATCCAGTTCGATCCAGCGATTAAAAAGTCCCTGAAGCAAAGGTGATAGGCTCTCCATATTTGCATAGTCGGTTCTAACGCCTAATAAAGCAGAAGCAATGTCGTAGCGGATAAGATTTGAGTTAAAATCGCCCCATGCCGCGAGCATGATTTCGTGAGGCAAATAATGCTGTATCTCACCTTGTAGCCATATCACAAAATCATAGTGCCGGCGTACGCCTATCCCTTCCTGGATTATCCGGAAGTATCGTTCCGCATCTTCGGGAGAGCGAGAAAAGGAAAAAATCATATTTGGCGCTTCGGGATGGCAGCTAAGAATGAGGTTTTCTCCTCGCAATAGCGGGAAAGCTACTCATGCCGGTGTGCACTCCATGATTTATTAGAATCAGCTATTATTGAAGCAATAACCGTACCTAAATTAACCAGCAGATCATTAAGGCTAAAAAAATATTTTTGCTACAGACTGTAAATAATCCCGACGCGCCTCATTGAACTTAAATCCAGCAGTTGATGGCTCATTCTTCAGTTTAACGCTATGATCTGCAAGTCTTGTTCTCTTCACTTTCTCGATTCTCTCACTATTAATTCTTTCTTGATTTCTTAGGAGTACGATATTTCTCGATAGGGTCAGCCCCATCGCTTTACAAGCGGTACGATTTTCTTGTTGACCCCATTCTTTATTGATAGAATCAACACCAATACGAGATGTATGCGTAGTCTCGTGAGGTTACTCATACTGTGCTTTGCGATAATATGAGCAGCTTGTGCGCAGAGGGAAGTAAGTCGGTTCGAAGGTTTTACAGAAAACCCTTGCGAGTAAGATTCCACTTTGTAGACGCTCTTGCGGGGCTAGAGCGAGGATATGTTTCCCGGCCGGATTTTCGCTAAATTCTCTCCGGTAAATAACGTTTTCATTGGCTGGTGTTTCTATGGCTGGGGCAAGATTTAGCCAAGGAGTATTTGTGAATAACAGGATTATAGGTGTTGCGTTAATCGCGTTGGCTTGGCCATGGCCGGTCTCTGCCGTGTCCACGCGGACAGAGTCGCAGCCACAATCGCAGCCGCAACCGCTAGTTCATGGCGATGGCTGGCGGCTTGTCAGATCAGTTCAACTCGGAAATTCGGGAAATTATGTCCATATGGTCCTGATCGATAGTAAGCGGGATATGGACAGAGCCGTTTACGGTGCGGCGATTAGCAAGATATGCAGATCTGAGCCTGACTTCTGCAGGGTAAGGTTCTGGAACGAGGAACGCTATGTACCCCAGTCAATTTCTTTCACTGATGCGCAGTTTAAAGCACTGAGAGCCGAATATGTATTCAATCGTGCGGGATCTGTCCAGGAGATGCGATATGCCTGCACAGTTGTGTCAGACAAGAACCAATGTTTTTCGCATTGATCAATACAATAACTATTAGCGTGCTTTCTTATCGATCTTATTTGGTTTGGTAGCCGCATAACAATAATTGAGTTTCGTAGCGTTCCGATCAAAAAAGGATTTCATGCCACGCCAGTTAATAAGCTCGGGTTCCACGTTCGAACGGGATATTGGCTATTCACGGGCCGTAGTGGATGGCGAGTGGATTTTTATGTCAGGCACGACCGGCTTCGACTATAGCAAAATGACAATCTCTGATGATCTGGTGGAGCAAGCCGAACAATGTTTCAAGAACATTCACGCAGCTCTAGACGAGGCGGGAGCTAGTATGCGGGACATTGTGCGGGTGACCTACGTACTGCCAGACGCTGCGGACTTTCCCAAGTGCTGGCCGACCCTGGCTAAATATTTCGGCGAAATTAGACCTGCGGCAATGATGATCTCGGCCGGCTTGTCCGATTCTCGAATGCGTATTGAAATTCAGGTGACTGCCCGCCGGGGCTCCGGTGCCTGATATGACGGGGATATGTAATTGGTGAATGAGTTTGCGTTGGGGCGCTGCTAACAGTAGATTGATTCCGAAGGGAGGTAATGAATGGCTTCAAAAACGAACACTGTCTTTATCAGCTTCGCGCTCAGAGATATTAAACTGCGTGATCAGCTACTTGAGCAATTGAATAAGGAGCAAACCACTTTCTCGTTTGTGGATATGCCTGTCAAGCAGTCATGGGAACCCGCGTGGAAGGAAGAGTGCCGGACCAAAGTTACCGGCTGTGACGGTGTGATCGCGCTCATTACGAAAAATATTGTCAGGGCAGATGGTCAACTGTGGGAAATACGCTGTGCTTACGAAGGCAGAATGCCTGTGTTGCTACTTCATGGAGACGCCGAAAAGCTACCTTCAAAATTGCCCGACCCCGTGAGTGATCGCGAGATTGACGCGTGGACCTGGCCCAATATTTCGACCTTCCTCAACAGACTGTAAAACGCATTCCGAGTACGCTAACCAGCAGTCAGATACTGATCAGCAACCCGACTCCGTAACACGTAACGGCTGTGCCCGCCAGCTACCGGAATTTTTTCCAGAAGTTCGGAGGACGCTTTATGTGGAAGAGATTGCGGTCTGCCTGAACATCTTCAGTGCAAGACACGCAGGGCCGCCACCCTTTGCTCGATCTTCTGCATCATGTTCCGGTATGCCGGTGCATCAATTCCGCCAAAGCGCCGCTTGAATTCGGCCTCGGACATAAATTCGGGCAGGTCCGACCAGAGCGGCATCAAATCCGAATCCTTCAGTCCTGCCGCAACCCGATATTGAAGCTGTCGCGCCGCGGCCTCGTTTGCAACGGCTTTTTCCCCAAATTGCGTACCTGCCCGGTCGGCGGCAATATCGTTGAATGAGAAACCACTTCCAATGCGCGAATCCTCGATCTCCTTGTACAAACCAATTGCATTGGATAATGCGGTATCGGCATAGGCAGCGATAGTGGCCGATACCATAAAATGTTTTGCGAAGTCGTCACGTCCGTCGACCGTGACCGTCTGACGTGCAGGATGGGGCCAACCGGCTGCCTCCGGAAGGATCTGTTCCAGAGAAATACCGAGCACATGAAATGTCGCAACTAAAATAGCCGCACGATTTTCCGCGAGGGCATTTCCATTTACGGAACGTCCTATTGCAAGCCGCACTAATGGCGGTAGAACTTCCGCAAGAGATACTATTGGCCCATATTGCCTGCTATTGGCGGCCAACAGGGATTGATAACGAAGCAATCGCTCCCGTTCCTGCTTGTCGATGACTGACGCTCGAACTTCATGTGAAAGACCACCCTCCCAGCGATAGAAGATACTTAATTCGCCGGGTGACATCTTAACCAGTCTGAGCGCGTCGAGTCCGCTTCGATATTCCGGGCTGCGCCGTAACCAGCTCATAAGGTGAGGCACAAGCAGGTCGGTAAGCGAGTCAGGCAGCGAGAGCTTTCCGATATGCACCGATTGAAGCTGCGGGAGCCCGGCTGTCTCGACCAGGGTTGCTTCAAGGTTCAGATAGCCGCTGAGCGGGGTGTCCTGCAGTGGAAGGCTCAGGTGGATAATGGCATTGCGGTCGGCTAGCGCGACCTGCGCGCTGCCCTTCCCCAAGCGGTTCGCCAGATAATTTGCGGCAAGGTCGGCATCTGCGGGCATCACCTTGGCTGCGGCAAGCATTCCCGGGCGGACCCAATAACGATGTGCATCGACGATCTGTTTGGCACGCTCTATATGTTCCGGCGTAAAGACAACGTGGCGGTCGATGCGAGGACGGCTTTCGATGGCCAGAAACAATAGGATAACCAGCGCCAGGGAGATAGCAAAAACCAGGCCTGTAATAGCAAGCGGAAGTTTATGCGTGGTCAATCGGGCGCCCTACTCTCGGTGTACCCGGAAGGACGGGAATGAGTAAAAAATCAAGGCCGGGAGGCGCAACGGCATCGGCTACGCTTGGGCGAAGGCTACCAATAAGGTCTGTAGTATCCGCCCCAATAAAACGGACTGCCATAATATCCATATCCAAAATAGGGATTAAAGCCATAGCCGCCAGAACCCGGGTAACCGTAACCATAGGGATTATTCTGATAGACCGACCATAAATAAATAGCCTTGACTGCCAGCAACGGCAACCGGACGGTTTTTTTGCCTATAGTACGTTCCATATCGCCTAACAGCGTTCCTGCAACGGTGATTTCTTTGTCCTTCGTATAAACAGCCGGATCAAGAAATTCCGTGCTTTTAATGACGAAACGTCCCTCGCTCAGTTTACTTAACTGTGGACGTCCATAGTAATTAAGGGGATAGGATAATACTTGCACAAGCGTGAAATTCTCTTCATTGTCTACATCAATAATGACTCCGCCCCATCGAACGGATGTATCCTTATAACCGTTCGGGTTCTGGGTGGCCTGGCTATAAGAAATATCTGCCACAGGCACGTCCTTGACTGCCGCGGGCAATCCGGCACAAGCGCTTAATAACGAACAAATCAAAAATAAATATCGTTTCATGCCTTTTCCCCCAGTTATGAAAATGCAATACCGGAGATATGCGTCCTGATTTTGGCCTTGAGTATATTTGTGATGCTAACGAGCATGACCCGGAACAAAAACGCTAACAAAAACCTATCCATGAGATAGTTATAGCAGATGATGATTCCGGTATCCGTAAAAAGCATAAGTTTCAGCATGGCTATTTCACCTTCTTAAAAAATCGATAAGTACTTGGTTGACTTCTTCTGGTGCCTCATTCTGCACCCAGTGACTCGCATCCCGAACTCGATGAACGCGGCTGTAAGGCGCCACCTGATCGACCCCTTCGAGTAATTCGATTCCCAAGGCGGGGTCGAGCTCCCCCCAGATAATAAGGGTTTCCACATGGACAGCCGGCGAACGCGCGAACTTGTACGCATTGGCCATTGTGAAGTTTGCACGGTAGTAGTTGAGTGCTGCGGTGAGTGCGCCTGGGTATGAGAGAGCCTCGATATACTCTTCGACATCCGTGTCGGAAAAGGTCATTTTTCGGGCAGGGCGCAGCTTGAACATGTCACGTATTGCCTGAAAATTTCTCGTTGACAGTGCAAGCTCGGGTAAACGAGGTAACAGAAAAAAGAGCATATACCAGCTCCTGAACATCTGCCGTGGATGTCGCACCTTTTCAAGATAAATTTTCAGGTGTGGAGTATTAAGGATGACGAGTTTGTCCATGAGTTCGGGGTGCTTGCCGGCAAATGTCCATGCGATGATACCGCCCCAGTCGTGTCCCACGATATGTGCGCGGGGATGTCCACTCGCTTGTACCAGCGCAACAACATCGGCAACAAGGTAGTCCAGTTGGTAGGCGCTTTGCTCCACGGGCTTGCTCGATAGGTTGTACCCGCGCATGTCCGGCACCTGCACGGAGAAGCCAGCGGCTACCAGCGCGGGAATCTGCCACCGCCAGGAATGCCAGTTTTCCGGAAAACCATGAAGAAGGATGACGGATGGCCCCGTACCGGCCGTAACGACATGCAGATCTACGCCGTCTCCCGCGATGCGCTCGTGGCGCAGTTCTGCCTCTTTCAATGTACCTCCGTTACTTGACCGTGCGCCTGTCGACCCAAGACCAAATATCTAACGAGCGGATTGACGCATCCGATGAAGACTGAAAAGATTGCAGTTTCGGTGGTGTCGATAATATCATCCGTCACTCCGTACTGAACCAGATATCGCCATACCATGCTGTTGCCGTTGTGCCGGTGTTGTCGGTGTCGGTCATGATCGCCACGGCATCGACGCGGCTGGGCTCTTCGCCGAACAGGCGCCGGTAATCGGCGTGGACGTCACGCTTCTCGCTAACCCATTGATTGAGCCGGGCAGGACCGGATTCCACTGCGATCATACGCGCATTGTTGGTAAAAGCGTTAAGCCAACTG
>JBDTKY010000160.1:0-9322 GCA_039935055.1 Nitrosospira sp.
GTGGAAAAACTGGAATCACTGGTCCGAATACGGCATCTGCATCGTTTATCGACCGGCTAATCCAGAGAGAAATCAGCCAGTTTTCACCGGCGGTCTCATCGTCATCTATCCATGCTAAAAAATTCCCAGTGGCGAGCAAAGCAGCTGTGTTTCGTGCAAATGAAATTCCTTTTTTAACCTCCACCGTATATTGAATATTGAGGTCTGGATGGCGCTTCTTTCCCGCCTCAACAACTTTGGCCGCACTAGCCATTTTATCGTTATCCACGACAATTACTTCAAAGCGTTCACTAAAGCTCTGTTTGGCAAGACTATCAAGCAACAAAGGCAGTAAATGAGCTCTTCGGTAAGTACAGACGCAGATGCTGACGGCCAAAGGCTCAGTATGACCATGATACTTTATCGCTGGCGACAACACCGGAAGTCCAGTTTTGTTTTTCTCGAGATTCAAGCCTAAAATTCCACTCGGTGCTTTCATTCAAGATGCCCTTCATTAATTCTCAAAGCACCCGGCATGTACCCATAAGCTATTCTATGCAATCTGTTATAAATACGTGCCCGCAACAGACGAATAGTCAATTGGCGCTTTCCAATATACTGGAGACGGACAGTTTCCCGCTCCTTCGCAAGATAGTTCTTGTCCAGAGAATGCGCACCGCCATCGGAAAAGAAAGCAATACGTCGATTAATGTAAGCACAATGAGCGCCACAACGAAATGCACGGATTATCCAGTCATAGTCCGCGTTTAACCTGAAACGCACATCGAACGCGCCTATAGTATTGAAAAGCACTCGTTTGGCAAAAATTGCCTGATGACAGATGCCCTCCTCGATAATATTATGTCTGGCCACATGTCCAAAATCCCGGAGCCAGTCACCATTGGCTTTAGTGTTAACTACGCTACCATACAGAAAATCGATTAAAGGGTTTTGCTCGAGCCAGACGCTAATATCTTCTAGTACGTTCTCGTCGTGGAAGGCGTCATCAGAGTTTAAAAAGAAAACGTAATCACCTCGCGCTTTGGCCACACCTTTATTCATCGCATCGTAGATGCCCCCATCGGCTTCGCTAACTAGAACCAATGGTGCCGAAGAGAAAGACTGGACAATCCCTAATGTGCCATCGGTAGACGCGCCATCGATTACAACCCATTCATAGTCTTTATAGCGTTGCGTGAAGAGCGACGCCATTGCCCTGGGAAGAACTTTCTCACTATTCCAGCAGACTGTAATAATTGAAAATTTCATGTTAAAAATACATAGTCAGTAGTGTCCGGCAATTTAATTGAATAGATTCAGTTGGCTATTATGTTCCGGCACGGCCATTTGCATCTCGGTATTTCTAAGTAATTGATTAAGTGATGATTTCTCGAAAAGAGTGAAACTCAGAATTTGTAGAAGTGTGTAGAGCGAACCTTGAATATTCAAGCGCTTTTTCACGATAGCGACCAAGACGTAGACAGTGATGGCAATCCCTATTTGTGTTTTGACTGCGTTCTCGGTGCTACCGTAGAAACGCTTGACGCGAAGATGCTGTTTGATCCATTTGAAGAATAGCTCGACCTGCCAGCGGCAACGATAAAGCTGAGCGATGGTCAACGCAGGCAAATCGAAGTTGTTGGTCAAAAAGACCCATTCCTTGTCGTGTTCGATATCGTGGAATTTGATACGGCGCAGGTGCTGCGGGTAATTCTTTCTGGCCTTGGGCACAGCCAATACGATAGTCTGATCGCAGCGCAATCCCGTGGATTTGTCCACGGTACGGGAGTAGAGGCGCCGCCAGATCAGATTTGATTTGGCACGGATGATGAAGAACGCCCGTGCTTGATGCAGGACGAACCAGCGAGCGAAATCGGTGAAGCCACGATCCATGATGTAAAAGCTGCCGGCTTCGGGTATCAGGATGTCGAGCACATTGACCTCGTGCATCTTGCCATCGCTGATGTGAATGAAGGATGAATATTGCCGTGCAGGTCGAGCAGCGTATGCATCCTGACGGCGGCTTTGGTGGAGCGAAAGTGCGCCCACGTAAAGACGCTCAAGCACAGGTCGATAGTCGTGGTATCGAGTGCGTAGACTGTCTGCTCCAGTTCTCCTGCAAAGCTGTCGCTGGCGTAAAGCGCTCTGGCGGTCTGGATCAGGCTCATGGCGAAGTCGGCGTAGATGCGCCAGTCGCGTAGCTCGTTGGCATCGGCTAATGTGCTCCTGGCGACATGACCACGGATGCCCAGATGGTAGAGCTTGGCCTGGTGGGCGCGCAGACAGGTCTCGATGTCGCGCAGGCTCTCGCGTTAGGTCAGTTGAGCGAAGGCCATGCAGAGAAATTGGTCGAGATGCGAAAACGTCTTGGTGGGATATTTGGAAGGATAACGCTGCACACAGCGGCGGAACGTGTGAAGGGGTAAATGCTCCATGAGTTGTGCGAACACCAATTGGCCTGAATACATGATAGGAATTCCCAGGAAAAAACCCCCAGTTTCCCAAAAAATTCATATTCAAGTCGGTGACATCCTTAAACATACTATTCTCTATTCACAATCAAGTCGTTACATAACCGTCTGAGTAAAATTGCCGGACACTACTGATACATAGTCTCTCATATACCCTTGGTTAACCAATTTCAAAAAGAGGGTTTGATTCCCGCACAGAAGCCTAAATACGTATCGTGCTTCCACCTTCTGGTGCGCAACTTAATATTACCCCTTCAAGGAAAAGTCTTTTCGAATATCCTTCCATCCTTGATAAGGGCGCACGCCCCGTTCAGGTATGCGAGACCTATATGCCTTTAACGTTGATTTGTTTGTATTTGGAGACAAAAAACCGATGCATGCGACTAGCGCCAGTAGATGAACGAAGAAATCAGATGTAATGGCACTCGAAGAAGTAAAGGGGGCTTCGAAAAGACCTCGAATGAGCATAAGACCGACGAGCGCTACAGATATTCCACCCGATAAGGGTGCGGCCTTCAGGGAATAAACGATCAACATGAAAGTATAAAAGATCAGGCCTGTTAACCCCACTATTCCGGCGCTACTCAACGACTGTAGCAACTGGTTATGGGCACTATTGGCGGCCCTCATACCTATCATGAATCGGTAGTAATCTCCCCAGATTGAAGGTCCATAACCAAACCACGGACTGGCCAGAAACTCCTCCCAGGCTATAACCCAAATTTTCGTACGCCCAGTTAATGAGGTGAGCTGCCCGCCCCAAGCCATATCTAATTTGTTGAGTAACCTTTCAGTTGCGTCGGTTCCAAGCCAAGCAAAAAAAATCACTGCGGAGAGAAAAAAACAGGTGCAAGCCGCGATACTCATAAACAGGCCAAAGCGCCGCTTCGGAACAAATTCTTCGAGGCGTTTATAATATCGATAAATCACTAAGAAAAGTCCTATCACGAGGGCAGCCGCAATTGTAGTCTTTGACTGCGACAGAAGAAGCGAGCTTGACGCTAACAACCAGGAAAAAATATTGATCCACCTCGCATCAAAAGGAAAACGCCAGAGACAGATCATAAGTACGACCGCAAGTGGCCCCAACGTATTGGCGTGGGTTGCCAAACCATAATAGCGAATCGGGATACCTAATCCACCGGAGTATCCCGTGTCCATAACTACTTTCGGTATTATTACCGCGGCAAAAGCGCTGCAAACGAGAAAAAAAAGCAGCGTTGATCGCACAAAAAGAAAGCATCGTTCCGGTTGGCTTTGAGCGACCAGGAATACGCAGAAATAAAAAAAGAAAGCGTAGAGCACTTTATGTTCGAAAGATGGGTAAGCACCAAAAATTCCGTTGAGAATGTGATTAGTTAAACCGAAGGCAGCAAACGCCCAAAAAAGACTCCAACCATGAATTTGTGTCCATTCACGACGAACAATAAAACGAATAAAGCGCTCAACACAAAGTAAAAGAATAAATAATGTAATCAGTCGATTAATCCAGAAAGATGATCCGATATCCTCAAATGATGCTTCGCTTGTTCCCATTCCGGCGGAGATAAAACGGCCGGTGGTGATTGGAATTGCCATAATTGATGCGACGATTCCGAAGAAAAGCACCGGAAGAGGCTCCTTTCGAATATGGGTTCCAGCGTGCAACATGAGCCCAAGACCGAGCGTACCCACCACCGCCAAAGCCAAGGCAATGCCGAAGTAAATTGAGTAACCAAAGATATCATCGATCATTTTTTTGCTTTCTCAAGAAGCGCCCAACTATGGGCTTGGTCCAACCCGGCAGCCATTCATTTAATTGTGCGATAGAAGCGCCAGACAACTCGTCTACGAGCCTAGGACCTAGCAGAAAAAAACTGATCAGGTACGTAGCGACTCCCCCTCCCAGCATGAGAAAGAGCTGTAGCAGCGGACTAATATCAAGCATAGCTATACTTAGCTTTAGCGCTACCGACATAACCGCCATTATCAGGGTAAGTACAATTCCACCCCGTATTGCTCGAAAAAGGGATCTAAGGGGGATTTTGATAACATTCCCAACTGCAAGAACCATGACTATGCAACGCGCAGCAAATAGGAATGCTGCTACAATAGCCACCGTCCCAGCAGCTGAATTTGATACAGCGTAGAGCACAACCAGCCATAAAAAAATCATGGGTAACTGCAACCATAATTCCAGCTTCGTATGTCCTGCGTTCCAAAGAATCGGGGTCGAGATGCTCCATATCAGCAAAAACGGCATGACTAGAGCAAAAGGTGTCAAAAATTGAGCGGCTTCAAGCCATGCAGCTCCATAAACTGCCATTATGACAAACTCGCTCCCTACTCCAATTAGGGTAAATAGTGGAAAGCTGATCAAGGTTATAGCTGAGAGCGAGTGCAAAAAAACCTCACGCAATGCCTGGTGATTATCTTGAAGCCTGGCACATGCAGAAAAGATTACCGATGAAAGGTTTCCGGAGAGAATGGAGCACGGCGAGTATATTAAATTGAATGCCGTGGTATACAAGCCTATCGTGTGCGCTGGAAATATTCGGCCCACCAGTATTTTGTCTGCACCATTCAACATCCAGTTGATAAGATTGGTTCCCAGAACTGTCAAACCATAATTAAACATCTGTCGACCATTGGCAACCCGGAATTTGAAGGTGACCGGATGCCGAACCTGTAAATACAGAATAACAAAATTCGAGCCTGATTGAATAAGCCAGGAAGCCACTAGTGATATGCCGCCATATCCAGCCATCGCTAAAGGGATGCCAACACAAACATAACCGAGAATGTAACTCGATATCTGCGCGATCTGTATTGATTTGTAATTAAGTTCTTTTTTTAATAAATTGATTGAAACCGCAGTTATCGCATTGATCAGAACGACCAAGGAAAGCCAGCGAAATATAAATCCCGCTTCGGGCTTGGCAAAAAAAGCTGCAAGTGTGTCAACGGAAAAAAAAATAGTGCCCGAAACCAAAAGTCCAAGAAAGCACTGCCAAGTCCATACGAAACGTATATCATCTGCACTAACTGATTTCTTCTGGATTAAGCCATAAGCCAAGCCAATATCAGAGAAGTTTGTACTCACTCCAACTACGATTACTCCGAGGGCGAAAAGCCCGTACTCGGCGGGTCCCAGGATACGCGCCAATATCACCTGAGTTGCTAATTGAAGGAATATCCTTGCAACAGAACCACCGGTTCCCCAGAATAGTGCCGTAAGGCTTTGATCAGCCAGGTTTCTCATCAACTGGATCCGACGATTGGTTTACGACTTAATGGTCAGAAACCAGCGTTTTGGCAAATTCGGCATAGGCAAGAGCAAGACCCTTAACCAACGGCGTGCGGGCTCGCCAGCCCATATGATTCAGTCGGCTGGTATCCATCAGTTTTCTCAGTGTGCCATCGGGCTTGCTTGCATCAAAAAGCAAATTTCCCTCAAAGCCAACAATTTTGCCAACCACCTCAGCTAGCTCACGAATGGTAATATCCTCTCCCACCCCGACATTCACAAGCGGTGGCTCGAAACGACCCGATTTTGATTCCACGCTACCCAGAAGGGTTGCAAACTTTTCTTCTGGTAAGTTCATCAGGTAGACACAAGCATCTGCCATGTCGTTGCTATAAAGAAATTCTCGTCGCGGCGTCCCGGTACCCCAGATCGTGACCGCAGAATTCGCGCAGACCTTGGCCTCGTGGAACTTTCGGATAAGTGCTGGAATGACATGAGAATTCTCAGGATGATAATTGTCACCTGGGCCGTATAGATTGGTCGGCATCACTGCCAGATACCGGGTGCCATACTGACGGTTGTAGCTCCAGCACATCTCTATGCCCGCAATCTTGGCTATAGCATAAGGTCTATTAGTGGCTTCCAATGGCCCCGTGAGAAGATACTCTTCCTTCATGGGCTGCGGCGCAAGTTTGGGATAAATACAACTGGAGCCTAGAAACATAAGCCGCTTGACCTTGCTCAAGTATGCAGCATGAATGATATTGGTTTGGATAGCGAGATTGTCATAGATAAATTCAGCTGGATATGTATTATTAGCATAGATGCCACCTACCTTCGCAGCCGCTAAAAACACGTACGCGGGCTTGGCGTCGGCAAAAAAAGTTGTGGCAGCCATCTGGCTTGTTAAATCCAGCTCAGCGTGGGTCCGGGTTATGAGGTTGTTGTACCCGTTTTGCTTGAGGTTCCGCAAAATAGCGGAACCGACTAGGCCACGATGCCCAGCAATATAGATCTTATCGGTTGTGTCCACCGTTCTTACCTATTCATGATAGTCGTAGGCAACAAACCCATGCTTCTTAACGAG
Organism: Nitrosospira sp.; assembly: GCA_039935055.1. GTDB lineage: Bacteria > Pseudomonadota > Gammaproteobacteria > Burkholderiales > Nitrosomonadaceae > Nitrosospira. The sequence continues at coordinate 6,764 of JBDTKY010000160.1, forward strand.
TTCGTCGCGTTCAGCGCTCTTGAGATCTTCCCGCACCATTTCGCTAACGAGTTCTTCGAAAGATGTCGTTGGCGCCCAGCCGAGCTTTTTCCTGGCCTTAGTCGGATCGCCGAGAAGAGTTTCAACTTCCGTCGGACGAAAGTAGCGTGGATCGACGCGGACAATGACACGCGGCGATTGCTCGGAGGCAAGCGAGTTAACCGTCCCGACTTCATCAATGCCTGCGCCTTTCCAGTTGATATGCATGCCAAGCTGATCGGCGGCTGTACTGACGAACTCGCGCACTTTGTACTGAATGCCGGTTGCGATAACAAAGTCTTCCGCTTGTTCCTGCTGGAGCATCAACCACTGCATCTCGACATAATCGCGCGCATGGCCCCAGTCGCGCTGTGCATCCAGGTTGCCGAGGTAAAGGCACTCCTGCAAACCGAGTTTTATCCGGGCGAGCGCACGAGTAATTTTCCGGGTAACAAAAGTTTCCCCGCGAATAGGACTCTCGTGATTGAAGAGAATGCCGTTGCAAGCATATAACCCGTAGGCTTCACGATAGTTGACGGTGATCCAGTAGGCGTAGAGCTTGGCTACGGCATAAGGACTACGCGGGTAGAAGGGCGTAGTCTCGCTTTGAGGAGTTTCCTGCACCAAGCCGTAGAGTTCCGAGGTGCTGGCCTGATAGAAGCGCGTCTTCTTCTCGATACCGAGGATACGGATTGCTTCAAGAATGCGAAGCGTGCCAATTCCATCCGCGTTAGCTGTATATTCCGGGGTTTCAAAGCTTACCGCAACATGACTCATTGCAGCAAGATTGTAGATTTCGTCGGGCTGCACTTGCTGAATAATGCGAATAAGATTAGTCGAATCAGTCAGGTCTCCATAGTGTAAAACGAAATTACGTTGCGAAACGTGGGGATCTTGGTATAGGTGATCAATACGGTCGGTATTAAACAGTGATGAACGCCGCTTGACGCCATGAACAATATAGTCCTTCTTGAGGAGGAAGTCGGCGAGATAAGCGCCATCCTGTCCGGTGATCCCGGTGATAAGTGCTATTTTTTTCATAAAGCTCAGTTAGGCTGGAGGTCGCCATTCAGCTTTTTGCGATATTCGGGCGTTAAAGCCCCAAGCATCTGATCAGCGAATTGGGTTTGCATCTCATACGCGTTGTCGGCGTTCCCGTCGATGGAAGAGAACCGAATTAGCATGCCATCGGGAATTTTACCATTCAGACCGTAGCTCATTTCGGCGAGTTTCTTCTGAATGCCACTCCGAACCACCCTGTCGCCAATTGTTGTCCAGTAGGTAACGGGCTCATTACGCGGGCCCAGACTGGTTAGGATACGGGTTACCGGGATTGCACCATTTACGGTCGTCAGCATGCCATTCTGTTTATCGCTAAGCGAAAAACCCTGAGCTGGATAACAAACTTCAGGATAGTGTACTTGCATGGTGTCGCGTTGATCGTCTCCATAAGCAATTGCAAGCATGATACGGTAGCCACGATTGTTAACGTAGGTACGGCTAAGTGTTTGTGTATAAATTTTGTCTATCACTTCCTGCTGTTGTGGATCAACAATTTGTACCAAGTTCTCCTTCTCTGCACGCCACTCACCAAACGTCCGCGGAATCATCAGTTCAAGGTCAATGGGCGAATGTTGTTCAGCAATCTTGTAAGTTGGGCGCAATGCGAGCGCAAGTCCAGAAGCGGCGAGCATTAATATAAGAAGAATGAAATTTCTGAACCCGATATTCATCGTTTTATGTGCGATCCGGGACGCCAGCATGTTTATATCGCAGCTTCACGCCTAGTTGCAATAGCGAATCAACTCCAATTATTAAGAGGAGAGCACTGAGAAATAGCACCATACCCGCAAATCCATGCAAAAAACCCTGTCCTGCCTCGTCGCCAAAATGATAGGTAATCAGCGTAAGTACCATTACACGTATTACATTGGCAGTAAAAGAGATGGGTACAATTAGGACTGCCAAGGCAACATTACGAAATAGTGAATCATGCCGAATAATGTTGAGGTAAAGTAATCCCAGGGCCTCAAGCGTGAACAACGTATGCAGACCAGCACATGCATCCGCCACCAGTAATTTGTACTGCCCGATTTGAAGAATCACCCCCGTGCGAGCGATGGGATAGTTTGCCCAGAAGAGTATATGCTCGGCTACATAAGAGACAGCCATTTTCATTGGCATAGTGAGGGTATCCACAATCGCGCCAGGCAACGGGATCATGAAGAGCATAAAAAAGAGCGGAAACCATTGTGCCTTGAGTGCAGCACTGCCCCGCATAAGCAGGATGATGGCTGCAAGCAGCCAGATGACCGATCCAATCTCAAAAAGGAGAATATCTTGCGAACGACCGATGACGTATAGAATCAGGCTAAAAATAAAAATAGGCCAGCCAGCCGTAGAAGCAATTGGTTGACCCTCGCTCAAACGCCACATATCTGGCCACTTGCGATATATAAGCCAGCAGGCAATGACCAGCACAATGGGACCATGCGCTTGCTGGTCGGTAGCCCAGATACCGTTAAGGAGATCTACTAGGCT
>JBDTKY010000161.1:0-3288 GCA_039935055.1 Nitrosospira sp.
TCCAGCCGCCACTACAGCAATTCTGGTGCGCAACCGTAGTCATCTTCATGAAATCATACCTAGGCTCAAGGAAGCCGGTTTACGTTTTCGCGCGATCGAAATTGAGGGACTCGGCCATCGGCCAGTAGTGCAGGATTTATTAGCACTGACACGCGCACTGGCGCATCCGGGAGATCGATTGGCATGGCTTGCGTTGTTGCGCGCGCCATGGTGCGGTCTCACGCTTGAGGATATCCACGCCGTAATTTCGGCGCACATCGATTCCGTACCAAATGACACCGATGAGGCATACGTTGTAGATAGAGAGGTTGTAGATAGAGAGGTAAAAGGCGCAAGAGGCAATAGCCGGACAGCATGGGAATTGCTTAATGATGATGCACGCATGGTGAGGCTCTCCATCGATGGTCGCACCCGGCTGCTACGCGTGCGCGAAGTGCTGAAACATTGTATGGATAATCGCTGTCGTCAATCTCTCCGGGCGACTGTTGAGGCGGCGTGGCTTGCGCTGGGAGGCCCCGGCTGCATTGAGGGCGCAACAGACTTAGAGGATGCCGCCGTCTATCTTGATTATCTTGAAGCGCACGGCGAGGCCGGCAGCATTCCCAGACTTGCTGCATTGGAGGAAGGACTCACCAGGCTCTATGCACTACCTGACTTGGAAGCTGACGATACATTGCAGATCATGACCATTCACAAGGCCAAGGGGCTGGAGTTCGATTGCGTAATCGTGCCCGGCCTCGGGCGCTCGTCACGCAGCAACGACAAGAAACTGTTCATGTGGATGGAGCACCCGCGCGGCATATTGTTCGCAGGGGAACGGAATGAAGGTAGCGATTTATTGCTTGCACCGATTCAGGAGACCGGCACAGTCGCCGATCGAATTTATTCCTGGCTGGAGAAACTCAATGGTGAGAAAGAGCGTTTTGAGGACGAGCGGCTGCTTTATGTTGCCGCAACGCGTGCCAAGGCGCGCTTGCACCTGCTTGGCAGCACGGGTCTCGTTTGCGGTCACGATAGTGTGTTCGAACTGAAGCCGCCAGCCGTGAAAACATTGCTGAGCAAAATCTGGCCTGTGGTCAAATGTGCCTATACTGAAGTTGCGGCACGCGCAATGTCTCCAGCCATACCTTTTATCACTGATGGAGAAGAGAATGGAAGACAAGAAAAATACTCAATCGATCAGTTGCTACGCCGCCTTGTTTCCGACTGGGTGCTGCCTGCGCCGCCGCCACCTGTGCAGTGGAGCGCACAGCAGCATATAACGCCAGCACAGGGTGATATCGAATATTCGTGGGCAGGCGAAACCGCTCGCCGTATTGGAAGCATCGTACATCGCTGGCTGCAGCGCATCGCGGGAGATGGGGTGAAGAACTGGAGTGTGGCGCGGATTCAAGTTTTGCGGGACGCTTTCAGGTATCAGCTGGTTGCATGCGGCATGGACTACAATGATAGCGATACCGATGTGGCTGTCAGACGCGTGATAACAGCGCTTACTCATGCGGTGAGCGACACGCGCGGACAATGGCTGCTCGGGCTACAGCAGGAAGTTCGCAACGAGTTCCGCATGACCACGGTTATCGGCGGCGAGCATGTGAATCTCGTTATCGATCGCACCTTCTGTGATGAGAACGGACAGCGCTGGGTCGTGGACTATAAGACCAGCAGTCATGAAGGCGCGGATGTGGAAGGCTTTCTCAATCGCGAGCAGGAGCGCTACCGTTTTCAGCTCGATCGCTATGCCGCGTTTATGCGGTTGATCGACAGGCGGCCGGTCAGGCGAGGACTTTATTTCCCGCTGCTAAAGGGATGGCGAGAATGGGGCGATGAGGAATGAAGGATAAACTTGAGCAAAAAGCTTGGTGGAAGAGGTTTAATGAAACGTTATCGGCCAATTTCCATGTCGATAATTGATTTTCGGCATTTTTTTATTAGGAAAATTATGCATTTGCGAATATATGTATTCGGAATTCTTGCAATCGCCGGGAGTGTGGCGGCCGCCGAGATCGCCGTAGCGGCACAGCCGCGCCCGGAGATCGAAATCTTTATCGGTGAGATGGTTGAGCGGCATGGATTCCAGCAGGCCGAACTTGAGAGTATTTTCGGAATGGCACAGTTTCAGCCAGCCATCATCAATGCGATTTCCCAGCCGGCAACCTCCAGGCCATGGTATGAATACCGCCCTCTGTTCATCAATTCGCGGCGTATAGCGGGCGGGGTTGCTTTCTGGAACAGTCATACCGCAACGTTGGAGCGGGCACGCAAAGAATTCGGTATCCCCGAGGAAATCATCACCGCAGTGATCGGTGTGGAGACCACTTATGGCGTTCAGACCGGCAGACACCGTGTGTTGGATGCATTGACCACGCTGGCGTTCGACTATCCAAAGCGTGCCAAATTTTTTCGAGACGAACTAGAGCAATATCTGTTGCTGGGACGGGAGCAGGATGCGGATGTGGTCAATATCAGGGGCTCTTATGCCGGTGCGATCGGTATTCCGCAATTCATGCCCAGCAGCTACCGGCGTTATGCTCTGGATTTTGATGGCGATGGAAAGGCCGATTTATCCGGCAGTGCGGCAGATGCGATAGGTAGTGTCGCGAATTATCTGAAGAGTTTCGGCTGGGAGACAGAGCGGGCAGTAGTAGTCCCGGCCCTGGTTAACGGTGAGAATTACCGCGAGGCCTTGTTTGCGGGACGAAAACCGGCGTATACAGTGGAAGAAATAAGAAAATTGGGCGTGATACCACGAGTGGACATTTCCGGTGACCGTCAGGTTACGCTGATAGAGCTGGCAAATAACGGCGGTAACGAATACTGGTTGGGTTTTAATAATTTCTTCGTCATCACGCGCTACAACCGCAGTGTGCATTACGCCATGTCCGTATTGCAGCTGGCTGAAGAGATTCGCGCGGCACGAAATTCCAATTTGCAGTGAGAGTAATCACTGCGTTGACTTCATTTCTTACGCCGATACTTGCACGTGGGGGTAACGAACCAACCGGTTTGCATGATTAGTCCAGGAATCGTTATCCCTGGGGGATGATTGCGAGATTACGTAAGCCGCTGTAGCACAGACGAGAATATTTGCACTACACTGATCAGCATGAAGCCTCTCACTTTTTCCGTCTTGCGTCAATTGAGCGATGGCGAATTCCATTCCGGTGCAACTATTTCACGGAGTCTTGGAGTTTCGCGCACTAGCGTGTCCAATGCGCTGCGCGGCCTGGATGAAGTTGGTTTGACGGTACATAAGGTGCATGGGCGCGGCTACCGTATTGTCGACCCCGT
>JBDTKY010000162.1:0-12804 GCA_039935055.1 Nitrosospira sp.
TGTATCGGCTGGGTGATGCAGAACGTCAAGGCAGCCTATGGGGGTGCCGGGCTTGAAGCGCGCTTTGTCGAGATCAACCGTAGCGTAAGGGACGCCGACCTGCGCGGCACCGTTCTCTGCGAAGAACTGCAGAAGGACGGCTGGACGGCTGTGTTCTATTCGCCGCGAACCGCCGAAGACCTTGCGGAATCGGGCGAGCGCGAGAAACTGGGTGCGCTTAACATGGCGAAGGCCGGCTCACGCGTATGGAAGTCGCCGATTCCGGAATCGAACGGCGTACGTTGTGACGCTGTCATCACCGGTTATCGCGGCATCACGCCGGACAGCAATACCGAGGCGTTGCTGGAGAAGCTGGAGAAAACGCCATTCTTCGTTGGCGTCGCCAACGGCGGCATACACACCTTCGTGGGACACAACGGGAGTGTCTGCGATTTTCACTGGACCGCACAGCCTGACGATAAGAATGCCATGACGGAAAACCCTCTCCGCCAATGGAAATGGGACACGGGTCTCTACATGGTGCCCCCAGGGTACTGGTGATAAGAACATTGACAAACCGTGACAAAAAACGAGGAGAAAATCATGGGTAACATTAACGGCCGGGCTGGAGGTACTGCACATGCATGATCGGCTTCTGATATTGGCTGCAGTGCTGATAACGCCCTTGATCGCCGGCTGTGCTCAAATCAAATCCTTCTCCGTGGCGCCGAGTACCGTATGTCCCGGAGAAACTGTCAAGATTGGCTGGCAGGCCTCCGGCAATAATGGCAACGTGACGCTGGACGCGGTTCCGCCACTGGAAGGTACAGGAGAGGTGGCGACGGAAGGCTCGCGATCATTCACCCCCACGCAAAGCACCCGCTTTGTAATCAAGGCTCCGGGTCTGCTCAAAAGCGATCAACGCGAATGGGATGTGCTGGTCATCCCAAGTCAGAGTTCCAGGCTGCTGGGAGGGGTCGCCCAATGCGGGGGAGATCCTCAGTCTGTACTGACTTCATTTACGATTCAGCAAAAAGATACCTCTTCACGTGTTCGCGCCGTTTTGATTACGAATAATTACCACCGGCCGCTATGGGTCAGTAAAGAGGGGATGGAAGTCGAAATCCCGCCAAATGGCATAACAGATGGTTTCAAAAATGCGCCCGTTACCGGGACCTGGACAGTCCGGACGCCGGTTGGTCCGGACGAAGCCTGTGAGAGCGTACTCGATGTGGTTGCGGGCCGGTTGACGATCAAGACACAGATGAGTTGCGGGGAGTAATTTCATGGCGATACTTGACCAGATTCAGACCATCGTGATCGTAATGATGGAAAATCGTTCTTTCGACCACGTTCTTGGGCATCTCAGCATGGCCCGATTCGGCAATCGAACGGATGTCGAAGGATTAATCGATCCCGAGGCAAATCCCGGCTATACGAATTTTCTCGATGGGGTGGGCTACCAGCCTTTTCAGTTGAAGGATGGGCCTCTGCTTCATGACTTGCCCCACGGCAGACCCTTTGTAGCGACGCAATTGGCAAAGACCGGTACTCGATTCACCATGAGCGGGTTCGCCGACGCATATTATCAAGCGACGGGGAGCAAGGTAAACGATCCGCCGCCGCTGGGCTTTCTTGCGCCTGGCGATGCCTCAATGTCGACTTTCCTTGCGACGCAATATGCCCTCTGCGACCACTGGTTTGCTCCGCTCCCTACGGATACGCAACCTAACCGTTCAGTGGCCTATAGCGGTTATTCCTTGATCGATGACACGAAGCCTCGTCCTATCCCTACCATCAAGGGGAGCTTTGTTTTCGAGTGGCTGAATGCTCATAACGTTAGCTGGCGCGTGTATCACTGCGGAATTTCATTTTTCACGCTATTCGATAAATTCGATGAGGTATTGGGGCCGAACTTCCGCAGTTTCAGGCGTTTGCCGGGAGATTTTGAATCCGAGCCGTTGTCGGAGATGCCGAACGTGATATTCATTGAACCCGAGTACACCGATTCGCCCGTGCATTTTGGCTGGACCCCTAATGACAACCATCCCCCTACGGCTATTGGCCCTGGAGAACATTTTCTGCGCGACATATATAACCTGCTGACCAAGGACCCGGCCAAATGGAACCGGACGCTTTTGATCACCACGCATGACGAGCACGGCGGATTTTTCGATCATGTCTCGCCGTTGGCGATTCCTGCCCCGGTTCCACCCGGTGCGCTATTTTCCGCCGGGTTTGAGAGTACCGGCCCCAGGGTTCCAGCGCTCATTGCATCGCCATGGATTCCGCCTGGCACCGTGTTCAAGGGTGCGATGGATCATACGTCGATATTGCAACTGCTGTCCGAGAAGTTCGCCGGTACGCCCGACTATAATGATGAGGTCAAGCGACGCAGGGAATTGGGGATACAAAGCGTGTCACAGGTGCTGGCTCAGTCGCTTGCCCAGCCGAGAGCTGATATCCCGCTATCGCCGCCGGACATTATTTCCAGTTCGGTGGAGCTCACAACAATAGCTGCGCCTCAGACCGATAGTCAACTGGCCTTTGCTGCGGCGGCGAAAAAACTTTTGATGTATGACCGCAAGCGGGCGCTTGAGCAATATCCGGAACTTGCGCATTTACCCGAGGAATAGGTACTTTAACACCTCTATCGTTTAATATTAGCGCGAGTCTGCTTTGAGAATTGCCTGCTTACTCTGCTTCGTTGACACCGCATTGCTCAGAAATTTTTCACTTACATGTCAAATTATATATACGCTTAAGTTTGTCTGCGTGGGGGAGTCTCCTCGTTTTTAGTGTAATAATCGATGGTACGCCAAGTCGGCAACGACGTAGGGCGGCTTGGTAAGATATTGAGGGCTCTTTCCTCAAATACCCCTACGAGTCCACACGAATATTCTAATAGGTTCAGACTCCCTACATTTTGGCGACAGTCGTATCCACCGAATCCATACTGTCCTTTCTCAATCAAGATATAACAAGAAAATAAGCACCCCTCGCCGAGCGGTGAGGGATAGTGCTCATAATGCTTGGTCAGTTTACGACGCCCCAGCGGCGGAAAATATAATCCAAAGAGATTTAACCGATATTTAACCGTTTCTTTACGACTTCAATTTCGAGCATGCGTATTGTTTCATTACGGCATGAGAAGTTCCTGGGTCGAAAATCAGTAAAGGGCAGGGCAATAAACCTGAATCCGGCGGCTAAATGATGGAGCATGTGATTTTTTAGTGCGGGTGTGGCGCAATGACTGGCCTGGCCATGTATGAATTCGTTGCAGTCCCGCCGCCTCACGGGTTGAAATTTTCTCTCCATCAGACGATTTTGGAGGCGGCATGAGCAACGACAAAGCCGGAGGCTCGCTTGTCAACCCGCTGCCCATCGTAATGGTGGTGCTGCTAACGGCAGGTGTACTGGTCAAGAATGTGCCGCTGGAGAGCGCTCGTCCGGGTGATTCGGAACGTGTGAAATTCTTTTCGGCTGATAAACAGGATGTCGAGGCGCGACTGTGGCAGGATCCGCTGGGAGCGGTCGAGAAGCATGAGAATGATCTCCAATCGACCCGTGTGCGCGAAATTCACACTTTGGAGATGGTGCGCGAAAGCATACAACAGAAGCTGGATGAAAGAGAAGGACTCAGCGAAGTGACGGTTGTCGCCGTAAGCGTCTCTGGCAGCTCATATCCTGAGGCGGCTGAAAGTCGGCGCCGCTCGCGTTTCGCGGTAATCTCGGCGTTGGGTTTCCATCACTATAGTCCCAAGAATCCCGACGCACTCGGCTACTTTCGCTTTCCGCTGCCCGAACGTGAGCCTCAGTCCCGCACCGTCGACGCGGACAAGCAGTTGAAAGCGCCCTTCCTGAACGTACCCTTCGAGTGGTTCAAGCGAGGGGAGCTGTCGTCAAACATGCCGTCATCAAATGTGCTGGTGCTCTGGCTGAACGAAGACAAACTCACCAACGGACTGGATCAGATGTATGACCTGTTCGATGACCTGGCGCCTTCCACACCAAGCCGTATCAGCTTCAAGCTGATCGGGCCTGCGGGGTCGGGAATGCTGGTGGATCTCACTAGGCGCGGTCAACAGCAACATCCAAGGAGGCTTAAGAGTGGCAAGACACTTGAAAAATTCTCGCCAAGCGCAACGATCTCTAATTGTGATCTTGGACCGGAATCGGTATCGCCTAATGGGGAACTCAGGCCGCCGTGGCATTGCTTCCTATACTTCAGCAGTATCTATGCGAAAATTCTCGAAGACCACTCGATCGTCCGCACAATCGGCACCGACGACGTGCTCGCTACCGCGCTGCTATGGGAATTGTGGCAGCGCGGCGTCAATCGGGAGCTCGTATATAAGGATTTGTCGCAGATACAGGGAGAGACATCGCTGGTGAAGCCTCCAAACCCTGCAGACCCGCAACCCAAATGTAAAGATGGCCTGGTGCTGGTTAGCGAGTGGGACTCTGAGTACGCACGCACGCTATCACGGTATCTCTCCGACGGTTTTTCGGAGCGTTGCGGAGCTAAATCGTCGCACGTGCGCACATTCACCTACCTGCGCGGGCTCGATGGCGTGCTGCCCGACATCGATAAGCCGGGCAGCAATGCACTTCGCAAGGGAGGTGGGGACAAATCGAAGGATTTGCGCGCACAACTCGATGATACGCCGCCGGAACATGCCGAGGGCCGCAGCCAGTCTGATTATCTGCGACGCCTAGCCGACGAGATTGCGCGGCTTGATGGGGATAAAGAGTTCACAAAACGTGGTGTCAAGGCGATCGGCATAGTCGGCTCCGATGTTTACGATAAACTTCTTATCCTCCAGGCGCTACGCGGCCGCTTCAAGGACAAGATCTTCTTCACCACCGACCTCGACGCCCGTTACCTCCATGCCGACCAGAAAGCCTGGACACGTAATCTTGTGGTTGCGTCCAACTTCGGCTTATCGCTGCGCCCAGCGTTGCAGCAGTCGACCATGCCGTTCCGGGACAGTTACCAGATCGCCATTTACGTCGCCGGGCTGATGGCGTTTGACAGCGGGTCTTTCAAACTCATTCGAACCGATAAGATAGGATTCTCGGCTGATATCATATCGAAATGGCTGCGCCCACAGATCTTTGAAATTGACCGGACGGAATCTGTGTATTCCGCCTTGCCGCCGATACGCGATCTTCGGTACGCGGAAAAAGTCTTCTTTACTACCGCCCACGATAATACTTTCCTTCATGACGACGAGAAGACTTGGACGCGCCACCTCATGGATGCATCTAACTTTGGTTTGTTGCTGCGCCCGGCGCAGCAACAGTCAACGACCATGCCTTACTTCACCGGGTTGATGGCGCTCTACGACGAGCCGTTCAATGTCAAGGTCTGGACTGATAACATGTCAAAATGGCTGCGTCCACAGATTTTCGAAATTGGCCGGACGGAGGCTGTACATCTCGCCTCGCCGTCGATATCGGATCTCCGGAAATGGTTGGATGGCATCGATCCCAAAGGCACACTCGGTAAGAAAGACAACATAACATGTGATGGCAACTGGAATAAGTGGCGGGAATGCAACGATATCGAACCGGCCAGGCCAGAGCAGGATTTCTCACATAAGCCAGCGGCTATCTTCATGGTCTTGCCAGCGACTATCTTCATGGTCTTTCTCGGGATTGTGCTTATTGCCTTGATGAATCGCCACGTCCATGAGACATTGCGTGCGCTAACTTCTCCTGTGCCAGCGAAGGCGCGGTATGCAAGGTTCGCCATGATTGGAGTGGCTGGGCTGGTGTTCGCAGTGCTTTCGTTCCTTGCGGTAGTCAAGTCAGAGCTGGATACCGCGCTCGAGAACGGTGTCGGAGAGCCGTTTGTGTGGCTGGAAGGCGTCAGTGTGTGGCCGAGCCTTGTCTTGCGTTTCATCAGCTTCGTGCTAATGCTTGTGCTGGTGTTGGTATTCATTGTCGGGATCCGGCGGCAGACCCAGCTTATTGCCGAGCGCTTTGGCTTCACCCCCCCGCAGACCGGAACACTCGCTCGCAGCCGGTGGTCTGCATTGTGGATCGGCCCATATCTCGATCTGGCATTATTCGATGCGGAAGGCAAGCCTAGTCCCAAACCCGGAGGGGCAGCGTTAGAGATTGTTACCGTTTGGCACAATTACCTGCGTGCGTCCAATTGGCGTGAGATGGCGGGCTGGGCCACAGTCAGCACGCTACTTGTGTTTCTACTTGCTTTTGCAGCGTTCTATATCTTCGGCGTGCCATCCTTTCCGCATCGCGGACAGCTTGTGGAGAAGCTGTATTACGTTCTCGTGACTCTCAATATGTCATTTCTTTGGTTTGTCATCTTCTCAGTCAACTACCAGACGCGCGTTTGCGCCCAGTTCATTGAAACCTTGAGTAATGTGCGTAACGTGTGGCCGAAACCGCTACTTGATCGCGAGGCGATCGAAACCAATGTGCCACGTGCGTATTTAGACGATTACCTCGATTTTCAGTTGATTGTGCTTGCTACGCGGCGTATTCACGGGCTCATCTACCTGCCGTTCGTCTCGATTCTCTTCATGGTAATTGCGCATAGCAATATCTTCGATGCAGTAAATTTTCCGTTGATTCCGGTCTTGCTTGCCGGGTTTGCGCTCGTCTACGCGCTATACACCGCAGCACTTCTGCGCAAAACTGCCGAGGGGGTGCGCACCAAGGCACTTGCAAACTATGAGGCGCTACTGCTCATCCAGGCCCGATTGAAGGAAACACCGCCCGCCGCAATTGACGATACGGCAGCAGATCCAACCCGGCCGCCGATTAGCACAGAGCAAATAAAGTTATTGATGGAGCGCATCCGAAGCACTCGCGAGGGTGCATTCGCGCCTTTCACCCAGCAGCCCGCGCTACAAGCGCTGCTTTTGCCATTCGGGGGTTATGGCAGCATTCAGCTCATCGAGTATCTGTTCAAGTTCTAGCAGGCTGCCAGCGAGGGCAATCTGGAAGATACACAGGTGGTCTCTTCGCCTGTCAGGCCAGCGCTTTTGCAATGCGCCTGAGTGCATTTTCCAGATTGCTCATGGTAGTAGCGAAAGAAAGACGAATATAGCCTTCACTGCCGAACGCCGACCCGGGCACCACCGCTACGCCCCCATGTTCCAGCAAATATTCACTGAGGGCGACATCACTGCTGTCTTTCAGAACTCCTTTGGCACACAATTGCGTGATTGCCTCGCGCGTGTCGGCGAAGGCATAGAATGCACCTCCTGATAACAGACATCTGACGCCAGGCATGGCATTGAGTGCATCGGTAACAAACCGGTTACGTTCCTTGAATGCCGACACCATGGGCACAATACACGACTGATCGCCATTAAGTGCAGTTTCCGCGGCGGCCTGAGAAATGGAGGTGGGATTGGAAGTACTCTGAGACTGGATGTTTTCCATGGCGGTGATGATATGCACCGGACCGCCGCAGTAACCGATGCGCCAGCCGGTCATGGCATAGGCCTTGGAAACGCCGTTAAGCACCATGGTGTGGTCATACAGGTCAGGACAGGCATTGAGGATATTGACGAATTTGCCGTCCGAAAGCAGGATATGCTCGTACATGTCATCGGTAGCGATCAGGATATCCGGATGCTTGAGCAGGACTTCGCCCAATGCTTTAAGTTCGTCCAATGTATACACCCCGCCGGAAGGGTTGCTGGGGCTATTGATAACGAATATGCGGGTTTTAGGCGTGATGGCTTTTTCCAGTTGCGTCGCGGTTATTTTGAAACCCTGTTCGATACCGGCTTCAACGATCACTGGCTTCCCTTCGGCAATCAGGACAATGTCGGGATAGGAAACCCAGTACGGCGCAGGGATGATGACTTCGTCGCCCGGGTCAATAACGGCGAGCGCAAGATTAAAGAAGCTTTGCTTGCCGCCGCATGAAACCAGAATTTGCCTGGCAGTGTAGTCAAAGCCGTTGTCCCGCTTGAACTTGGCGATGATGGCGTTTTTGAGACCCGGGGTGCCGCCTACTGCCGTGTATTTGGTGAAACCCTTGTTGATGGCGATAATGGCCGCATCCTTGATATGCTGCGGCGTATCAAAATCCGGCTCCCCGGCACCCAGCCCGATTATGTCCTTGCCTTCCGCCTTAAGCTGGGCAGCCCGCGCTGTGACGGCAAGGGTAGGGGAGGGTTTGATGGCCTGAACGCGTTTTGAAAGTTTCACGATAATGTCCTTACGCGGATACGGGTTGTCCGCATGGTAAAATGGGTCAGAAGATATAGTTAAGAAATAATCAGTAATACAGTAATACATCAGGCATCGGAAAATAGCCTAACCGGAAATTATACCTGTGATCGTTACCTACCCCAATAGTCCTTACAAACTGCATCAATTATTTACGCCCGCTGGCGATCAGCCCGAAGCTATCGATAAGCTGGTGGAAGGGATAGAGGACGGTCTCGCATTCCAGACGCTGCTGGGCGTGACAGGTTCCGGCAAGACTTTCACCATGGCTCACGTGATCGCGCGGCTGGGCCGTCCCGCGATTATCATGGCACCCAATAAAACGCTGGCGGCCCAGCTCTATGCCGAAATGCGCGAGTTTTTTCCGGAAAATGCCATCGAGTATTTTGTATCCTATTATGACTATTATCAGCCGGAAGCATATGTGCCTTCACGCGACCTGTTCATAGAGAAGGATTCCAGCATTAACGAGCACATCGAGCAAATGCGCCTGTCGGCGACCAAGGCGCTGCTCGAACGGGACGATGCCATAATAATCGCCAGCGTATCGTGCATCTACGGTATCGGCGACCCGGTGGATTATCACGGGATGATTCTGCATCTGCGCGAAAATGAAAAAATCACCCAGCGCGAGGCCATACAGCGTCTGATCGAAATGCAGTACGAGCGCAATGAAATCGATTTCAGCCGTGGAACCTTCAGGGTGAGGGGGGATGTGCTCGACATATTTCCCGCGGAAAGCGCGGAAACCGCAGTACGCATCACGCTATTTGACGATGAAGTGGAGAGCATGACACTGTTCGACCCGCTCACCGGACGCACTTTGAAAAAAGTGTCGCGTTATACGGTTTATCCGTCCAGCCACTATGTAACGCCCAGAAGCACCACGTTGCGGGCGATCGATACCATCAAAACTGAATTGAGGGAACGTATAGGATTTTTTCAGGAGCGCCACAAGCTGGTGGAACTGCAGCGCATCGAACAGCGCACCCGTTTCGATCTGGAAATGCTCAATGAATTGGGCTTTTGCAAAGGCATCGAAAATTATTCTCGGCACCTGTCCGGTAAACTGCCGGGGCAGCCGCCGCCTACCTTGATTGATTATCTGCGTCCTAATTCACTGATGGTGATTGACGAAAGCCACGTTACCATCCCGCAAGTGGGGGGTATGTACAAGGGTGACCGCTCCCGCAAGGAAAATCTGGTGGATTTCGGTTTCCGGCTGCCTTCCGCGCTGGACAATCGCCCGTTGAGATTCGATGAATTCAGAAAAATGATGCCGCAGTCGGTGTTTGTTTCCGCAACGCCCGCGGAGTTCGAGCGTGTCCACAGCGGCCAGGTGGTGGAGCAGGTGGTGCGCCCCACCGGCCTGGTGGACCCGCAGATCGAGGTTAGAGCCGCCACCACGCAGGTCGACAACCTGATGTCGGAAGTCAGCCTGCGCACGGCCAAGGGCGAGCGCGTGCTGGTGACAACGCTGACCAAACGCATGGCCGAGGACCTGACTGATTATTTTTCCGATCACGGTATCAAGGTGCGCTATCTTCATTCCGATATCGATACGGTGGAGCGGGTGGAAATCATTCGTGACTTGCGGCTGGGAAAATTTGACGTGCTGGTGGGTATCAATCTGCTGCGCGAGGGACTGGATATTCCCGAAGTGTCGCTGGTGGCAATACTGGATGCCGACAAGGAAGGATTTCTCCGCTCGGAACGCTCACTGATACAGACGATAGGCCGGGCGGCACGCCATATCAATGGCGCAGCGCTTCTATATGCCGATAGAATTACCGATTCCATGCGGCGCGCAATGGATGAAACCGAGCGTCGCCGCAATAAACAGATCATATTTAATCAACAACATAACATTACGCCGCGAGGTGTGCATAAGCGCGTGAAAGACCTTATTGACGGCGTTTACAACATCGAAACCGCGCAGCAACATCACAAGGCCGCGCAGGTGCAGGCGCGTTATGATTCGATGAGCGAAGTGCAACTTGCAAAGGAAATCAAGCTGCTGGAGAAGCAAATGATGGATGCTGCAAAAAACCTGGAATTCGAGCAAGCGGCGCAATATCGGGATGAATTAAAAAGACTTAAAAATAAACTGTTTGTGGGCTTTGTTGAACCTGAACCCGAGATAACCGAGAAAAAGCAATTCCATCGAGGAAAAAGAAGAGCTTAAATATATAAATCAATTGTATATAATAAATTTTTAAAGTTAATTCTCATTTCGATGGGAATTCTGGATAAGTCCGCGATCTGCCAGGAGGGCGCACGAGGGTGCTTCAGGCAGATACCCTGTAGACCAAGCCAAATAAGCGCTCCTGGAGTATTTATTCAGAGACTTGGTTAGCCTTAATTAACTATCGTTGCAGAGTTGACAAAAATAACTTGATCGAAGGTGCGATTGAGTGTTTTGCTATTGAAATTTTTCATTACCAGACTTTGCTCAAAACGAACCCGATCCCCCACTTTTACTCGGGTAGTGGGTGCGGCAATCCAGAAACGTTTCTCGGTATTCGCCAATTCCATATAGGTGTAGCCCGGCGCGTCAAGCGTGGAAAGGACTTTGCCTTCATTATCCGGCATCCCCGCTGGCGCATTTGCAGTGGGGATGCCTGCCTTGTCTGCGGCAACCGTGTGCAAGGGGCTTAACAACGCAAGTCCAATGGAAAAAACTGCCGTCAGATAAGATATTTTCAAAACCGCCTCCGATATCAGGGGATATTTTCTAAAAACGGCATGATACACCTCAATCTCCCCGAACTCCAATCGGAAAAACCGTTCAGTGGCAAGCCCCGTCGCCGTTGCCATTTGTCGCTTTCCAAAGCGGAAAAGAGACAGGAAGAGGGTAAAAGGATATAATCCTGAAACGGAAGTTCTACCAAGTTCCACCATTGAATGTGGATTTATTCACCTTAACTTCGTCATGACTGCGATGTTTCCATTTTGCATCCTGGTGCTATCACCCGGTCTCATGTTTCCCTTGGGGCGTCAATACAGCAATGACGGTAAAAACTAATAGCATGGAGGTTCATAATGGAGTTCGAGTGGAAAATTATTGATGAACATCACCACGAGGTATTTGTAGATAAACACGTCAGGGGGTTACTCTGGATAACAGTTGCAGGATTTTCATTTTGGCATAGCTATCCTAATCCTGCTGTCGATCTTTCCCAGGTTAAGAATGTCGATGAAGCGAAAAAAGCTGTGGAGCTTGCGTTGCGTGCGGAAGGGGTAATAAACCCGCTGTCTCAGATATAAAATCGATAATAGAGGAAATATATCTAAAAACGCTTGAAGAGAGGATCTTGAGGCGACCCATGGTTGCTGGCAACGCGTTGCAGCGGGAATTGTGTGAGAGCTTACGTTTTGTATGCGGGCTTCTGCGAGATTCCGGTTGATTCAGGGAGTACCGGTCCAGGGATCGGCACTTGGTCCCTGCCGGGAATTCGATGATGAACCATTTCCGGGAACGGATCGGGGATCAAAGAGAAAAATGGAAGGCGCATTGCCATCCAGCACTGTTGATGAGCCGGGTACGTTGCCTTGCATTACGGTGATGCCGGATCCAAGCAATGGATCGTTCGCGGATTGTGCATGTTGTGATGCGACGCGGGCATTCAGATCCGGTGAATTGTTTTTACTGGCACATATCGCTGCTCCGTCCTCTTTGCTCCTCCCTGCTTTTTGTTCCGAGGCTTCACAAGCCAATGTTTGATAAACAGTCATGTATTTCGACGCCTCCTCGTAACGCCCGGCGCTCATCAGCTGTTTTACATGGAGTTGAGCATCCTTGAACTTGCTTTGAGCATCGGGTGTTTGAAAAAACGGATTGGTTTCTGCGGCTTGAGCGGTAGTTGCAAGCAGTGCCGCGAAGATAGCTGGAATTATAAGTTTCACGCCTTCTCCTTCTTATTCAATGAGTTTCAGAAAAGAAACCGGAATAGCCCCGTTATTTTTGATCTGATTTCCGGGAAAACGAGTATGCGTGCTCCCCAGAGTCATCAAGAATTTTGGTATTGTCGCATTTCAGGCATTTTATGATACGCAACCGTATTTTGTACTGCAATACGTTTGTGTATTAAATAATACGACTTATATCGCGATTGGAGGCCTAAAGATAAAAAATGTTCCTCGGCAACTCGCCGATAGGCCATAAAAAAGGCCCGGCAAGGAGTAGTTGGCCTGTGCCGAGCCAGTGGCATCTACTACAAGAGGGAGAAAAAAGTAGATACCGGCGCATATTTTCTTTCAATCAGCCTATAACTTCTGTACGCAGCCACACATAACCAAAAATTATATTTCCTGGGCGAGTTAAATTGGCCTCTGCTGAAAACAAAATCATGAAGGCGAGTAGCGTATGAAAAAACTTCTTGCGAGTAGCATTGCCTTTGTAATGATGCCGGCCTTGGCGCAAGTAGCAGAAATAAAGAAGGCTCCGTCAACGACCCACGCGTAGTATGTCGAACCATCCGCCAGCACAGCAATCAGGCCCGGGTTAAAAATCGGCCATTTATTTGAGCGCAATCACATGATTGCCGCGTCTAAAATTCCTAATGCCGTTCTCTAAGAACATCTAAAACTGACAGAAATGCCTGAACA
>JBDTKY010000163.1:0-2879 GCA_039935055.1 Nitrosospira sp.
GCTATTGATAACGAGGTTCAGAACGCCAAAGCGGGAAAACCCACGCGTATCATCGCAAAAATGAATGCATTGCTTGAGCCGGAAATCATTAGGGCGCTCTATGTCGCTTCAGGCGCCGGGGTGAAAATTGATCTCATCATTCGCGGCGTGTGCGCCTTGCGCCCCGGCATTGCGGGATTATCGGAAAATATCCGGGTGCGTTCGATAATTGGACGTTTCCTTGAGCACACCCGAATTTTCTATTTTCGTAGTGGCGGCACCCACGCCATGTATCTTTCCAGCGCTGACTGGATGGATCGAAATTTTTTTCGCCGTATCGAAATATGTTTTCCCATTCTGGAGGCAAAACTGAAAAAGCGTGTGCTTGTCGAAGGTTTGAATGTTTATCTCAAAGATAATAGACAGGCATGGGAAATGGATAGCGGCGGTAATTATCATCTTAGATCTGCCCGTGGGGGCAAAAGATTCTGTGCTCAAGAAGTGCTGCTTACGGAACTGGCGGCGGCGAAGCAGACTGAGGCATAGCTAGGGAAACAAACTGGGAGCAGGTATTACGGAGATCGAACTCAAATTGCGTTTGCCGTCGGCCTCTATTGTCCGATTGCAACGCAATCTATTGCTGAAATCATTGAGTATTGCGAGTTCCGTCCCACAAAAACTTTGCAGCGTTTACTATGATACGCCTGATTTTGATCTCAGACGTAACGGCATCGCGTTCCGGTTGCGCCGCGAGGGCAAACGCTGGATGCAGACCATCAAAGGTGGAGGTAGCGCCGCAGCGGGGTTGCATCAGCGTGATGAGTGGGAAGCACCAGTGCTGAAAGCAGAACCCGACTTCACCAAAATCTCCGATCCACGGCTCATTAGATTGTTTAGCGCTGCCAGTCTGCGTGAGCAACTGCATCCGTTATTTATCACGGAATTCAATCGTAGTACCCGCATGCTGCGCTTATCCGACGGTAGCAAGGCAGAGTTTTGTTTCGATCGGGGGAGAATCATAGCCGGTGATGCCAGTGTGCCACTTTGCGAAATTGAACTCGAATTGAAATCGGGCAGTCCGCTGTCATTATTCCAGCTTGCGCAGGATCTGCTGCATAGCATTCCCTTCAGGCTGGAGAAGGTTAGTAAGGCAGAGCGTGGTTATGCGCTTGCTTCCGGCTGTATGTCTCCGCCGTTTAAGGCTCAGCCAGTCCAACTTGTCGCTGAAATGAGTGTTAGCGAAGCGCTCGGAGCAATCATCTGGAATTGCCTCAGCCATTTGCACCGTAACGAAGCCGGAATGTTGGAAGGGTGTGATATCGAATATCTCCATCAAATGCGCGTTGCTTTGCGCAGACAGCGATCGGCCCTGAGTATTTTTTCAAAAGCGTTTTCCAAAGCGGCATTTGCGCCGGTGGCACAGGAACTGAAGTGGCTGGCCGGGCAATTTGGCCCAGCTCGGGATTGGGATGTGTTCGTCACGGAAACGTTGCCTACGGTTTGCGCCGCCTTTCCCGGTCACCCGGGTATGTTGGCGCTACAGGTAAAGTGCGAACAACTGCGTTGCAATCATAATGATAGCGCGCGCAACGCCGTGGAATCAGGGCATTATACGGAATTAATGTTGAAGCAGGGCGCATGGCTGAGTGCGAAATGCTGGCCTGCCTCGCCCGACCTGCCAGCAGGAGATGATCTGATTGGGATCGAATCTAAAATGTCGATCAAAGAATTCGCGAGAATGCTGCTGGCACATCGCCATCGTCAACTGAAAAAATATGGCAGGAAACTGATGAATCTCAGCGCGGCGGAACTACACGCTTTGCGTATCGTCGCCAAGAAACAGCGCTATGCTGCCGAGTTTTTCACTGGGCTCTATCCGCAAAAAAAAATGAAACGTTACATCCAGTCTTTATCTACGCTTCAAGATATTTTGGGGGCAATGAATGACACGGTCATTGCGGAACGCTTGCTGAGCGAAGTGTCTATTGCCAACGATGAAAGTGATGCGCATGAAGCGGTCGGCATGGTCCGAGGCTGGGGGGTTAGTCTGGCGCTAATCAGAAAGCTGGAATTAAATAAGGCCTGGACGTGTTTTCATGGAAGCGACCCATTTTGGTAAAAGCCTTCTGTGATAGCACCTGAACCATGTGGCCTATTAATGAAGAGCACGCAACTCATCCACACTGGCACGCCTGTATTTCTGGCAAACAAAAAGGCGGTCAAATGCTGACCGCCTTTTGTCTATTCCGAGCCTCCCACCTCGCCTTAGTTTGGAAGGGGAAACACAATCCGGGTCAATTTATGCGTTTTGTTTATTTGATAACCGCCTTCAACTCACCCTTGGCATATTTGTTTGCCATGTTCTCCAGCATGATGGGTTTGATTTTGCCGGCCTGACCAGCGCAGCCAAATGCCTCAAAGCGTGCCTTACAAATATCCTTGGCCGCCGCGGTTGCGTCCTTGAGAAATTTGCGCGGATCGAACTCGCTCTTGTTTTTGGCAAGATGGCGGCGGATTGCGCCGGTCATGGCGAGGCGGATGTCGGTATCGATATTGATCTTGCGTACACCATGCTTAATACCTTCCTGAATCTCTTCCACTGGTACGCCATATGTCTCTTTCATATCTCCACCATATTCTCGGATGATGTCAAGCCATTCCTGGGGTACGGAACTGGAGCCGTGCATTACCAGATGAGTATTGGGAATCCGTTGATGGATTTCTTTGACGCGCTCGATAGCAAGAATGTCGCCAGTCGGTTTGCGCGTAAATTTGTATGCGCCGTGGGACGTCCCGATGGCGATGGCCAGCGCATCCACACCTGTTTGCTTGACGAAATCGGCGGCCTGCTCCGGATCTGTCAGCAATTGATCATGAGATAGCTTGCCTTCCGCTCCGTG
>JBDTKY010000164.1:0-12639 GCA_039935055.1 Nitrosospira sp.
ATTCTATAAATAAATAAGGTAATCCCCCGGTTCTGCCGAGGGACTCATTAAGGTTTGACCGTGTGAAGCGGTCAGCCTGATTTTTTTAGCTCGATCAAAAGCTAGGAGAATCAAACCGAAGCACGCAGTATCGTATGTAGTAGGTTATATCAAGGGCAAGAGTGCGATCTCAATAGCGAGGAGGTTCACGGGCCGTGCCAAGAAATTCACAGGTGAGAACTTTTGGGCTCGCGGTTATTTTGTATCGACGGTTGGATTGGACGACGAGATGGTTAGAGAATACATCCGGCACCAAGAGGAAGAGGATGAACACCATGATCAACTCAAGCTTGGCATGTGATGCCGCCTTTAGGCGGCGCCAGTTTCTTGCCCCTTTGAGGGGCTAACAGAAATAAGCCTCCGGCTTTGCCGGAGGTAATTTAACTTGCTGCTGTTGAAATTTGCCCAAGCTGTAATTCGCGGCTTGGGCAAGAATTTAAAGAGTTACCTGTGAGGTATTAGCGCTGTGACGAGTATCGCTTGTCATTGTACCAATTATCCAAACGGTTTGGGCTTCGGTGTATCGTTGGTTGACGGCGGCAGGATGGGTAGCTTGAAGTCGGGTTGTTTTCCTGTCAGCGTCTTTAAGAACGCCACGATTTTGGCATTTTCTTCCTTGTTGAAGTTGCGGCCCAACTGTAGCCGGCCCATGATATTCACTGCATCTTCCAGGGTTGCAACGGCGCCATCATGAAAATAGGGATAGGTTAACTCCACATTTCGCAGGGTAGGCACCTTGAACATGAAGCGGTCGGCATCCTTACCTGTCACTGCGAAACGGCCTTCCGCCTTGCTCGCCGTCTTGTAAGGTTCATGAATACCAAATTTCTGGTACGAGCCACCGCCTACGGCAGCACCATTATGGCAACTCGTGCATCCACTCTCCTTGAATAGTTTGTAACCCTCCATCTCAGTCTGGTTCAAGGCCTTCTTATCGCCCTTGAGCCATTTATCGAAACGAGAGTCAGGTGTAACCAGAGTTTCTTCGAACGCAGCGATCGCGTCGGTTACCATACCGATATCGATTTTATCCTTGTTAAACAACTGCTTGAAGCGGTCCCGGTACTGGGGGATGGAGCTTAGTACATCCACCGCTAATTCATGGGTGAATCCCATTTCACCCGGGTTTGCAATAGGCCCGCCTGCCTGCTCTTTCAGGTCCTTAGCACGGCCGTCCCAGAATTGCGCCAGATTCATACTGGAGTTCAATACCGTTGGCGAATTGATTGGCCCCTGATGCCAGTTGTGGCCGATGGATGTTTGGAGATTGTCCGTGCCGCCCATGCTCAAGTTGTGACAGGAATTACAAGAAATGAATCCAGACTTCGAAAGACGCGGATCGAAAAAGAGCATCTTACCCAGTTCTACCATGTCTGCATTCTTTGGCTTGGTGGCCTCGATTGGCTGGATGGGTTCATTAGCGGCAAGCGCGATGGCCGGGGCGGCAATGGCTCCAACAGATAGTAGCGATATGATTAATGCCCGCATTATCATCGGTAATCTCCTAAAAAAACGCGGCTGTAGTGGCGCAGCCGATTACGCCTACAAATCATCTGTAAGGGCACCTCTTATCCAAGAGGCGCCTCCAAAAATTCAAAGCTTCAGACAAGCTGATTTATCAGCCGAAGACGAGAAACCGGGGCGTATCATAGGTTGATATACAAGGAACAATTTTTTTGGGAGCTGAAGTAGTGTAGCTAAGCAAATAACCAGGCAATCCCGATAATGCATGCTTGCAAACCTGGATTCTAGAGATGTTCATAAAGCCTTAACAGCCTGGATATAATTTCACACACGGGTGCCTTGTCAAGGATTTGACCGCTGATTATTCGCCCTGCTTGGGAGGTGCAACCGCAACCTGTTCTTTGACGGAATAGCCAGATCCACCGTAACCATTGCCATCAAAGGCAGCGCGGTTGAGTAACCGCGACAGTTCGGTCAGCGCCTGCTGATAGACTTGCCGCTTGAACTCGACCACAGAGTCCAATTCTACCCAATACTGATTCCAGCGCCAGGCGTCGAATTCCGGACGTACGCTCGTACGTAGCGACACGTCACAATCTCGTCCGACTAACCGCAACAGGTACCAAATCTGCTTTTGCCCTTTGTAGTTTCCGCGCCAGTCGCGCCTTATCCATTGATCTGGCACTTCGTAGCGCAGCCAGTCACGTGTGCGTCCGATGATTTCGACATGCCAAGGATGCAAACCTACTTCTTCTGTTAATTCGCGATACATCGCTTGTTCCGGACTCTCACCCGGTTTAATACCACCTTGGGGAAATTGCCAGGAATCCTGCCTGATGCGCTTGCCCCAAAAGACCTCATTTCTTGAGTTTAGTAGAATAATGCCGACATTGGAGCGATAGCCGTTACGGTCGATCATGCGATTCACCCGTTTGTATCCGTCACAAGAGGACAGATTTTTTCATATTTTATCCCAGATTGAAAGCTGTCACGAGATTAATAAAGACTCGTATTGGTTAACTGTTGTTTTGTCACTCCTGTATTCATGTGCTACCTTTGTATCCCTTCAAACTAATGATTTTAGTGTAGTTTAGATCTGAATCGGCGTCCATCTTCCACGCGGTATTAATAACCGCGCCGGTGCACTGCCTCATTTTGATAAGCGTGAAGCGCTTCGGTCAGATTTGTCAGCCCAGCTTCCCAAATGAAATTCATCGTTATAAACATTCGGCAGAGAGGGCGGCATCGCGATTATTCGGGGTAGAATCGTCCAATTCAATCGTCACAACGGAACGCACATGCGTGTATCAAACTTTTTTATTTCCACCCTTAAGGAGGCACCCGCCGAAGCGGAATTGGTGAGCCACAAGCTGATGTTGCGTGCAGGGCTCATCAGGCGTTTGGGAAGCGGCCTTTATACATGGATGCCCCTGGGGTTGAGAGTCCTGCGTAAGGTTGAAAATATAGTGCGGGAAGAAATGGATAAGAGCGGTGCGGTAGAGATCTTGATGCCCGCGGTGCAGCCCGCCGAGTTGTGGCAGGAAACTGGACGCTGGGACGTATTCGGTCCGCAGATGTTGAAAATCAAGGATAGACACCAGCGCGATTTTTGCTTTGGTCCTACTCATGAAGAAGTCGTTACCGATATTGCGCGGCGGGAAATCAAAAGTTATCGCCAATTGCCATTTAGCTTTTATCAGATTCAAACCAAGTTCCGCGATGAGATCAGGCCCCGCTTCGGTGTAATGCGGGCGCGCGAGTTCATAATGAAAGATGCTTATTCATTTCATGCCGGGATTGCCAGCCTGGAGAAGACTTATCGGATAATGCATGATACCTACTGCCGGATATTCACCCGCATGGGATTAAGATTTCGTGCAGTGACCGCGGATACCGGAGCAATAGGCGGAAGTGGGTCGCACGAGTTTCATGTTCTGGCGGATTCGGGTGAGGATACTATCGTTTTTTGCCCGAAGTCGGATTATGCCGCCAATATCGAAATGGCCGAGTCGCTGCGGCCGGTACAGTTGCGTGAAACAGCCAATGGCGCAATGAGTAAAGTCGAAACGGCAGGCATGAAAACCTGCGAGGAAGTTGCCGTATTTCTCAATCTTCCCATAGAGGACACGGTAAAAACCCTGGCGGTTATCGCGAGTGGCGGAATGCATTTATTGCTTCTGCGCGGCGATCATCATCTCAACGAGACGAAAATCCGAAAGATTCCCTTCCTTGCCGATTTCCGGTTGGCGACCGAAGCGGAGATTCTTGCGGAAACGGGTTCTCTTCCTGGATATATAGGACCAGTCGGCCTAAGGCTTTCCGTTATCGCGGACCACGCAGTGATCGTAATGAGTAATTTCGTATGCGGTGCAAACGAAGAGAATTATCACCTCGCTAACGTTAATTTTGGACGTGATACAAAAGAACCTGACTATATTCTAGACATCCGTAACGTGGTTTCCGGAGATCCGTCTCCGGATGGCAGGGGGCGGCTGGATATCTGCCGCGGAATAGAAGTGGGGCATATTTTCCAGTTACGCACCAAATATTCGGACGCGATGAAAGCCAGCTACCTTGACGAGTCGGGGCAATCGCGGTCGATGGAAATGGGATGCTACGGCATTGGTGTCTCGCGTATCGTGGCGGCGGCCATCGAGCAGAGCCACGATACGCGCGGCATAATCTTTCCGGCCGCGATGGCGCCGTTCCAGATCGTTATTGTTCCTATCGGGCTAAGAAAAAACGCAGAGGTCAGGATCGAGGTGGAAAGATTGTATTCGGAGATCGTTAACGCCGGCATCAATATTCTGCTTGATGATCGTGACGAGCGCCCTGGTGTGATGTTTGCCGATATGGAGTTAATCGGTATCCCGCATCGCATTGTTATCGGTGAGCGGGGTTTGAAGGAGGGAAATATAGAATATCAAGGACGCCGGGATGAAAAGTCTCAGGCTGTTCCTTTGCAGGATGTTATTGATTTTATAAAAATGAGAATATGTGAAGACCAGCAGCCTGTCAGACTCGAAGAATCGAAGCGAAAAAGCGGCTGAGTGAGGATAGATTTGACGATTTTGAAGGCCAATAGTTGTTCTATGGGTCGAAAAAGTGGCGAAATATAGACCAGCCAGACGCTTTTACAGCCGATTTCCTTTAAGTTCAACAGGTTGCTAGCATCAAGCGCACATTAGTTTATGTTCATTTAGAGAGGAAAGCAACGATGACTAACTGTACTCTGCCACAACACGAAAACCATACTCATCCGCATGGTCCGCAATGCGGGCACACGGGTATCATGCATGATGGTCACGTCGATTATCTGCACAATGGCCATTTGCACCATCTGCATGACGGCCATGTTGACGAACACATGATCGATATAACGGTTATCAACCCGAAAAATTGCACTCCTGAACATCAATGCGCGGGGCATCCGCAAGAGCATACACATGGCTCGGGCTGCGGACATGAAGCTGTGCCGCACGGCGAGCATATCGACTATCTCGTCGATGGTCATCTTCATCACCCGCATAATGGCCATTGCGATGATCACGGGCCGGTAACGGTGCTCTAAGTCCACGCATCCTGCAACGAAGTATTGCCGGTTTCGTTGCAAGCGCTATCTCAATGTCGACTTAATATAGCATGTCGCTGATTTAGCCCGTCACATCCGTCTATTGCTCTTCACAGGCTCTCCCGGCTCTATGTTGATTTCATATGGGCCGTATCGCTGTTCCCCTGCTCAGCCATGCACGATGATTCTCAGCCCGCTCTGCTCACCCAACCTTGTACCTTGATCCCATAGAAAGCTTCGGCTTGGGATGGGAATGAACGAACGGCTCCATCCTTTTTGTCAGGTTTCCATTTGAGCTTATGCTGAGTAAAATGCCGTGAACCAAGCTTGGGGAACAGAATTGCCGGGGGCTACTACAACTAAGGACATCGTCGTGCTTGTGCATGGGCTATGGATGTATGGCTGGGTCATGAGATTCATGGGGGTGCGGCTACGGCGCTGCGGCTTTCATCCCGTCGTCTTTTCTTATCCCTCCATGCGCAGCTCTCTGTCACAAAATGCTCTATTACTGTCGCATTTTGTCGCGGGCATGACTGCATCACGCATACATTTTATCGGCCATAGTCTGGGTGGGCTTCTGGTGCTACAGATGCTTGCGGAATTTCCCGAGCAGCGAACCGGCCGCATTATACTGGTGGGGAGCCCATACAATGGCAGCAATGCAGCCGCGAAACTTTTGCGCATGGGGCTGGGGCAATATATTCTCGGACGCAGCATGCTGCAGTGGTTGGAACAGAAGGCGCCGGAGCATCACGCTCAATATGAGCTCGGAGTGATCGCCGGCCGCAAGAGTATTGGCTGTGGCAGATTAATATCCCGATTGCCGCCTCCCAATGACGGTGTCGTGACCGTCGGCGAAACGGAGATACCAAACATAAGTGACCAGGTAGTGCTCAACGTGAGTCATTCCGGAATGCTTCTGTCTGCTGAATTGGCCTTTCAGGCATGCTCATTTTTGCGATCCGGTCATTTTCTGCATGATCCGGAATCGGCGTGAAATCAACCTGAACCCGGCAGTTGGGCGGGGCGGACTCACCCAGGACGTGAGGGTCAAGTGATGCAGAAAGTCTTTTAGATCATGCTGTTAATCTAAGAAATGAGCGGTCAACCACCGAATTTAGGTTTAATGTGACTTTACGAATTTTGCAGGCACGAATTTGCCTATACTGAAACTCATCGCCGCTGCTGGCCTTACCATCTGGCTTGGGGGCTGTGCCAATCTTGGTTATTATGCTCAAGCCGTGGATGGCCACCTGGATATCCGGCACCGGACCAAGCTTATCAGTGAGATCATTGCTGATCCGAACACCAGCTCAACATTGAAACGCGCGCTTGCTGTTGCGGTTAACGCGCGCGAGTTCGCCATCCGCGAGCTGAAACTTCCTGAAAACCAGAGTTTTACTACGTACGCAGATTTAGGGCGTCGCTACGCGGTCTGGAACGTATCCGCCACTCCCGAGCTGTCAATGCACCTTGAAGAATGGTGCTTTGTGGCGATCGGTTGTGTCAGTTATCGAGGTTTTTTTTCGGAGGCAGAAGCGGAACATTTTGCCGAAGGGCTCAGGAAAAAAGGTCATGACGTAACTGTGGGTGGAGTTCGCGCATACTCCACACTGGGCTGGTTCAGCGAGCCCGTACTCAACACATTCCTCGGATATTCCGAAACAGAACTTGTCCAGTTGATATTCCACGAACTTGCCCATCAGGTAGTGTATGTGCGCGATGACAGCACCTTTAACGAATCCTTCGCAACCGCGGTGGAATTGGAGGGCGCAGGCCGCTGGCTGAACAGTAACGGGACACCCGAACAGCGCAAGGCATTTGATGCGAAACAAAAAAGGAAAGCCGCTTCTACCGAAATAATGCTGGATCATCGCAAGCAACTGGAAGCACTGTTTGCCTCTGACGAGAGCAATACAGAAAAACGTGCGGCCAAGGAGCGTATTTTTGCCGAGTTGCGCGGAAAACTCTCCGTGTCAGAGGCCGCCCGAGCCGGATACAGCAACCATGAATATGACAGATGGCTGGCACGATACCTCAACAACGCGTATCTCGCTTCAATCTCGACCTACACGCAATTAGTGCCCTCATTTCATGCGCTTCTTGTACAGAAGAAAGGGAATATCGACCAGTTTTATCAGGCGGTGAAGGAGATCAGCAAGTTGCCGGAGGCTGAGCGGACTTCCTTACTTCAGAGGACAGCCAGGGATGGCCAGACTGCCGCTACTGTAGTCCCTTAGTGGAACGGATGCAGTTTATTCAGCCCCCCACAAAACCTGAGGATGAAATTGGGACAGGTTGAGCCTATTCAGACATTATTCATCAACGCGGGGTGAAGTAATTCTATCTCGTAAATATGGCGGCCTGGTTGTGGCGGCGAATAAGCCCCATAGCGTGAAATAACGGAAGGCTCCAGATAGCCCGTGATTTGCTCAAGATCCGATAACCGTAATCCCTGGCGAACAAGATAAGCGATATAACTATGCCGGATTGCATCGGCGGTAATTTCCTGAGGCTCGGGCAAGCCCGAGTCGACCGCCGCGCAAACCATGGCGGCAGAGAGATCGATCCGTAATCCCGGATCATCCGGGTTCCAGGCTGGACGGCCGTCCGATCGCTCAAACAATGACTTGAGTGAACTGCCTATGGGAATGGTCCTGGGCGTCTTTCCTGTAACAGCAATGGTTGCCGTCTCCAGATAAATCTGATCCGGTTGTAAAGTGGCGGCTTCATCAACACTCAGGCCACTGAGTAATAAACTGATCAGTTGCTTTCCTTTCAGGTTCGAAGCGTTAAGCAAAATCCTCAGCTGATGACTGGAAAGCTCTCTGTACGAAGGGCTCGCCAAGGCAGCGTTTATTTTAGGATCTACCGGGCCGAGCTTGGTTTGGGAATAATTAACCAGCTCCGCGCCAGCCGATGGATAGTTATGTATACCAAAAACCGTAACAGGCGATTGTTGCTCTTCTTTTTTCTGGGTTAAATACTCGAAAAGCCAAACACTGAAAAGACTTAACAATAAAGAACCTATTATCGCTATCAGTGCATCTTGGCTATAATCCGGTCTCACCGGATCCCTGGATTCGTACGCCCGGCTAATGACCGTCACTTGGGGATATCTTTCTTTGTAGCCGGTTTTAAGCTGCACCAATCGTTCCTGAGTTTCACGGTAGAGTTTTTCCAGGCTCTCCAGATCGGCTTGTAACGCGTCGTGTTTTGCAAATTTCGTGGTAAATGCCGAAGCTAGATGCTTATGTTCATTCAGCTGACTACGAATTTCTCTTACGGTTTGTTGCGCAGCGGCATAAGTTACTTCCGCATCCGTCAATACAATGGCTTTTCCCTCCTGACGCTTGCCTTTGATTATTGTTTCCAGTTCCTTGATTTGCTCTGGAATAAACTTGAATTCGGGATGCAGATTTATATACTCGCGCGTAAATTTTTTATCCAGATCCGACAGCTTCTCGCGTAAATCCTGCAACCGCAACTCGAGCTCGAGCAAACTGCCCTTCTCGTCATCGGGAACGACAGCTTTCCCGCGGGAAATAGCGGATTTTATGGAATCCACCTTCGCTCTTGCCTTAACTTCATCTTCGCTGGCTTTATTTAATGAATCCGTCAAGCCTTTAAGGCGAGCCAGCGCTTCATTTTCTTCTCGTCCGATAGAAGAAATATCATGTTTTTGTCTGAAAGCTTCCAGTTCTGCGCGGGCGGTATCGACTTTGTCCCCCAGACCTTTCAATTCGTCTTCGAGAATACGGGTCGTATCACTTGTCAG
Source organism: Nitrosospira sp. (assembly GCA_039935055.1). Taxonomy (GTDB): domain Bacteria; phylum Pseudomonadota; class Gammaproteobacteria; order Burkholderiales; family Nitrosomonadaceae; genus Nitrosospira. Next base: position 8,853 of record JBDTKY010000164.1, read on the forward strand.
TCGTCTGACTTCTGCCGCCCGTGCGTCAAGATAAACATCTATCCAGGTATTGATGAGTACCGGCAGGAACTTTGGGTCTGAATCTTCCGCTTGTATTTCAACCAGATTGGTTTCGGTAACAGGTTCGACGTGAAGTAAATTCTGTATATCGGATGTAGTCAGGTAAAGCAGGGATTTGTCAGCAGCCTTAAGTCGCGCCAAAGTCTCGGCGATAAGTTCTCGTCCGAGTAAAAACTGCCTCTGAATAGCAACATGCTGAATATCCGGATCGCCACTTTCACGATCTATGGCGGTCATTGCCGAGGTCAGCAATGTTGCGCTGCTGCGGTAAATGGCTGGACGGCTGTAATTGTAAGCCAGGCTGATAGTGGCGCTAATTAAAAAAACAACGCCAAAAATGCTGAATCTGCGCGATCGATACCAAGGCCCCCCATTCGCATCCGTGTCGCCAGCTGAATAGAAACCACCAGGAAAACGAGTATCAACTCTGTTTTTCATGATTACATTAAACCTGAGTGCTTAATACTATACGAGATCAATTCGAAACTTCCATTAATGAATAATCAGCAAGTCACATTCGAAACGAGTAACCTGACATAGTTTTTTGTTTTCCTATGAACAATCAAATATTGATATCGCGTGAAACGTAAAAGGGGCTGATTATTTTCACGGGGCCGGACACTCGGTCGATTTTCTTATATGTTTAACCTCCTTAATAGAAGTCCGATGGACAATAATTATAATGACTCGGGCGATAAAATTCGGCATTGCTCTCATTTGAGCAGGTTTGAGTGATTGCACACACCCGGGACATTGCCGCTAGTGTAGTGTTTCACTCTAGTAGAAACATATGAAAACTTGTATTCATGGGGCTTTAGGAGCTTTCTTAAGTTCTATCAAGAACGAAATGCTATCACTGCCCCGCTCAGATATTCAACCGAGATAATCCATTAGGTGGCTCTCCGAATCTACCCGAGTGCTGACGATCAGTTTGCGGCCATCTTCTTGCAACCTGCCTCGCCATCATCTCGTGTCCTAATGAATTATCTGGGTTCAAACCTTTGCCCAACAGCTCCGCGTCAAACTTTTTTAACCTTCTGTTCCGATCTACAAGAGGGGTCCCGCGTTCGTTATTTTTCCTTGCAGCTTCTCCTGCTAATTTAATAGCACCGAACTCTGTCCGGAGGAAGCTTTCCAGGGTTTCGTCCCCCGATTAGGTATCCCGTCAGGCGATCCACGCCCTGAACGTGCAACCCCTCCTTCACCTGGGCAGCTCATGTCGTAGTGTCTACCCGATGTCGTAGCGATTACCCGTGTGTGAACTATTTTTTCAAGATAGCACAATATTAAAGATACCCCTTTGCAATCGAGTAGCCGGTGAATCAGTTAATGCCTCGCAATAAAAGATACTTCTGTGCGGTTGCACACAAACAATCTCTGTTTGTTCTACGACAATGTACAAATAATCTGTAAATAAATTAGCTCTTCACATTTCTGTAAAGCTTTTGTTTTAAGGTAGTCGTCATGAGAAACGTTTTAAAAGATGATTAATTTTAATTTTTAGCTGACGATCTGAGGAACCTCTGAACAATTCCTCAGTAAAGCACGTTGCTGGCAAACTCGAGGATTACATAGAGGCTCTTTAAAGATTCTGCCAGCTAATACCCGCGGGACATCACCGCGGAATCGCCGTAGTTTTCCTGCTTGTGTTTATCTCTTTATTAAGGAATCGCGAAAATGAAAAAATACAGTGATCAAGATCTGCTCGCCGCCACCTTTGCCCTGTTTGATTACAGATCAGGGGCCTTCAGGCAAAAAATGCTTAACCACTTCCAGTCGAACGGCCAGAAACTTTGGACAGATATCGAGATTATGCAAGGAAAGAAAAAATATGGCCGGGTTATATTTTCGAAGGAAACCGCCTGACAAAAGATGTCTGTCATGACCCAACAACCGCTATGCTGCTCCCAGCATGGTTTGTAATAGCCGGTTTGCGATTAATTCTGTAGATATACCCTTACTTGGGAAAATCTAATAAGGTGCGGGTTTCACAACTGGCCGTAATGATAAGCTGCCGCGTTAGCGTGCCGGTTGGCGCGCTCTCGTATCGCGTTCTCATATTCCGCAAATGCAGATTGTTGCGGCGATCCTTGCATTGCTCCGAGTAGCGCCTGAGCGCCAAGCTGGGCGGACTCGATCGCCAATTCGATTCCCATGCCGCTGAGGGGATCTGGCGCATAAGCCGAATCACCGACAGCGATCCAACTGTCTCCAGCCACTTTGCTGAATGCACGAGCGCCTGCCGTACGCCCCGATATCCGCAAGTTACCCCGAATACTTGACATTAGCGGAGCGAGCAAACGAGTGCGGTGCAGCTCCTGGACAAAAAATTCCCGCACGGTTGCGCGCCGCCGTTTGATCTCGTCAAGGCAGGTACAAAGGCCGGCAAAATGACCGCCACGCCTGATTGGCAACGCATACCACCAGCCATTATCCATCGCTTCGACATAAAGCGCATGATCTGACACTCCATTTGATGCATTATCTCGCGCGCTTAATGATGTCATCAAAGCAATTTGCGATGGTGCGGGCGGCGGCTGATCGAAAAAGCGTGCCGCTGCGCGCCCCGTAGCAAGAACAAGAAAACTGGCGCATACGGAGCCGTTTTCAGCATCCCCCAAACGCATCAAGAGGTGCCATTGATCATTCCGGCGCTCGATATCCATGACTTTGGCATCGGCAATGACCGACACACCTGCAGCAGATGCCAGATTGCGCAATGCCTCATCCAGAAGCTCGCGTTCAAGCGCCACACCGGCTCCCCAAGGGTTAAACATTGCACTTAACGTAACCGGCTCGGGCGTATCCCATAGCGATATCGTTTCATGGACTTCAAGGCCGGGTGAGGCAAGCCGGAAAAAATCGGGATCATACTCCTCGATAAGGCGGCGTGCACGGCCCGACACCAATTCGATGCCGCTTATTTTGTAGCCGCCCCAATGCACAAGACTAACGCGCGCGCCGCCGCGAGCGAGCGTGAGCGCGCATATAGCACCGGCTGGCCCTCCTCCTACAACAGCGATATCCATTTTCGCCTACTCCCAGGCATGGGTGGCTGCGACAGAACTATCGTTACACAAGAGATTCAAATAAGGAAGGACCGGGGCGTTAAAAATGACTGTATTGGCGTCCGGCACGTTGTCAGGAAGCATTTCTCATTCAAATGCGGAGAGCAACGCAACATGCAATCCATTTTTAATGGTTATCTGCCATCAATAGGTCATGAAATATCTTGGCCTTCTCCCGATTGATGACCCGTTTTACGGATACCTCCGTTAAGATATTCGTACTGTCTTCATTGTAATAAGAATAAGCGCCCATCTCCCGGCTCAACTCTGAAGCGATTTGCTTATCGAATTCGCTCAAAAACGCTAATACGAAATAACCCAAATGACCGAGTCCGAGTTAAAGCAAGCGCTGCTTGACTACCACGAGCGCAGCAAACACCGCATCAATCGGTATGCACCCGGGCCTGGAAGGCTCGACTGGGCAAGTCAGCCGATCCCGTTCCGGGAATTCCATGGGGCACCCCAAGTCAGACTCCCGCTGGCTGCAGATAGCCTCCTCACACGCTACAACGACGTGCGTTGCGGCAAATTGCCGCCAGCAGGCGAATTTAATGTAGCAAATCTCGCGATCCTCTTCGAACTCTCGCTTGGCCTTTCGGCCTGGAAGTCATATGACGGAGTCAATAGATGGGCGTTGCGCTGTAATCCTTCGAGCGGAA
>JBDTKY010000165.1:0-1564 GCA_039935055.1 Nitrosospira sp.
GCTTCCAATCGCGTCAAACGAGCTTTGGGAGCATTTTAAGCCATTTTGACCTCCGGGTAGCAGTAACGCTGTTGTGATGCCGCTGAGGCTCGTTTAAAAATTGTCGCGACTTTTGCAAGAGGCTCTACAGTTAATATGATATTTCGTCAGCTGTTTGAGTCCTTGTCCAATACCTATACGTACTTGCTTGGCTGCGAGGAAACCGGTTACGCCATGTTGATTGATCCAGTGATCACATCAACAGATCGCGACCTTGCAGAGCTTCGGCGCCTCGGGTTGAATTTGGTCTATAGCCTTGAGACACATATCCATGCAGACCACATTACCGCCGCGCTCGAACTTAAAAAGAGGGTCGGCAGCAAAATTGCTGCCCCTGCTTTTGACCGGCGGCCATGCACGGATTTAGGCGTTGAAGAAGGCAAGCCTTTCCGGATGGGAAGCGTCACATTACAGCCATCGCATACGCCCGGGCATACTGATGGGCACTTTGCTTACCTGTGCGGTGACAGAGTATTTACCGGTGACGCGCTACTGATCGAAGGGTGCGGACGCACCGACTTCCAGAATGGCGATGCAGATGCATTATTCAGGAGCGTAAAGGAAAAACTGTTTTCGTTACCGGATGACTGCCTGGTATATCCGGCCCATGACTATAATGACAGACGGGTCTCCTCTATCGCGCAGGAAAAAAAACGTAATCCCCGCTTGGGAAACAACCGCACCCTTGAAGATTTCAGGGAAATCATGGCAAACCTCAACTTGCCCTATCCGAAATTCATGGATTATGCCGTACCGGGAAACCGGCAGTGCGGCGTCTGTCCCGATGATCTGCCAGACAATCTCCGAAACTATTGCCGGCAGATGACGGATAGTCCGCAAGGCTAATATTGTATAACGCGCGGGTGGATCCCCGCTTTCAATGCATCTATCGCCTCTTCCGGATCTTTCACCATGGTTACGTTCGGACAGAAAAAATATCTCGAGAGCGCCCGCTGGGCGTAATTCTGGGTAATATTTTCGAGATCTACCCATTTCGATATTCTTGCCCGCGCCCAGGTCTTATCGTTGCGGCCGTAGGCATAGGTTCTTTTTTCCATGGTCTGGCAGCGTATTCCCTCATAGCTCACATTCATCGCCCCCTGGGGTGATTTGATCACGAGAGTAAAACGCACCACGCCGTCTTCTCCTACCGTAATCGATGAGGCATCGACGAAATGAGCATTTGTGCTGGCGGGGCCGGCATCGAATTTCAGCAGATTTTCCGGATTGGGATAGGCTGGCAATTGTGTCTCTAATTCGACCCAAGGCCTTTCATGATCGAATTCATATTCAAATCCTTTTTGCTGGGCGTAAGCCACAACGGGCAAGAAACATAGCAATATCAGAAATTTTTTCATTATGCAGTCAAGTCATTGAGTAAAGAATTACGCACCGCTGCAGTGATCGCCACAGACGGAATCTCATAGGCCGGATGGCTGATCCCCATGCTTAGGAATGCGCCCTGACGCAGTGCCTCGATCATGTCCCGCGCCAATTCAAAACGCAGAAAATGCACCGAGGACGT
>JBDTKY010000166.1:0-4813 GCA_039935055.1 Nitrosospira sp.
TCTGGCCAGCGCCGGAATATACCCGCCTCACGCTGGAATCCGCCTTGCCTATCCAGTATTCACTCAGTATGGTAAGAGATCCGGATCGTGTGGTGGTTGACCTGGAGCAGGTTATGCTCAGTCCGGAACTTGAAAGTCTGCCGGGTAAAATCGATGCCACCGATCCCTATATACGTGCAGTGCGTATCGGACGTTTTAAACCGGCCATATTGCGGCTGGTGCTGGATCTCAAAACTGAGGCCGTACCGCAAGCATTTGTCCTCAAACCAGTAGGTGATTACGGCTATCGGCTGGTGCTGGATATTTATCCGGCTATCCCGCCCGATCCGCTTATGGCGTTACTGAATGAGAATACCACAGCAATGTTACAGCCAGACGTCAATACCGATGGCAGAGTAAACGTAAAGGCGAATAGCAAAACCACGAGAAATGCCGAAACCATCAGAAAAAACAAACCAGAAACGATACGGCTAATAACTGTCGCCATCGATCCTGGACACGGCGGCGAGGATCCCGGCGCAATAAGCCGCAGCGGCACCCATGAGAAAGATATCACGCTGGCGATTGCCAAAAAACTCAAAGCCAAAATAGATAAGGAACCCAACATGCGTGCAGCCCTGACACGGGAAGGCGATTACTTTATATCCCTGCCGATGCGCCTAGTAAAAGCACGTCAGTTAAATGCCGATTTGTTCGTATCGGTGCATGCCGATGCTTTCATCAAGCCGCATGCACGCGGTTCTTCCGTGTTCGCGCTATCCGAGCGCGGCGCTACTTCCGCAGCCGCCCGCTGGCTTGCGAAAAAAGAAAATGAGGCAGACTTGATCGGCGGGGTCAATCTGGACATCAAAGATCCCTATCTCAAGCAAACTTTGCTGGATTTGTCGCAAACAGCCACTATCAATGATAGTCTCAAGCTCGGCCGGGAAGTCCTATCGCAAATCGGCGATATTAACCATCTGCACAAGAGCGAGGTAGAACAGGCGGGATTCGCCGTGCTCAAATCCCCTGATATTCCCTCGATCCTGGTAGAAACCGCTTTCATCAGTAACCCTGACGAAGAAAGGAAACTGAAAAACGCTGCCTATCAGGACAAACTGGCCGAGGCGATGCTTGCCGGTATCAAGCGCTATTTCGCTAACAACCCGCCGTTGGCGCGTTCAAAAATGGTATTGCTGGAATAATTTTCTTTTTGCGTCCGCTACAATTGATACTTCCTTTTCCCACGGTTCCCGGGAATCTCTGAATAAATCATCCGTGGAGCGCGTCGCAGGGCGAGATTGGAACGATCACAAGGCGCACCATAAAGGTGGTAGAAATCAAAGCTCAATCTACGAAGCTGTACGCCTCAATATCAAGGATTCGCACAGGCCGCATGATCGTCAAATAAACTGCGTGTATGTCATCCTTTTATCCCGCCCATTTTTCGCAGCCCAAAAAAATTATTTGCGAATCTCTTCTATAGTGCCCATGTGAAAACCTAATTTTCCCTGTCGACGCTCCTCAAAGTAGCGCTTCAGTGGCTCGCGGATAACACGGAAAGCCAGCGTATCCCAAGGAATTCCCGTCTCCCCAAAAAGCTGAACATCCAGGCTTTCGATCCCGGGCTTGAAATCCAGATCCAGCAGCTGCCCGCGAAAAAGAACATGCACCTGGTTGATATGAGGCAAATTATAAATGGCATAAAGTGGTCCCATCTCCACCCGCGCATTGGCTTCTTCCAGAGTTTCGCGTGCAGCGCCCTGGACCAGCGTTTCAGCGTTTTCCATGAAACCTGACGGTACGGTCCATAAACCGTAGCGCGGTTCGATGGCCCGGCGGCATAATAGTATCCTGTCCTCCCACTCGGGTATGCAGCCCACCACTATCTTCGGATTTTGATAATGTATAACGCTGCATTCGGAGCATACATAGCGCGGCAACGTGTCGCCTTTGGGAACGCGCAATTCCACCCGGGTCCCACAGTTACTACAGTATTTCATGACCCGAGTTCCGGTAGTTGGGCAGGGTGGTGCAATCTGCCTGTAGCGAAGCTAGCACTTGGGCAAGCGTTCATTGATCTTTATTAATCATAGGCATAAATCAAAGGGATGAGCGATCAATCCCCAGATTCAGGATTGTCCCTCATTTCTTTCCTGAAAGGCGAACTCTCATTTAGTTCGTTTAGATAATGACTGATATCTTGCGCTTCGCGTTCAAGATAATTTCCGATAGCGGCGGCGAATTCGGGATGCGCCAGCCAATGCGCCGACCAGGTGCGAACCGGAAGAAAGCCACGTGCAAGCTTATGCTCTCCCTGTGCACCGCCTTCAAACAACGCGATACGATGTGCAATACAGAATTCAATAGCTTGATAGTAGCAAGTTTCGAGATGCAGTCCGGGAATAAATTCCGTCGCACCCCAGTAGCGCCCATATAGCGTATGGGAATTATGCAGATTGAGTGCTGCGGCAATGGGTTGATTCCCCCGTAGCGCTAGAATCATCAGCACATTTTCCGGCATGGTTTCCCCAAGCCGCACGAAGAATTCTAGATTGAGGTACGGCTTGGAACGGTGATCGAGGTAAGTTTTATTGTAGCAGTCGACGAAGAACCGCCAATGATCGTCGTTTACATCAGATCCTGATAGCCATCGAAAGTTGACACCCGCGGCATGAACCTTGCGCCGCTCCTGCCGGATTTTCTTGCGTTTATGATGGCTCATTCCCTCCAGAAACGCTTCGAAATCTTCGTAACCGCCTCCGGCCTGATTTTTCCAGTGAAATTGGATGCCGTGCCGCAAAATCATTCCCGCTTTCTCCATCTCTCGCGCTTCATGCTCTCGCGGAAACAGACAATGAAATGATGAAACGCCTGTGTCCGCGTTTCTGTCTTTCGCCATTTTCAATGCTGCTGAGATAAGCAAGGCGCGATGCTCCGCAGTTTCCGCCATCAACCGCCGCCCGGTTACGGGGCTGAAAGGTACTGCGCTCAGCAACTTGGGATAATAAGCATAGCCGCGGCGACGATAGGCGTCCGCCCATGCCCAGTCGAATACATACTCCCCGTAAGAATGGCTTTTCAAATAAAGCGGCAACGCACCACGTAAGGCGCGCCCTTCCCATACTGTGACAAATTGCGGTAACCACCCGGTTCTCTGTGATGCGCGTCCGGTTTCATGCATGGCGGAAAAGAACTCATGCCGCAAAAATGGATCGTCGCCGGCAAGTGCGTTCCATGCCGTGACAGAAATACCGTCAAGCGTATCGATTATTTTAATTTCAAACGCTGAAATCATGCAGGGATTGTCGCGCCTGCACCAGTTCCGCGCAAGACGGCGCATTCTGGTATGATCCTGAATCCGGCAGGTGATCGCTTATTTTCCAGCTTAGTGCCATGATCCACAAAGACTTTTCACGCTACTTGACCTTCATCTTCATAGTGAGCTCACGCTGCAACTACCGGATTCAGGATTATTCGGCAGACTGTTAATGCAGAGAAATCGCAATTTCATCCTGACCGCTTCACCATGAGGCTCGCCATTGCCCAAATCAATTGTACAGTCGGCGACCTTAGCGGCAATACCCGCAAGATACTTGACTACGCCTATCAAGCAAAAAATGCAGGGGCGGACCTGGTCATCGCACCCGAGTTGGCGCTGTCGGGCTATCCGCCGGAGGATTTGCTATTGCGCAAGGGATTTCGTGTCGCATGCAACAATGCACTTGCAGATCTGGCCAAAGAAATAAATGGCGTGACGCTGCTGGTGGGGCATCCTCATCTTGCCGGCAACAAGCTCTACAACGCGGCTTCAGTGATCCGCGACGGTGAAATTATCGCTACATATTTCAAGAATCAGCTCCCCAATGACTCTGTATTCGACGAGCGGCGTTATTTCGAGCCCGGTTTCGATCCCTGCGTATTTGAATTGGGCGGGATTAAATTTGGCATCAATATTTGTGCCGATATCTGGAAAAAAGACACCGTCGCTCGTGCCAAGGAGGCGGGAGCCACCGTGCTCATCGTGCTGAATGCATCTCCTTATCACATGAGCAAACAACTCTTACGCTACCAGATAGTGCGGCAGCGCATCAGCGAAGTGGGAATTCCTCTCATTTATGTCAATCTGACAGGTGCACAGGATGAACTGATATTTGACGGCGCTTCTTTTGCAATGAATGGCAATGGCGAACTTACACATCAATTTAATGAGTTCACGGAAACTCTCGGCCTGATCGAAATGCAAAACGGCGCACCCGTACATGGAGAAATCTCACCGCCGCAAACGCTGGAAGCAAGCATTTATCAGGCGCTGTGTCTTGGCCTCAAGGATTATGTCGGAAAGAATGGCATACCCGGTGCGTTGCTGGGACTCTCTGGCGGGGTGGACTCGGCGCTGACGATGGCAATTGCGGTGGATGCATTGGGTCCCAGTAAGGTGGAGGCAGTAATGATGCCGTCACAATTTACCGCCGACATAAGCTTGCTGGACGCGCGCGCGATGGCCGCGGCATTGAATGTGCGTTACAGCGAGCTTTCCATCAAACCGGTGTTTGACAAATTCCTGGATACACTGACCGGAGAACTCCAGGAACCGCCTCATCATGACTACCCGGACACCACCGAGGAAAACTTGCAAGCGCGTATACGGGGAAACTTGCTGATGGCGTTGTCAAATAAATATGGTTCCATTGTACTCACCACGGGCAACAAATCCGAAATGGCGGTAGGTTACTGCACCCTATACGGCGATATGGCAGGCGGCTTCGCGGTACTGAAGGACATAAGCAAAACCATGGTTTACCGGCTCTGCCACTACCGCAACGCACTAGGA
>JBDTKY010000167.1:0-20677 GCA_039935055.1 Nitrosospira sp.
AGACTGCGGCAACCGAACATATGCTGAAGCTTGCGCAATCACCCGAACGGGTCAAGGCATTCTTCCAGGATTCACATGTGAAATATGCCGCGTGAAAACTTCAAACTTCACTTGGCCGGATCAATAATATTCACTCCTCCGTATTTGTCGATATCTATCGCTATCTGATCGCGCATGCCGAATGCCGTGGCATCAGCGCCATTATCAAGAGCTACAAGCTCTATCTGGAGCACTGCCAGGTCAGTGAGATGGAACCCGTGCTGAGCTTGACTCGTGCCTGGACTTTAGTGCGCTTCTTCGAGGCCAAAATGCTGCAAACTGCACCCTGCACCCAGTGCACCGGACATTTTGTGGTGCACACCCATGATCTTTATAGCCGCTATGTGTGCGGCTTGTGCCATACCCCTTCCCGCGCCGGTAAAACCAACAAAGCCCGCACTACAGAGCCCGAAGCCATAGCCGCCTAGCGCCCTCCGGGCCTGCGCCCCCGAGTCCGTCAGGGACCGGAAATCGTTTCCCCTCCCACTTGCCGATGGCTGGAATCTTTCCTCCATCGGCTTCTTTTTTCCGAATCCCTTCTTTGCCACTTTTCCTAAAGTTTACCAGATCGCCGCCGTTACAAAAGGTGAGTATTCCGCCGCAATAAACCCGTCGTGTGGCGTCCGCAAGTTCATTCACATCGGGACGGATAGCGAAGGGTAAGGGTGGCGGTGAATCGCATGAGCAGCACAACAATCCATGTCAAGGAGTCTCGGTAACCATGTTGGTCATAGTCGGATGCATTATTGTTATCGGTTCGGTATTTGGTGGGTTTGCCCTGGCCGGCGGACACCTTGCCGCGCTCTACCAGCCGCTGGAGTTATTGATTATCGGCGGCGCCGCGGTAGGGGCCTTCGTATTGGGTAATACGACCAAGGCACAGAAGGCCACATTCAAGATGTTGCCAAAAGTCATGGAAGGCCCCAAGTACACCAAGGCTCTTTACATGGATCTTATGGCGTTACTCTATGACTTGCTCGCGAAAGTGCGCAAAGAGGGGCTGATGTCGATTGAAAGTGACGTGGAAACCCCCGCCGAAAGTCCGATTTTTGCACATTACCCCAATATCCTGGCGAACCATCACGTGGTCGAGTTCATCACGGACTACCTGCGCCTGATGGTCGGGGGCAACCTCAACGCGTTCGAGATTGAGAATTTGATGGACAACGAGATCGAGACCCATCACCAGGAAGGTGAAGTGCCGGTACATTGCATCTCGAAAATGGGGGACGGTATGCCGGCATTCGGCATCGTCGCGGCTGTCATGGGCGTGGTGCACACCATGGCATCGATTGGCCTCCCTCCCGAGGAGCTGGGCGTCCTGGTTGCACAGGCACTCGTGGGCACTTTCCTCGGTATCCTGATCGGCTACGGTTTCGTGAGCCCGGTCGCCAACGTACTGGAACAGAAACTGGAAGAATCCACCAAGATGTTGCAGTGCATCAGGGTTACGCTGCTTGCCAGCATCAATGGCTACGCTCCTGCGCTGGCCGTGGAGTTTGGCCGCAAGGTACTTTATTCCACAGAACGGCCTACGTTCATAGAGCTGGAAACCCATGTCCGGCAGGCCAAGAATAAATGATCCTAAATCTGGCAATCCGAAGCGAGAACATCCATGTCTGACGATAAACGTCCCATCATTATCAAAAGAATCAAGAAACACGGTGGCGGCTCTCATGGCGGCCATTGGAAGATCGCTTATGCGGACTTTGTAACCGCCATGATGGCTTTTTTTCTTCTCATGTGGCTCGTCGGCACTTCATCCGAGGAACGATTAAAAGGCATGTCCGAGTATTTTCAGACCCCGCTGAAAACATTGGTGACAGCAGGCAAGGGTAACGGTGGCGGAAGCAGCGTGATTCAAGGGGGCGGTAGGGACTTGACGCGGCGCGACGGTCAGGTGAGAAAGGTCGATTTCGAACCAGGCAAGCAAACCCCCAATCTCAAGTCGGCGCAAGCCGAGCTTGAACGGCTCGATAAACTCAAGCTCGAAGATCTGAGGGGCCGGTTGGAGCAGTTGATCGAGTCGCATGTAACGATGCGTGACTTCAAGGAGCAGTTGCTGCTGGATATTACCTCCGAGGGTCTGCGTATTCAGATCGTCGACGCAAGGAATCGGCCGATGTTTGCGCTCGCCAAAGCCGAGTTGCAGCCTTATACCAAAGACATTCTGCAAAAGCTCGGCGGAGTACTGAACGAAATGCCCAACAGAGTGAGCCTTTCAGGTCATACCGACGCAACAGCCTATGCAAGCGGCGAGAAGAACTACAGTAACTGGGAGCTGTCGACCGACCGGGCCAATGCCTCGCGGCGTCAACTCATCATGGGCGGCATGAACGAGCAGAAAATCATGCGCGTCGTAGGTTTGAGCTCGGCGGTGCTATTCAATAAGGACGATCCCACCAACCCTATCAACCGGCGGATCAGCATTATCGTCATGAGCCACAAGGCTTCGGAGGCCCTGAGCAAAGAAGGCGGCGTAACGAAGCAAATCGAAAATGACGCTGCCACTATTAATGCCAATGCGTTGCTGCCCACCGCCGGTTAACCTGCATCGAGCGGGATGGGCAGGAGTGCGATCCGCCTTATGCCGAATCATTAAAAAGACAAAAGCCTGCGGTTAAAGAGCGTTGCAAGTCGTGAAGGCTGGAATGATGGTCACGCATGATGCTCTCTCTACGTAACAGATTCAGAACACGTTCCCGACGTGCCCGCCAATACACTCAGCGGGGTGCCTGCAAGAACTTCTAAAGTGGAATTGCGGGATGAATTCCGCTCTTTTCCTTCGATCATCGATTCCTGAATCGCTTGATAATCGCTCTCACATGCCAATGAGTCGATTATGAACGTTTGCAGGAGTCAGCAGTGAGTCAAGATAGCGATCTGGAAAAAACAGAACCTGCGTCGCCGCGGCGGCTGGAGAAAGCTCGCGAAGAGGGACAGGTTCCCCGTTCTCCGGAGCTCTCCACGTTCGCTGTGTTGATGGCCGCAGGCTCCGGCCTGTGGCTGATGGGCGACCATCTTACCGGGCAGCTCAGAAGCTTGATAAAAGGGGGGATGCAGGTTCCTCGCGATATCGGCTTCGATTCCAGTCTGCTCACCGAGCGCCTTTTCGACCAATCCTTGCACGCCCTGGTGGCATTTGCTCCTTTTTTTGTCCTGATGATATTGGCCGCCGTTGCTGCGCCCATGCTGCTTTCCGGCTGGCTTTTTACCTTTAAGTCGCTCTCGCCCGATTTCAATCGGCTCAATCCGGTAAAAGGGGTGGGCCGCATGTTTTCGCTCCATAGCCTGGTCGAACTATGCAAGGCTCTCCTCAAGGCCGCGCTTATCGGCGGAGCGGGTGCCTGGACGGTCTGGCATCACAAGGAAGCGGTACTCTCATTGATTGCCGCTCCACTTGCCGTGGGCGCCGGACACATGGGCGAGCTGGTTGCCATGAGCTTTCTCGCCATAGCGGGAACCATGGTGCTGATCGCGGGAGTAGACGTGCCATTCAAGCTCTGGGACCACCATCGTAAGCTCAAGATGACCAAAGAGGAAGTGCGCCAGGAAAACAAGGAAACGGAAGGCAATCCCGAGGTCAAGGGCCGTATCCGCGCCCAACAGCGTGAAATGGCGAGAAAACGCATGATGGCCGAAGTCCCGAAAGCCGACGTTATCGTCACCAATCCAACCCATTATTCTGTTGCGCTCAAATATGAAGACGGCAAGATGCGTGCGCCGCGCGTCGTCGCCAAGGGCTCGCACTTGCTAGCGCTGAAAATACGTGAAATAGCCCAGGAAAACGATGTGCCGCTGTTGGAAGCCCCGCCGCTCGCCCGTGCCTTGTATCACCACGCCGAGTTGGGCGACGAAATTCCCCAGACCTTGTATAACGCCGTGGCGGAAGTACTGGCATATGTCTACCAGCTGCGTCGTCACCGCGAATACGGCGGCAAGGCTCCCAGCTTGCCGGATGCCCTCGAGGTGCCTGCAGAACTGGATCCGGAAAACGCGGCATCAAACCCGACCCCAAACGCATCTGACAAAACGCATTAACCATGAACACACTCGCCAGACTTTCGTTCCTAACTCGCGGCGTGAACGCCCGCAGCCTCACAGGCCCGTTATTGATACTCATGATTCTCGGCATGATGGTGTTGCCGCTGCCTGCCTTCGCGCTCGACATGATGTTTACCTTCAATATTGCGCTCTCCATCATGGTCCTGCTGGTCAGCATCCATACGCACAAGCCGCTGGAATTTGCGGTATTTCCCACCGTGCTCCTGCTGACCACTTTGTTGCGGCTGTCCCTTAACGTGGCCTCAACGCGCATCGTGCTGATGGAAGGCCATACCGGGCCGGATGCAGCCGGAAAAGTGATCGAGGCATTCGGTCACTACCTGGTGGGGGGCAACTACACAGTGGGCATTGTTGTATTCATTATCCTGGTGGTGATCAACTTCATGGTAATCACCAAGGGCGCCGGTCGCATCGCGGAGGTCGCGGCGCGCTTTACCCTGGATGCAATGCCCGGCAAACAGATGGCGATCGATGCGGACTTGAACGCCGGTCTTGTCGGCGAAGAAGAAGCGGGCAAGCGCCGCGCCGCCATCGCCCAGGAAGCGGAGTTCTACGGCTCGATGGATGGTGCCAGCAAGTTTGTACGGGGCGACGCAATAGCGGGCATCCTGATCCTGTTTATCAATGTGATAGGCGGCCTGATCATTGGCGTACTACAACACGATCTGGACTTTGCCACCGCTGCCCGAAACTACACTCTGCTGGCGATCGGAGACGGGCTGGTCGCGCAGATCCCCGCGCTCATCATCTCTACCGCCGCCGGCCTGATCGTGAGCCGGGTGGGAACCGACGACGACATCAGCGGCCAGCTCATAAACCAGCTCTTTTCCAGGCCCCAGGCGCTAATCCTCACTGCCTCGATTATTGGTCTCATGGGCATGATACCTGGCATGCCTCACATCGCTTTTCTGCTGCTGGCAGCGGTGCTCGGTGGCGGCGCCTATATGATGATCCAGCGCAAGAAGGAGACGTCGGCCCAGGCCGCTGTCGCGCCTGCCGCCCAGCCGGAAGTGCAGGACGCAAGCTGGGATGACGTCACGCCGGTTGATATCGTGGGACTCGAGGTGGGGTACCGGCTGATTACGCTGGTGGACAAAGCGCAGGATGGCGAACTGCTGCGGCGGATCAAGGGCGTGCGCAAAAAATTTGCGCAGGAGATCGGCTATCTCCCGCCCTCGGTGCATATTCGCGACAATCTCGAATTACGTCCCAATGCTTACCGTATTACCCTGAAAGGCGTTGCAATTGGTGCGGGTGAGGTCAATGTAGGCCAATACCTGGCGATTAACCCAGGCGGCGTTTCGGGCACTCTGCCGGGCGTTGCCACCTGCGATCCCGCTTTTGGATTGCCCGCTGTCTGGATCGAAGCCAATCAGCGTGAGCAGGCCCAGATTCTGGGGTATACCGTGGTTGATCCCGGCACGGTCGTGGCGACGCATCTGAATCACTTGATGCATGCGCACGCGGCGGAATTGCTCGGCCGCATGGAAGTACAGCAGTTGCTGGACCGGCTAGCGAAAGATTCGCCGAAGCTGGTGGAAGATCTGACTCCAAAGCTTCTGCCGCTCTCGACCGTACAGAAAGTCTTGCAGAATCTGCTCGAAGAGAGCGTGCATATTCGCGACATGCGGACAATCCTCGACGCCATGGCCGAGCACGCCGCCAAGGTACAGGATCCGCACGAATTGACCGCTTTGGTTCGCATCGCATTGGGTCGCGCGATCGTTCAGCAAATCTGGCCGCAAGCTGAAGAGTTCCAAGTCATGGCGCTGGACTCCGGACTGGAAAGACTGCTGACGCAAGCGTTGCATGCCAGCCCGAGCAGTGTAGGGATCGAGCCAGGGCTGGCCGACACCCTGTTGCGCGAAGCGGCTGGTGCCAGCCAGCGCCAGGAACAGGTAGGCCTGACCCCGGTACTGCTGGTGCCTGCGCCGCTGCGGACATTGCTGGCACGTTTTCTGCGCCGGGCTCTTCCACGCCTCAAGATTTTGTCCCACGCTGAAGTACCCGATTCCAGCAATATTAAAGTCACCTCTATTTTGGGAGCAAGAGCATGAGTATCAAACGGTTTTTCGCAAAAACAACACGTGAAGCGTTGAACATGGTGCGCGACACGCTCGGCCCCGACGGGGTGATCCTGTCCAACCGCCAGATGGACGGCGGCACGGAAATATTGGCGTTGGGGCCGGAGGACATCACGGCGCTAATGCCGCCATCCGTGGAACGCGCTGCCGAAGAGGTTCCGCAGCGGCGCGGGGAAGATTACAGGGCAGAAAACGGGAGTCTGGGACAAGCCGGCATTCCCTCCTCTCAGGAAAATTTCGTTGAACGTGAAGTGAAGGCAATTACAAGCATCAAAGATGTCAAAGATTTACCTCGTCTTCATTTCCCTGCTTTCGATGGAAAGCAGGATCAATTGGCAAAACGCTGGATAACTCCCGAGCTCAGCCCTGAATCCCGCCATACCAGGGGTCCCATAGTATACGGAACGCCGTCACTGCCGGATCCTGTCAGTGAAGAAAGGAACCAACGAGCCGTGTTCAGCTCACGCGTGGCGCCTGATCAAAGAAACCTGAGGGCAGAGCAGGGGGGCGATATGATGTCGCAGCCAGCGATGAAGCAGGTGATCAGCCGGGTGGCGGACCACATGGCGATGCCAGCCGGGGACTCGGAAGAGCCGGAATCGACGAGTCCCGCCAGGAAACGGAAGACGGCGGCCACCGCGCGTAAAACAACCAGCAAAGTCATCCCCGATGCCGTGATTCCCCAAAAAAATCAGCAGCATGCATTTGATCCCCGTCAAGTCGCGGACGAGGTAGCCGCGAACGTGCTCAGGGAGATCAAGTCGATGCGCGGAAACCTGGAACAACAATTGGCCTTGCTGACCTGGAACGATCAACAGCGCCGTGATCCGATGCGCGGACGGATACTGCGCCAGTTGCTGGCTGCGGGCTTCAGCGCCTCCCTGACGCATGATCTGCTGGACCGGATGCCCGCAGGACAGGATGAGGAGGATGCGATGAACTGGGTGAAGAGCGTATTGACAAACAATCTGCACACTATCGGCAACGAGAACGAAATACTTGAGAAAGGGGGTGTTTATGCGCTGGTAGGACCCACCGGCGTGGGTAAAACCACCACCACCGCCAAGCTTGCGGCGCGTTGCGTTGTACGTCACGGTTCGGACAAGTTGGCGTTGCTGACCACGGACGGCTACCGGATCGGCGGCCACGAGCAGCTGCGTATTTATGGCAAGATCCTGGGCGTCACGGTATATGCGGTGAAGGATGCGCAAGATCTTACTCTCGCACTGGCTGAACTGCGAGGCAAGCATATGGTGCTGATAGATACCGTGGGTATGGGCCAGCGCGACAAGATGGTGGCCGAACAGGCTGCCATGCTGGCTGGCTGCGGCACCGAGGTTAAGCGTTTGCTGCTGCTCAATGCGGCCTCCAGCGGTGATACGCTGGAGGAGGTTGCCCGCTCTTATCAGGGCGGCGGCCTGGCGGGCGCTATCATTACCAAGCTGGACGAAGCGGTGACCACGGGTTGCGCGCTTGATACCGCAATTCGCCATCAACTGCCGCTCTACTTCACTGCCACAGGCCAGCGCGTTCCGGAGGATTTGCATCTTGCGGATTCCCGGCAACTGGTCAACAGCGCATTTAACAATCTTCCCTCAGCCTCTCCCTTTGCCATGCCGGAAGATATGTTTCCGCAGCTCATGGCGGGCTTCAAACGTGGCGCCGCCACCCTGGATATGAACGGAGTTTCCCTTGGCTGAGCTGATACAGGATCAGGCCGAGGGGTTGCGCCGCCTGCTGGTACCCAACTCCCTGCGCATTGTCACTGTCACTTCGGGGAGCGCGGGTGCGGGCAAGACGGCCACAGTAATCAATCTCGCCGCCGCCTTGGTGCGTAGTGGCAAGGATGTGCTGGTGATCGATGAGAATGCGGGTGCGAACAATCTGGGGGGTACGCTGGGCCTCAATGCCCATCGCGATTTGCTGGACGTAGTCCGGCGCGACAAAACGCTTGAGGAGGTAATAATCTCCAGCCCTCAAGGCTTTCGCCTCCTGCCCGCGGGTCGCGGCATGCGCGTGCTTGAAAATCTGAATCCAGGTGATAAGGCCTATCTAATCGATTGTTTCAAGCGCTTTACTCAACCGATGGACATGGTGCTGGTCGACGCGGCACCGGTACGAGCTAGCCGGCTACTGTCGCTTACCGCTTCCAGCCATGAAATCGTGGTGATGGTCTCATCCGAACCGGCTTCGATTACCGCGGCTTACTCGTTGATCAAGAATATCAGCGGCGACCATGGCAAGCAACAGTTTCGTGTGTTGGTTAACCAGGTTAGTGCCGAGACTGAAGCGCAAATGATTTTTGACAACATTGCGAGGGTAGCCAGCCGTTATCTGTCGGTGCCGCTAGACTTCATTGGCTTCGTGCCACCGGATGATAAGCTCAGGCAATCGATCCGTTCGGGTCGCTCGGTGACCGAGGTGTTTCCGGCGGCCACTTCAGCGGCCGCATTCCGTCGCGCGGCAGAGGCACTAACGAGCTTGCCATGCCGTCAGGACGAGGATAAATCTCAAGGTACGGGACTGGAAGGCTTCATGCAGCGCCTGCTGCAAAGCAACCGGAACCCTCATATTAACCCAACTGCCATAAGACCTCAGGTGAGCCATGTATAACGCAGCAGGTGTCATTCATAAGGAACGGCCTCTCGCCGATTTCGCGCCGCTTGTCAAACGCATTGCCAATCACATGATCGCCAAACTACCGGCTAGCGTTGAGGTGGATGACTTGATTCAGGTGGGCATGATCGGCCTGATGGACGCGCTGAGCCGCTACGAGGAAACGCCGGGTGCACAGTTCGAGACGTATGCGGCGCAACGCATCCGCGGTGCGATGCTGGACGAATTACGCGAGGCAGATTGGCTGCCACGAGGGGCGCGCAAGAGCATGCGTCAGATCGAAGCGGCGGTGCGTGTCCTGCAGCAACGATTCGGCCGCTTGCCCATTGAAGCCGAGATAGCCAGCGAACTCAAAGTTTCGCTCGATGACTACCAGCAGATGCTTCTTGATGCACGTGGCACACAGCTCATCCATTATGAAGATTTCATGGAAGATGGTGACGACGACTTTCTGGAGCGTAACTGTGCCAGCAGCAACCCCGACCCTCTTGCGAGCCTGCTGGACGACAATCTCCGGCAAGTGCTTATTGGCGCCATTTCCGATTTGCCGGAGAGGGAAAAAATGCTGATGGGGCTGTATTACGAGCAGGAGTTGAATTTCAAGGAAATTGGCGCAGTTCTCGGAGTGTCCGAGTCCCGTGTCTGTCAGATACATAACCAGGCAGTTGCGCGGTTACGCGCCGCACTTAAGGAGCTCGCATGGACGTCAATAGCGTAGTTGGTGTTGTCATCGCGTTGGTCGCCGTTTTTGGCGGCCAGATGCTGGAAGGCGGTCATGCTGACTCCCTTTTTCAGCTTACTGCTTTTACCATCGTATTGGGAGGTACGCTCGGAGCGGTGCTGTTGCAAAGCCCGGTGCGCCAGTTTGTACTTGGCATGAAAATGAGCCGCTGGGTATTCGTTCCCCCGCTGCTTGACGCTGCCGCACTGGTGGAGCATATCACCACCTGGAGCACCACTGCGCGTAAAGAGGGACTGCTTGCGCTCGATCCACGCATTGAAGGGATCGACGACCCCTTCGTGAAGAAAGGGCTGCAACTGGTGGTGGACGGCACCGAGCCGCTGGAGTTGAAGCGGGTGCTGGAGGTGGAGATAGAGACCTTCGATGACCTGCATCGCCAGGGTGCAAGGGTATGGGAGGCTGCTGGCGGATACGCGCCGACCATCGGCATCCTGGGCGCGGTAATGGGGCTTATTCAAGTAATGGAAAACCTGACGGATCCGACCCATCTGGGCGCCGGCATCGCCGTGGCGTTCGTAGCGACCATTTACGGAGTGGGATTGGCCAACCTGGCATTTTTGCCGATCGCCAACAAGCTCAAAACGCTCATTGCACGCCAGGTGTTAATGCGCGAAATGTTGGTGGACGGACTGGTGGGAATTGCCAACGGCGAAAACCCGAGATTGATCGTGGGGCGGCTGAAGGGATATGTAGTATGACATTATGCTGAAGAACGCAGGTATATATTAACAGGGAGGCAGCGATGACGAGCAGTTAAACACAGGCAGGTATCAACAGAATATCGCTGGTGACAGCAAACAGATAATTGTTTCATACACATTGAGGAAAGGACGATGAAAGACAGCTACCGTACAACGGCCGGGAATGGAACTGATGATGCGGCTAAACCAGATCATGATAAGAAGGCGCCATTGAAACTCAAGGAGCCTGGCGAGAGAAGGCAGGCCGAAAGACGCTCTGATGGAGAACGCCGCGATTCACGCAGCAGTGAGACAAAAAATTCTGAGAGGAGAAGCCTGCTGGATCGCCGGAGCGCAGAGCGCCGGGTGAGCGATAAGGAAACGGGCGATAAAAAATAAACAAAAGATATCTGCGTTAATGGGGTGCTCGCCTTACCCATCCATAACTCAAATTCTAGCATTCTAACTCCAGGTTCAAAGTTTCCCATGCGACGCAAACCCAGACACAAACCCGAAGAACAGATAAACCACGAGCGCTGGCTGGTGTCGTATGCGGACTTTATCACGCTGCTACTCGCGGTTTTCGCCGTCATGTACGCGATCTCGCAGGTAAATGAGGGCAAATACCGGACATTGTCCAGCTCTTTGATCAAAGCCATCGCCACGGAGAAGGAGCGCCGTGATACGGTCATCGCGGTCCTCGATCCAGTACCTTCTCCGGCGGCGCCTGCGGTTATTTCATCCGAGGATATGGCGGCAAAAAAGGCTAGCCGTTTTGGGGAAGCTCAGCTTAGGCAGCAGGAAAAGCTGCGTATCATTGCGCAAGACATCGTAGCGGCATTTGCGTCCCTGGTTAAAGAAGGACAAGTACGTGTGACTCAAAGCGAGCGCGGCGTACGCGTGGAAATCAACGCAAGCGCGCTATTCCCACTTGGCGAAGCGACACTGCAGCCGGATTCGATCAGGGCGCTTAGCGCGGTGGGGCAAGTGCTGAAGCACGTTGATCATGCGATTCAGGTGGAAGGCCACACCGACGACAAACCGATCGTCACTCCGAAGTTTCCGTCCAATTGGGAGTTGTCGGCGGTGCGGGCCAGCACTGTCGTACGATTGCTGATCGACAATGGGGTCAAGGCCACACGGCTTACGGCGCTGGGTTATGGCGAAAACCGCCCCGTAGAATCAAACGATACGGAGGAAGGGCGTGCGCACAACCGGCGCGTCACCCTTATGATTTTGTCTACCTTGCCTGACGGATCATCCGAGCCATCGATTGACGACCCAGCGGATGCTTCGCATGAGAGCGGAAAGGATTCCTCAACTGATCCCTTGCGGGGTACATCAGCCTGATACTACGTTGGCGTGGTAATGCCGGCAGATAAGTTGAGCTTGACAGGAAAAATGAGAAGGCAGGGAGATATCAGGAAGATAAGCGGGGCCGCCAGAGAATGGTTCCGTGTAAGTTCATGCAGGCGTAGCGCATCATCCTAAATTCGGCAGTTGGACGGGGCGGAGTGTGTGGTTTTGGGGTGCAGGGTAAGGCGTAACGACGCGGAAGGGTGCGACCGCGCAGGGAGGAGCAGTGCCTTCCGCAGGAAGGTGTGACTCCGTAGCTGGATGCGGCGTTTTGAAACGCGGCCGAGGCATCCCCTACGCTGCCGGATCCCCGCTTCGCGGGGGCCCTCGCCTTCGTGCAGAGCGCTCCAGTGGGCCCCATTCCAAGGAGTTACAACGCGGCCATGTGCCGCAAAATCCGTGCAATCCGACCCATAGCGGATCCACCCAAAAGGTGAAGGTCAAGTGATGCAAAAAATCTTTGTAGATCATGCTGTTAATCTAATAAATGAGCGGTAAACTGTCGGATTTAGGATCAATGGTTGTTGAAGAATCTTTCTTGATCCCCGGCCTTGCGATCATTCCAGCCTATTCAGACAATCCGCTCCGTTCCGGTTCACTTTACTACTACCGGTGACTTAGCCCTCGCCTAGTTGCCGGCCACCAGCGAAAAGCTGGGGCTGGCCATCTGCGCCATACAGGCCAGCACTATGCGTTGCTGCCTGCAGCACCGTTAGAGCCTGATGGTTGTAACGCAGGCGCTGGGCAATGAGGACACCATTGATTTTATTGAGCTGACTGGCAGTTTCCGCCAGTTGAAGCAATTCCCGCCAAGCATCGGCGGCGTCAGGGGAATCGCAATCTTTTATCCCACGTTCCATTCCTGAACGGTCTCGTGGATAGCCAAGCTTTTCAAGCCATTGATTGCGCGCATCGGCCAATCTGATCAGTTGTTGGGCTTGTACAGCTTTTTCCTTTGTCAGTGGCAGTAGCAAAGACACGTCGGCCTGTTGCAAGGCGTGCTGTTCCTGTTCCAGAACGCCAATGAAATTTCGTGTTGCATCACGCTCTTGAGCGATGGAGACAGATGGATTGAAAGCCATCTCGGTCAAAGGCGTTTTTGTCAGGCCGGATTTCATGAGGGCGCTCCGCAGATCAAGAAATGACTCCTCCCCCAATCAAAACCATGTCCGGCACTGATATTTCCTGCCCCTTGTTGTCATGGCATTTTGAGCTGGAGATGGTATTCCGGATCATGCTTGCCGGTTCTGGATAAGATCTCGCACCGTGCTCAGAAGACCGTCCGCAACTTTTTCCGGATTGACGACAAATCGGCCTTCCTGGATTGCTTGCTTGATTTCATTGACTCGGGCAGCGTCAAATGTTTCGCTGCTAGCAAGATTCTTTTCTATGTGCTGGAATTGAGCGCTGAGTTGTACGCTATCGCCCCCGGTGTTCGCGCTTCCAACGCCATCTGTTTTTTGTCCGGCCTTGCCAGTACGGGCCGGTGATTCACCTGCTGGCGAAGTGGTGGGGTTAATGGAATTATCGATTTTCATGGTTTATACCTCCTACTGTTGACCGTAATAAATTTAACGGCGATTTCGTGGAAAACTTTAGGAAACTTTCATCTTTTACGCATCATTCTATAAAAATAGCTTCCTTGGCGCCGTCGAGGCGTCAGGAAGATGCTGTCAGGTGAAACAAAGTGTAGTGGGACAGGCCGATAAAACTTATGCAATGAGTATGGTCTACGTTGAATAAGTTGTAAACATGCGCCCGGCAAGAAATTTCTTCGTCCTCTCCTGGTTCTTCATCTCTCTCCACATGCTCGCATACTGACCAATCAATAGCTTATTTCTACAACCGCGCCCATGCGGGCAATTCCGCTCACGACCGGGCCCGACGCACTGCGAACTTGTACTATTTGTCCGTCTATTGCGTTGCCAAGCGCTTTGCCTTCCGCGGTCACACTGAATCCACGTCCGCTCAAAACCAGTTTCACATTCTGGTGCACCCTCACTGCCGTCTGCGCACGCAGCATATCGTGACGTAGCGGGCTGCCGAAAGGAATGCTGCTGGCCATTATCCTGCCAAAAGCCTGGTTGGGGTCAGTGACGATGCCGGGCGGCAACTGTGTCAAATCTCCCTTTTGAGTGGTGAAGTCCGCAACCGTCAGCAATTGACCTTGTGTCAGCGGTCTGGCGCTGACTACATAATCCGCCATCACCTTCACCGTTGCACGTACGTAAATGGTCCACGGATGAGGCACCGTGCAATTCACCACCACGGTTGTATTACCCCATGCGCGGCTGCCGGATGGCAATGACGGCTCAAGTGCCGCACAGGCCGGCAGACTCATTCTCGCATCAATTATTCCGGGAATGATTTCTACCTCACCCGGTAAACCTGCCGAGTGGGTTTTCAGGAAGTTCACGACCACTTCCTGGATAAGACGGGCATCCTGCTTAGGGTGTGCTGACGCAGTGGCTAATGTGGATGCAGAAAAAAGTGCAACCAGGCTGAAGCTGAATGACAACCGGCGCAAATATGTGACTGGCATGACGGGTTCCTCCAACAGTTTTCCCGGATCGGGTGAGCCGAGGCTTAGTGGATATTCTAGTTGGCTGCGCCATAAGCGGTACCCCGATATGAGGCTGTTTTCACGCGTTGTTCGGTGGATCGTGCGGATGCAGTTCCTCTATCATGCTCTGTCTCAGGGGCAAGCTGGTACATGCGGGAGCGCGAATTTCAAAGCCCGGATATAAGAGGATTTTACCCCGCTGCTTCATGTTTTGACTGGCCCCGTCATGTAATACGATGGTTATGAGTCATTAACGGCAGAAAAAATCATTACTTTAGGAAAAATCATGATCGACAAACTCGATTCGACATTTCTTTTTTACCAGGATGCCGCCAATCTGCGAGCTCATCGCCAGCAGTTGATCGCATCCAACATTGCCAATGCGGACACGCCGCAATATAAGGCACGCGACATCGATTTCAATACCGCGCTGCAAGGCGCCTTAACCGGGAGTGGGGCGGCTGCCACGCTGGCTACCAGCGCGCCCCGCCACATTGCGCCGGACATGAGTGCATCGGGCGGCGCGCCATTGCTATATCGCAGCGCTGTGCAAGGCAGTGTCGACGGCAACACAGTCGATATGGACGTGGAACGAAGCCAGTTCGCCGATAACGCCATTCACTATGAAGCCAACCTCACATTCATCAGTAATCAGATCAGGATGATGCAGTCAGTTATCCAGGGTTAAGCAAGATTAGGACAAGGTTAAGGAGAAAACGCATCATGTCACTATTCAATATATTTACCGTCGCCGGATCGGCCATGACAGCCCAGAATCAGCGCCTTAACGTGGTCGCGAGCAACCTGGCCAATGCCGACAGCGCGGTAAGTTCCAATGGCCAGCCATACAAGGCCAAGCAGGTGGTGTTCGAGAGCACTCAACTTGGGGGCCAGCTTGGCGGCACAAATGCCAATAGCGCTTCAAGTGGCGTAAGGGTCTCCTCGGTGATCGAAGACCAATCACCCATGAAGATGGTGCACGACCCGAGCCATCCGCTGGCAAA
Source organism: Nitrosospira sp. (assembly GCA_039935055.1). Classification (GTDB taxonomy): domain Bacteria; phylum Pseudomonadota; class Gammaproteobacteria; order Burkholderiales; family Nitrosomonadaceae; genus Nitrosospira. The sequence goes on from JBDTKY010000167.1 coordinate 15,150, forward strand.
CAAGGAAGGTTTTGTGACCATGCCCAACGTAAACGTAGTGGAAGAGATGGTCGATATGATTTCCGCCTCCCGCTCGTACCAGAACAACGTGGAAATGATGAATACCGCGAAGACGTTGTTGTTGAAAACTTTAACAATCGGACAATAAGGAAAACACATGAGCTCTATTCAGGCAACCGGATCGGCTACAGACCTGTTTACAACATACAACACCAATAGCAGTAGTGCGGCACAGCCTGCCGCGGATGATCCGCAGGATCGCTTTCTCAAACTGCTCGTCACTCAAATGAAGAATCAGGACCCGCTCAACCCGCTCGACAATGCTCAGGTAACGTCGCAGCTCGCGCAAATCAGCACGGTAAATGGTATCGAGAAACTTAACGCCACGATGGAATCCATGGCGAGCGGTTTTACGGCAGGCCAATCCCTGCAGGCCGCAAATATGATCGGCCATAATGTACTGATCCCTGGATCCGCACTACAACTGGCCGAGGGCGGCGGCGTATTTGGCGTCAACCTTGCGCAGCCCGCGGACCAGGTGAAAGTGACCATACTGGATAGTGCCGGTAACGCGGTGCAGGTCATGGATCTTGGCGCACAAGCGGCTGGCTCATTACCTTTGACATGGGATGGCAAGACCAGCAGTGGCGCGCAGGCCCCCGACGGTAGTTATGCCGTCAGCATCAGTGCGCAGCAGGGTGGTCAGCCGGTCGACGCGCAATCACTCGCCTTCGGTAGGGTTCAGGGTGTGACCCAGGGCAGCCAGGGTGTTCAGTTGAATGTCGGTACCCTGGGATCGACCGGGCTAGCGAATGTCAAACAGATTTTTTAACCGGCTTTATTCAACGATTCCAACTTTAGTCTCTGAAAGAGACGTTTACCTAAGGAGCGTATTATGGGTTTTCAGCAAGGTTTAAGTGGTTTGAACGCGGCATCCAGAAATCTGGATGTGATCGGCAACAATGTCGCCAATGCCAATACGGTGGGATTCAAGCAATCGCAAACGCAGTTTGCCGATGTTTTTGCCAGTTCGCTTTCGAGTAGCAGCGGAACTCAGCCCGGCCTGGGCGTCCAGGTAGCCTCGGTTGCACAGCAGTTCAGCCAGGGGAATGTTACCGCATCCAATAATTCGCTTGATATTGCGATCAATGGCAGTGGTTTCTACCGCCTGAGCGATCAGGGTACTATCAGTTATTCGCGTAGCGGCCAGTTTCATCCTGACAAGGATGGGTACATTGTCAATAGTAATGGTCAGCGCCTGACGGGCTACACGGCGAATGCGGCCGGCCAGATCAATGCGGGTACGCCAGGTGACCTGCAGATTTCCACGGCCGATCTGCCCGCACACGCAACCAGCCTGGTGACGACCACGGCTAATCTGGATTCGCGTGATGCCACGCTCAGTCCGGCTGCGTTCGATCCGGCGGATCCCACCACTTACAGCAGTTTCGCCCCGATACCGGTCCACGACAGCCTCGGCAACGCAAGTACGGTGTCGACCTATTTCGTCAAGACGGCTGCGAACACCTGGGACGTATTTGCCGGCAGCGAAGGTTCGCTGCTTAATGGCGGGGCGCCGTTAGGCGCATTGAATTTTCTATCCAGCGGTGGCCTTGACCCGGCAAGTTCCGCAATGTTCAACGTGACGAAACCAACCAGTACAGGTGCGGCCCCGGTAGTCTTCAATTTGGATTTCGCCGGCACGACCCAGTTCGGCTCCGACTTCGGCATCAGCAAGCTATCCGAAGATGGCTATGCTTCGGGTCAACTGACCGGTTTTAATATCGGCGCCGATGGCATTATCCATGGCAGCTACTCCAGCGGCAAAACTTTAAACCTGGGGCAGGTTGTACTGGCTAATTTTGCTAATCCGCAGGGGCTGCAAATACAGGGTAACAATACCTGGACAGAGAGCGCAACTTCCGGCGTGCCGCTTGTGGGTGCGCCCAAGACCGGCGGCCTGGGTTCATTGCAGTCCAACGCAGTCGAGGATTCCAACGTAGAACTCACTTCCGAGCTGGTCAATATGATTACCGCCCAGCGGACCTACCAGGCTAACGCTCAAACCATTAAAACTCAGGATCAACTGTTGCAGACGATAGTGAATCTGAGGTAATGAAATAAAGAAAGCGGGTGGTAGGCTGCGTGCCGGTTGTTCTTCGCTGCTATCGCCGCCCGTGACATTGCTCAATTCACCGCTATTCATCAAGGATAAAAAATGGATCGCATGATCTATACCGCCATGTCCGGTGCCAAGCATACGATGGGTCAGCAAGCATCGGTGTCGAACAACCTGGCAAATGCGAATACTACGGGCTACCGTTCGGAAACCAGCGCGCTGCGCGCCGTGCCTGTATTCAGCGAGGCGTTGGCCACGCGGGCATTCGTAGTGGATTCGACGGCGGGCGCCGACTTTCGGCCCGGTACCCTACAGCAAACGGGACGCGATCTTGACGTGGCTGTGCAGGGAGCCGGCTGGATAGCCGTTCAGATGGAGGACGGCACCGAGGCGTATACGCGCAACGGCGACTTGCACGTAAGTGTCAATGGCGTATTGCAGACACGGGATGGGGTAAACGTGCAGGGTGAGGCGGGTCCGATCTCTGTTTCTCCCAACTCGACCATTACAGTGGCAAAGGATGGGACAGTTTCCACGGTGCCGTTTCGTCCTGGCTCCAACGAATCGAATGTTGTATTGACCGCGGGTCGCATCAAACTGGTCAATCCTCCCGAATCTCAACTCACGCGCGGAGCGGATGGTCTGTTCCGGCTGACCGGCGGCGGCAGGGCAGATGAGGATACCAATGTTTCGCTGGTTGGCGGTACGCTGGAAGGCAGCAATGTCAATGTAGTCGAGGCATTGGTCGACATGATTTCGCTTGCGCGCCAGTTCGAGACGCACATGAAGCTGTTGCAGAACGCCCAGGGCAATGCGCAAAAAGCGGGCAGCCTGCTCAGCATGAGCGGTTGACGGACCAAAAGTACGCGCCGGTTGAGGGAATTACGGAAAAGCCGGGAAGTAAGAGGGAATTGCCCTTCTTTTCCGCGTGCTGATTTCATTCACACCATCATAAGATGTCACAAAGGAAGCATAAGGCGTCCTTAAAGCCTCGCCCGGATAGTTTAACTTGTATAGCTCAGGAGATTTGCATGATTCGCTCGCTTTGGATTTCCAAGACCGGTCTGGACGCACAGCAGACACAGATGGATGTGATCGCCAACAATCTGGCGAATGTGAGCACGAATGGTTTCAAGCGCTCGCGCGCGGTATTCGAGGACCTGCTGTATCAGACTCTGCGTCAGCCCGGTGCGCAGTCTTCGCAACAGACGCAACTGCCCTCCGGCCTGCAGGTTGGCACGGGTGTGAGGCCTGTCGCCACCGAGCGCATATTCACCCAGGGCAATTTGCAGCAGACCGGAAACTCGAAGGATGTTGCAATCCAGGGCCAGGGTTTCTTCCAGGTGCTCATGCCCGATGGCACGACATCCTATACCCGGGACGGCTCGTTCCAATCCGATTCCCAGGGGCAGCTTGTAACGTCCAGCGGTTACCAGGTTCAACCCAACATTACCATCCCCGTCAACGCGCTGAGCATCACGGTCGGCCGCGACGGCACCGTTTCCATAACCCAGCCGGGTTCCACCGCATCGGTTGAGGTGGGCACGCTGCAACTGGCTACATTCATCAACCCCGTAGGCTTGCAAAGCGTGGGCGAGAATTTCTATGTGGAAACCTTCTCAAGCGGTCCGCCCAATATCAACAGTCCCGGTATCGATGGCGCAGGCGTACTCAACCAGGGATACGTGGAAACCTCCAATGTGAACGTGGTAGAGGAGCTGGTCAATATGATCCAGACGCAACGCGCATATGAGATAAACAGCAAGGCGATACAGACGTCGGACCAGATGCTCCAGCGTCTGACTCAAATGTAGGCGCAAACGAATGGCGGGTACTGAAAAAATGGAGATGCATTGCAAGCAAGAAAAGGACATGGATATGGATAATATGGATAACCAGCGGATTGTGGAAATCTCCGCGCAGCGTGCCAGGCCTTTCATGAAGGCAACGTTGCTTCTTCCTCTTTGCGTCATGCTGCTCGGTCTCTCCGGTTGCATGAGCCTGCCGGCTCCTACGCCGATTGTGCAACAACCCATGACGACTACTACGCCGCCGCTTCAGCCGCCACCCGGCAATGGCGCGATCTTCCAGGCGGGTACGTATGACCGGCCCCTGTTCGAGGATCGCCGTGCGCGCCAGGTGGGGGATATCATCGTGGTCGTCATCAATGAAAAGACCAACGCAAGCAAGCAATCGAACAGCAGCGTCGACAAGAGCGGCGGCATAAATTTTGCTGTTCCACCCATGATGTTCGGGATTCCCATTACCAAGAATGTGGATATAGGCGCGTCCTCCAAAAACGATTACCTGGGTAAAGGCGCGGCAGCTTCAACCAATAATTTTACCGGCACCATTACCGTTACAGTGCTGCAGGTGCTGCCCAACCGCAATCTGCTGGTGAGCGGCGAGAAGCAGTTGGCCATGACGCAGGGAACCGAATATATTCGTTTCTCGGGCGTGGTGCGGCCTGAGACCGTCATCAACAACACGGTATCGTCGGTCCAGGTAGCGGATGCGAAGATCGAATACAAGGCCACTGGCTATATCGACGAGGCGCAGACGATGGGCTGGCTCTCTCGCTTTTTCCTGACTTTCTCGCCGTTCTGAGGAGTGCCAAAAATGCCATTCGCTGCAACTCGCCCCAACATTCTTAGACAGGTTAGCCTGGTCCTTTCCTTGCTATGGTTTGGATGCTGCGCCATTGCTACCTCGGCCCAGGCCGAGCGCGTAAAGGACCTCGCGTCGATCCAGGGCGTGCGGACCAACCAACTCATTGGGTACGGCCTGGTGGTTGGGCTCGACGGTACGGGCGACCAGACGAGTCAGACGCCGTTCACCGTGCAGACCATCATGAGCATGCTGATGCAAATGGGTATCAATCTTCCACCCGGAACCAACCTGAGGCTGAGGAACGTGGCTGCTGTGATGGTGACGGCGACGCTGCCAGCATTCGCCCAGCCGGGCCAGACGATCGACGTGACCGTATCCAGCATGGGCAATGCAAGAAGCCTGCGCGGAGGGACTTTGCTGATGACGCCGCTGAAAGGGGCCGACGGCCAGGTTTATGGAATGGCGCAGGGCAACCTGCTAGTGGGCGGCTTTGGTGCATCCGCCAGCGGCAGCCAGGTCCAGGTCAATCACCTGAGCGTGGGCCGGATCACGGGTGGTGCGACCGTCGAGCGTGCTGTGCCTATTGCGTTGGGCCAGGATAACACCATCCGGCTTGAACTAAACAGTACGGACTTTTCCAATACCAAACGGATCGTCGATGCGGTCAACAGAAAATTCGGTCAGGGTACCGCGAGGGCGCTGGATGGCCGGGCAATCCAGATACGTACGCCTGAAGGTAGCGACGAGCGCGTGGCGTTTATCGCGGATGTGGAAAGCATGAACATCAGTCCGGCGCAGA
>JBDTKY010000168.1:0-21225 GCA_039935055.1 Nitrosospira sp.
CCGCTTATGATCTCCCAATGCAGCGAAGGCCATCGTTGCCCAGATGGCAGCATGCGTGTACTGGCCGCCGTTTTCCCGCACGCCGGGGACATAGCCCTTTATATAACCCGGATTCATGGGTGATTGGTCGAAAGGCGGATCGAGAAGTTGAATCAGGCCAGCGTCCCGGCGGACGAGATGCTGATCCAGCGCCTCCATGGCCTGCCGTTGGCGTTCGCTGGCGCCGGCTCCAGATAGCACCGACCAGCTCTGCGCGATCGAGTCGATCCGGCATTCAGTATTATCCGAAGAGCCCAGAGGGGATCCATCATCGAAGAAGGCGCGCAGATACCACTGGCCATCCCAGCCATGCTGTTCGATATTCTTGCGCAGGAGATCGGCCTCCTTTTTGCAACGTGTGGTGAAAGACGTATCGCCACGCCGTTGAGCGAGGCTGGAAAATTGAACGAGCACGTCATGCAGGAAGAAAGCCAGCCATATACTTTCGCCGCGCCCGTGGAAGCCGACCAGATTCATTCCGTCATTCCAGTCCCCGGTACCCATCAACGGAAGACCGTGCTCGCCAAACCGTAAGCCATGCACAATGGCCCGCGCGCAATGCTCGTACAAATTTCCTGCCTGTTCAGAACGGACAGGCAAGTCATAGTATGAGTCCTCATCGGCGCCTACTTGACGACCTTCGAGGAAGGTAACGGGCTCATCCAGTACACCGGTATCGCCCGTAGCGGCGATATAACGGCAGGCAACCAATGGCAGCCACAGATAATCATCCGAGCAGCGCGTCCGTACGCCGCGGCCGCCAGGCGGATGCCACCAATGCTGGACATCCCCTTCGATAAACTGGCGCGACGCCGATCGGAGCAGATGCTCGCGAACAAGCGCAGGCTCAGCATGAACAAGCGACATCACATCCTGCAATTGATCGCGGAATCCAAAAGCCCCTCCGGATTGATAATAGCCGCTACGTCCCCACAGACGGCAGGCTATGACCTGATATACGAGCCAGCCATTGATCATTACGTTGAAGGATGGATCTGGCGTCTCTACTTGTATAGCGCCAAGCGTGCGCCCCCAGTAACGGTGCACGCCTTCCAGAACCTGATGCGCGGCCGCTGCTCCGCGGAAACGCTGCACAAGCTTGCGGGTATCTTCAGCATGAGGCCCGGCACCCAGACGAAAGACAATCTCCCGCGTCTGGCCATCCAGCAGCTCAAATGGAACGCGGATAGCGCCACAGGGATCAAGAGCGGACCCTGTGCGTCCTGAAAGTTTCTCCGAAGCCATTCCGGCCGGATTCATGAATCCGCCGTTGCGGCCAATGAATTCGGCACGGTCACCGGTCACACTGCGCACCGTATCGTCCACATCAAAAAAGGCAATGCGTCCCGGGAAATCGTTGCTATACGGATTACGCGCAAGCAACGCACCGCTGACGTGATCGATCTCGGTAACAACATGCATCCTGTTTTTCTCCGGCAAATCGCCCAATACCCATTCGACGCATCCAGTCGCCGAAAGCTTGCGCAAGCGCCCCGATTCATTACGCACTTTCAATACTGCAAATTTCACCGCGGCATCCAGAGCCACATAAATCCAGAGCTCGGAACTGATACCGCTCTCGCTATGCTCAAAAACGCTGTAACCGAACCCATGGCGGGTAACATACGGTGCCGTCCCGCGCTTCGGCAGCGGTGTTGGCGACCAAAAATAACCACTTTCTTCATCACGCAAGTAATAAACTTCCCCACCGGGGTCACGAACCGGGTCATTGCTCCATGGAGTCAGGCGGAATTCATGCGCATTTTCACTCCAGGTATAGGCCTGTCCGCTCTCGGAGATAACCGTTCCAAATTGCGAATTCGCCAGTATATTTGACCATGGCGCAGGGGTCTTCTGGCTCAGTCCGGTCGTTATGATATATTCGCGTCCATCAGGAGTAAAACCTCCGAACCCATTGTCAAAGAGCAGCGGACGGTGCGGCAGCTCAACAATTTGAGCAGCATCCGGCTGACGAACCGGCTCCAGTCTCATCGGGGGAATCGGCGTCTCTCCAGGCACGCGGCGAATTATCTGCTCCGCCAGACTCCCCTTGCTATCGAAAATAATCACACGCGCAACGGTTTGCAACAGGATACGATCCTCTGCGGCGATCTGCTCGGCGCGGCGAATGAAAATACCGCCGGGCCGATCGAGAACATGCGCTTCGGAACTGCCGGCGACCAAGCCCATGATGTGATCGTGCAGAAGTTGCCGATAGCTCGAGTGGTCTTCGTTCCAGATTATCAAATCAACAGCCAGTCCTTTCACACGCCAGTAGGCGTGAGCCTGCACCAGTTGCCGTACCAGGTCGATGTTCGCCGCGTCGCTGATCTGCAGCAGCACGATCGGCAGATCGCCGGAAATGGCATATCCCCATAATCCGGACTGGCCGCGCTGATTCTTGCTCAGCACGGCGTCATCGGCGCGCAGATAAGCATTGGCGTAGAGTACCGAGCCGGCCAAACGTCCGAATAATTGCGCATCAGTCTCGGTCGCGTTGAGCTGCCGCAATACGACCAGACTATGAGTCCATGCAAGATCGAAAACACGGTCCGACAAATGCTGATCCTGGTACTTGTCAACCAGATTCATGGCCGCATGGCGGGAATCCCCAGCTCCGGTAACGATATCGATCGTCGCTGATTCGCCCGGTTCTATGGTGATGCGCTGCCGAATAGCGACCACTGGATCCAGGACCGAGCCGGCACTCCCGGAAAGCGGTCCCGCATCCGCCATCGCCCGCGGTGCAGAGACATTATTTCCACGTCCGATGAATGCCATCCGGTCCGTCTCATAGGAAATTGCTTCGGGAGTGATTCCGTGCACGGCCATCAGATGGAACATCCAGGGAATGGGATCGCTCTGGGAGCGTGGCCGCCGGCTGCAGAGAATCGCATGGCGGTCGGGCAGTATTTCCGTCTGCACAAAAAGATTACCGAAAGCCGGTGCCTGAGCGTCGGCTGCCGGTGGCGCGAGTACTACCTCGGCATACGAGGTGACCTCGATCGTCCGGCGCGTCCATGCGCGATTGGTGACTCGAACCCGGCGCAACTCAATGTCGTCCTCGGGCGACACCGTAATCTCGGTATGTGTATCGAAATCGAGATCACGGCGACGGAATTCAACACGTCCCTCGGAAAAAAGAACGCTGTAGCGTTTGGCCTCTTTCAACGTGGGCTGATGCGTATTCGACCAGAATTCTCCGCTCGCCACGTCGCGCAGGTAACAAAAACTTCCCCAGTTGTCGCAGGTGCTGTCCTCGCGCCAACGGGTAACGGCTAGGTCTTTCCACCGGCTGCTTCCTCCACCGCTATTGGTGACCATGACATGGTACCGGCCATTTGAAAGAAGCTGTACTTCGGGAATCGGCGTGTTGGCGCTCGAAAGTATGCGCATCGGCATATCCGGGAGCTCCTTGGTCACGCGAATGTCGGGAAGGCGGGCGGCTTGCGAGCGAAAAGCCGTAACCTTCGGAATCCGTTCCTGAAGCAGCAGCATCGTGGCCTGAAATGATGGCTCAGACTCGAATCGGCGTTGCATGGGGCGATCCAGCAGCAGGTATACCAGCGAAAGCAGGCTCATACCCTGGTGATGGGCCATGAATGAGCGCACCACAGCACGTGTTTCGCCACGCCGCAATCGCGAGGGCGTGTAGTCGACCGCCTCATAGAAGCCGAATTTACCGGCCATATCTTCGGCAGCAAGCTGTTGCAGGTTACGGCAGGCGGCTTCGGGCGCGACCATCAGAGCCAGCACGGAAGCATAGGGTGCAATGACAAGATCTGTACCGAGACCGCGCTTGAACCCCAGCCCCGGAACGCCGAAGGCGCGGTACTGGTAATTGAACTGAACGTCGACGGCATTGTATCCCGATTCCGAAATGCCCCAGGGTACCCCGCGTTCCTCACCATATGCGATTTGCCGCTCGACCGCGGCCTTGTAGGTCTGATCAAGAAGCGTATTATCGAACGTCGGCATTACCAGTAGCGGCATGAGATACTCAAACATCGAACCGCTCCAGGACAACAGAGCAGCTTCTCCACCAGAGGTTGTAAGCATTCGCCCAAGCGCGAACCAGCTTTCCTGCGGCAATTCTCCTTGCGCGATTGCCACGAAATTGCACAGTCTCGCCTCCGAAGCGAGCAGATCATAGTAGCTGGCATCCAGCCGGCGCTCGCCGACGTTGTATCCGATTGCCAGTTGCCGCTGCGCGTAGTTGAACAGAAAGCCATACTCCATCTGTGCCATTTCGCCTGCCTGAAGCGTAAGGCGTTCGAGCCTAGCCAATAAATTGTCCGCGCGCTCATTACCCTGATGAGCGAGTTGCCGCAGGGAAGGGATTCCGGCGGCACGAGCTGATTCGTGTTCGCTGGCCTCGGTAGCGGATGACAGAGGCGGGAACGTGAGGCTGGTTAATTCGGCCAATGCATCCTCACATTGCCTGTTCAATATCTGTGCCCATTCGCTAACTTCGCTGCGGGAAACAGCGAGCGGCTCTTCGGCAATCTCCTGGATCACCGCCCTGGAGCAGGCAACCAGCCGGTCAAGATCAACCCGTACTCCGCCGATGGTAAATGGCTGGGTCGCGATTGCGCTCATGAGCGCTTTTTCGAATTGCGCCAGGGAATTTACGGAAGCGCAACCAGGAATTTTTTCGAGAATCTGCAGAGCATCGGTTAATGCCAGAAATACCTTTTCGCCCGCGATCGGAGCATCGGCCACCTCCAGTAAGCCTGCCCGTAATGTCAGCAAGTGGCCCGCAAGATTACCGCTGTCAACCGTGGAGATATAGCGCGTCAGCGGCGCCTTCGTTTCCGTATCGTACCAGTTGTAAAAATGACCGGCGTGCCGTTCCAATGTTTCCATTGACTGGAGTGTGTTCGCCGTGCGCTCAATAAGTTGTCCAACTCCGATGTAGCCGAAATCATGGGCCGCAACATTGGCCAGCAATGCAAGACCCATGTTGGTCGGCGACGTACGATGCGCGATTGTCGCGACAGGATGCTCCTGAAAATTATCTGGCGGCAACCAATGATCTTTGGGACCAACGAAGGTCTCGAAGAAGTACCATGTCCGGCGCGCAACCTGACGCAGAAAATGCATTTGTCCGATCGTCAACTCGGCGCTGGGAGGAGGAAGCGACCGGCTTATCCACCATGCAATAGCGGGAGATCCAGCCCAGAGCAACAACACCGGCAATGCGACGATCAATGTAAACGGTGTGGTAACCGCGAGTCCGGCCGCGGCCGCGATGGCGATAACGGGCGCCACCCACATCGATTGAAAGGAAGCGACGAGGCCGGTACGCCCATTTTTAGTAATGGCCGGACCGGGTTCGCGCTCGACTTCGCGGAAGGGATTCCATTCAAGAAGCCGGCGGTGCGTGATCAGAAGCCGCACGTGAGTGCGCACGATCGCGTCAAGACTGAAGTAAGCCTCGTAGGGAAGGCAGGCCAGCGTAAATAATATCTGCCCAAAGTGCCGCACCGCCGCGCGTGATACAGCAACAATATGCTGCCGTAACGGCACTTCAGCCGGCTTGTTCAACAAATCGGAGACGACCGTTATGATGGCTGGAATAGCGAGCACGCCAATCACCGCCAACGTCCAGAACCACGCGTCGGGCAATGCCAGCCATGCCAACAGCAGAAGCAACGTCAAAGCCGCCGGCACAAGGCTGCGCCGGAGATTATCCATCAGTTTCCATCGCGACAACACGGACAGCGGATTCGGGCTGTAGCTCATATTCGGCCCCGGCACGCGCCATAACAGCCAACCGGCGAGTTGCCAGTCTCCCCGAATCCATCGATGGCGACGGCTCACATCCGCGGCGTAGCGTGCAGGAAATCCTTCATACAATTGTATATCGCTTAACAAGCCCGCCCGGGCATAGCACCCTTCCAGAAGATCGTGACTCAGGATTCGGTTTTCGGGAAGACGGTAGCAAAGCGTCTGCTCGAACGCATCAACATCATAAATACCTTTGCCGATAAATGAACCTTCATAGAACAAATCCTGATAAACGTCGGAGACAATGCGCGTATAGGGATCAATGCCGGCTTCACCTCCGAAAAGCCATGCGTATCGTGAACGATTTGTACTCGACAGGCTCACTGCGACACGCGGCTGCAGAATCCCATAGCCCTCGGTCACCAGCACACCGTTTCCATCCGCATTGTTTGCGCCGAGCCGTGGGCGATTCAACGGATGGGCCATTGCGCCAATAAACTGATGGGCAGACTCCCGCGGTAATTGCGTATCGGTGTCGAGCGTGATCACATACTTCACTTCCGGCAGCACAGTCGTGTTGCCGACGACCAGGGAGAAAGCGTCGCTTCCCGCCTCCCGCAGCAACGCGTTCAAATCAGCAAGTTTCCCGCGTTTACGCTCATGACCCATCCAGAGCCGTTCCCCTCCGTTCCACCGGCGCGGCCGATGAAACAGGAAGAAAGGCCCATCGTCACCGCTCACTGCCAGGTTGGCCGCTCCAACCGTATCATTCTCTGCCGTACTGGAATACTTTTTATTCAGCTCTTCGATACTTGATCGAGCGAACTGTAACAACGGCGCGTCTTCAGGAAGCGTTTCCTGATCTGCATCTCCGAAATCGGTTAATAAACCAAAATATAGATTATCGTCACGATTGGCCAGGAACCGGACTTCCAGCGCTTCGAGAAGGTTGGGAACGTCCGAATGGCTGGTTAGCATAGTTGGAACCACTACCAGGGTACGGAACGCCGAAGGTATTTCCACAGAAAAATCCATCCGCGGTAGCGAATGGGGTGTCACCACCAATTGAGCCACCCAATTTACCAGCGACATGGCAAGTTGACTTGCCCCAAAGAGCGACAGGATGCCCACCAATCCCAACAGCCATCCATTCACGCCGTCATCATGCGCTGCGAACAGCAGGCTGATAACCAGGGTTCCCGTGATCAGCGCGAAGACACCGAGATAATAGAACAGAGGATAGCGACGGCCAGCCCGCCAAAATTGTTCCGGGATTGACAAGTGTACTTTTGCTGCCTGCTCAAGGTCGGGCAACCCTTTGTCGATCAGGTAAAACCCGACATGCGCCCGGGCTGCGCCGCCCTCCGTTGCCGCACTATCCCGCGCTAAACGGAGCGCCTTGCGCGCCACTTCCACTTCCGATAGGGGGCTTGCCTTGGCTAGACGTTCCACCGCATGCCGGTAATGATCACGCGTGGCGAAATCCATTCGGCCGTAGGTACCACCCGGATCTTCCCTCAGTGTCTGTTCGACCAGGCTAGTGGTTTCGACAAACTCGCGCCAGTCGATGGCGCCCAGCATACGCAAACTGTTAATGCTGTTAGAAATCGAAACCTGATCGGCCGCCTGTTGCTGATTTCCCAGCTGTACCATCTGGTCGATCGTTTGATTCGATTCAGCAAGCCGCTGTTCGATCCAGTTCAGCGGGAGAGCGAGGGAGGGGCCCTGTCCCTGCAATCGCCGCGCCAACTCGGAAATGAAAGGCGTCGTCATTGGTGGATCGGATCGCGCCATATCCGCAATGACAAGGACCAGGCTTTTGGGGTCTTTTTCGGTAATCCTCGTGATCTCATCAGCCCAGGCATTCGCAAGATTCCGGTCTGTCCGGTCAGCCGCCACGTGCACTCCTACACGACGGAGATTTTCGATCAACGCCAGCCGCAGCATGATCGGAATCGCCCATAACTCTCCCAACTGCAGATTGGCAACAGCCTGGTACGCCGCAACAAAGCGCCTTAGACTCTCCGTATCGACCCTGCCATCACCATGCGAGATCGCCTGCAGAGCAATGTCGTATACTCGGGGGAGATGGCCCGATGACCCGCGTGCAAGAAGAGGCAATTCTTGGCTGTAACCTTTGGGAAGATGACGCCGGGCGGTGCGGATCTGCTCCTCGATCAAATAGAAATTGTCGAAGAGCCATTCGCCGGCTGGCGTGAGCGGATGATCCGCGGTGACGGCTTCTGTCAGTACGCTGCAAACGCCGAATAGGGTATTTTCGTTCTCATCCAGGCGCGCCAGAAGCTGATCCGTGCCCCTGGCCGGTAACAGTTCGTGAGAGGCCGCAAGAATCCCGCCATACAGCTCCATCTGGTCGGCGCTGAATAACTCAGACCGTAAAGGTAGCTCTTCACTCAGCGGGACGCGTAACCTTCCGATTTTTCGAAGCCGGGTCGTAATGGGGAGTAAAATCTCAGAAACCGTTGTATCTCTAGCTTTCAATTGGAATATTCTCCAGATCGCCGCGATCCATTGATGTCGATCAAAATACTGATTTCCCGAAGGCTATGGAGTTTCATAGGAACCGGTTGTGTCGTGATTACCCCAGCGGTAATAATGTAAACCTCCTGAAGCGTTCAGTTTGCTAATTCGGAATAGACGGAAAAGAGAAAAAACGAAAACAGTCCGGATAATTCCAAGTCTTGCAAGATGCGAGATTCTTCATAACCTCCATTACATATTATTTGACGTACAAGGAATTCCTCACGAACTTCGCACCCACGATTGTTTTCGCGACTTCCATAGCCCTGGATATATCGGCCTGACTGGAAACAAAACCACTCAATTGAACGATACCCTTGAATGTCTTGACATTGATCTCGGTCGACTTCAAGGTGGGTTCGTTGAAAATAGCCGCTTTGACCTTTGTTGTAATAACGCTATCATCAATATACTCGCCAGTGCTCTCGGTCGTTGATGTTGATGCGCAACCTAACATTGACAAAAACAGACTAACCATAATAACAGTATGGACGCTTTTTAATTGCTTCATGGACCAGCTCCGGAGGATATGGAAGACAAAGAATCGGTCGTAGCTGATTCTTCCGGGTATGGACAGTCAGGCGCTTTTTTTCATTATGCTTCAATGAAAACGCACAACCTGAGGCAGTCGCTACCTGCTTCCGTTGCGTCTTTTGGGCACGGAAATCATGATAAAGCTTAGCTCATCCATGGTATGTACGCTATCGTACAAAATGGACGCTTGATAAAAGATAGTATATCCTGATAAGCAGTATCATAAATTTTATGAAAAGCGATCCGAGAGCAGAGATAAGAATCGAAAACAAGAAGAGCCTCTTGCAAAAGTCGCGACAATTTTTAAACGAGCCTCAGCAGCATCACAACAGCGTTACTGCTACCCGGAGGTCAAAGTGGCTTAAAATGCTCCCAAAGCTCGTTTGACGCGATTGGAAGCATTTTGGATTTTTTCCGAGTTTTGCGGAAGTTGAAAAAGTACATATTCCGCATTCTAACCATGGAAAATAACCGTTTTTTTAAGCATCTATCATCAAAAATAGTTTTGCAAGAGGCTCAGAATTCAGGCATTTGCGGTATCTTTTGAGTCTCCATCCGTTCAGGCCTGCGCTTACTTTTTACTGCGTTTTTAGCTAACGAATGCTTAGCTCTTCTCCACATCAGCCTAACGAGAATCATCTTCTCGCTGCCCTGCCCACGGCTGAACTTGAACGTTTAGAGCCTCATCTGGAACTGATCCATATGCCGTTGGGTGACGTTCTTTGTGAATCCGGCGGCCGCCTGCATTACGTCTACTTTCCTACTTCAGCTATAATTTCCCTGCACTACATTCTCGAAAACGGCGCATCCTCCGAGATCGCGGGCGTCGGTAACGAAGGTATGCTCGGGACCTCACTCTTCATGGGTGGGGAAACCACACCCAGCTGGGCTACGGTGCAAACTGCCGGCTATGGCTACCGGCTGAAGACTGCCTTGCTGCTGCAGGAGTTCAGTCACGCCGGGCCGGTGCAGCGCATGCTGCTGCGCTACACTCAGGCGCTGATCATGCAAATTTCCCAGACCGCGGTATGTAACCGGCACCATACCATCGAGCAACAATTGTGCCGGTGGCTGTTGTTAACGCTGGACCGGTTGGACTCCCAGGAATTGACCATGACGCAGGAATTGATCGCGAGCATGCTCGGCGTACGTCGCGAGGGTATTACGGAGGCGGCCGGCAAGCTGCAAAATGCCGGTATTATTCGCTACCGCCGCGGCCATATCATGGTACTTGACCGCTCGGGGCTGGAAACACACGTATGCGAATGCTACAGCGTGGTCAAGAAGGAATTTGATCGCCTGTTTTGCGATGTGCGAAAACACTAGGGCATCTCTGAACAGATGCGCCGTAGTATGCTCATTTGGCAACCGAGCCGCCGAAAGGAAAGTGACTGAAAGCGACCCATTCAGCGGTTTCTTTGTGTCTATGCAATAAACATTAAAGCCATAGCCACGACTAAGGCGTATTCGCGATCCTTCCTCTACCCCATACTGCATCGCCCGCTTAAGGGAGATCTCAGCCAGACGAGGTAGGACTCAGCCAGCCGCTATAAGCTTCACGACAGGTCCCTGTTGCACTCCGCGAATCGATTTCATTTCGCTCTCCTCCTGACATTCTGCGCTGAACCGGTTTTGCGTGCCGGCTCCGGCTGAGGCCTCATTTATCATGACGGAATCATAATAAAAACAGAAGATGCCCCTCTGTTGCCTGTTCTGAGAACCCATGCACTGCGCCCTATCGAACACCTGCGATAACGGGATGTGTGTGCTGACGTACTGACCCGCCGACCAAAAATAAATATAGTGCGTAAAGAAAAACCGGAATCGGAACAGGCTGTGTTTATGTCAAAAACGTTCTTATCGACCCTGTCAGACGGATAACAGCGCATGCTGAATGGCTTTGTCTGTCCAATGAGCATGGGAAGAAGCTCTTACTCGTGGGGCGGGTATTTTACAAGTTTGGATTAATCTTGAGCGTGCGTTCAGCATCTTCAATCTTCAAAATCGCAATCAAGAATTTAATCAGCCATGAGAAATCGTTCAAAAAGAATATTGTTGGTCTTCGGTGTGCTATTTGCCGGAGGTTGCGATATCTCAGCCGAAAATCATCCTTGAAAAAAGCGCGGACAGAAAACGCAACTGGGACCTTAAAAAGACGGAGGAAGAAACAGAAGCCTCAACCAGCTCATGAGTAAGAGACTCAAGCCAAAAAATACTGAACGCCCTTCACGCGGACTCCTCTGGGTTGTATGGAAATCATTAATTTCTTATAAATTTGCCAAGGCAAAATTTTTCGTTCACCGGGCCATCACGATCTGCGATCAATACCGCTGAGGAACATAACAGCCGTATGTTCCGCGTCAGGGAAACTGGTAAAGTCACATAAACTGAGGTAAGCTGTAATTTGGTCTTATGGCAAAAGCATGATCTGCTCCTGTTTTTACTCTCCCAGCTATAAATCGGCATAACCCAGCATTAGCTTATATTATTCAACTTTAAGTACAATTCTTAGCCTGCAGGCCAAGAAAAGCAGGAGCAAGAGGTAATGTTCAATTTAGGCTCCAAAGAACCTGTAATAGCGAAGGCGAGGATTTCAATTGAGCGTTCTGCCGCCGAGATATTCAAGTATCTTGGAGAGGGATTCTTTGAAAATTACCCGAAATGGTCTCCCGAGGTCATTGAACTTGAAAGAATCACCGATGGTCCCTTGAAATTAGGAACTATGGTAAGGCAGGTCCGTGTTGACCAGGGTCGCCGATCAGAAACAAAGTTCAAGATTAACGTTTATGAGCCGAACAAACGGTTGGGATTTTCCGGAATTTCAGATCCTTTTCACTGTACATACGAATTACGGGATATTAATTCGGGCACATCGGCCGAACTGACTTTTATTTTTGAACTGAGTGAAATCCAGATGTTTATGCGGCCCTTCGAAAAGTTGATTCGCGTGGTGGTTCAGGAAGGTGCCGAACGCACGGTGAGAAACCTAAAAAAATTAATGGAAGCCGACAAATATGCAACTGCCTGATCAAACCCTTCGTCTTACTAAATTACCCAGGAGAAAAGAATGACCTTTGTGGTTGAAAAAGACCCCGGATTGATTCCCGAAATATTATCCCAAATACTGGACGGTTCCGTTAATGGCATCACGCTGGTGGATCCCGATCAGGAGGATATGCCCATTATCTATGCTAATAGCCAATTCGCAGCCATGACCGGATATTCCCCCGAGGAGATTCTCGGGCGCAATTGCCGTTTTCTCCAAGGGAAAGATCGGGAACAGGAAGCGCGTTTCACGATGAAGCAGGCTATCGAAAATCACCAACGCGTCGAAGTAACTATTCGCAACTATCGCAAGAATGGAGAGCTTTTTTTTAATCATCTTACGCTTACTCCACTTTTCGATGGCGCTGAAAATCTTCTTTATTATCTGGGTGTCCAGTACGACGTGAACCGGAATAGGGACTTGATCTCGAAGTTCAGCATGCAGCAGGAAGCCGACACTAGACGATTCCTGTCATCGTTGTTGCCAAGACCCTGATAGCAATCCTGAGAGTGGACAAAATCAGATATATATTCTTTAAGTCCATAGCAATTGTCATGCAAGTTGATCAATTACGGTAAAAGAGGATTTATATGACCCCACAAGCGTCTGCAAGCATTCAACGGCCCCGGTCAGACGACCGCCCTTTATGGGACGTTGCGTTCGCGGTGTTTGGGTACCCGGCATTACTGATAGCCCATAGATTGAAAGTCTTTTCGTTGCTCGCGGAAGGAGCGCTGGCCCTGCCCGATATCTGCGAGAAGCTAAATATTAAACCACGGCCAGCCGAGGCAATCTTGACGGTTGCCACAGCGTTAGGCTTCCTTTCGTTGCAAGCCGGGCGTTATTCTCTGACTGCGCTTGCGGAAGACTATCTTCTGGAAAAGAGTCCCAGCTATTTTGGTTTCTTCTGGGATATGATGATTGACAATTCTTCGGTATTTTCTTATGCGAGCCTGGAGCAGGCGGTGCTCACGAATTCTCCTCAGGCTTACGGTGGGGGCGATATTTACAAATCGCATGAAGAGCAAGCAGAGTTGGCACGTAGATTCACGCGCGGAATGCACAGCATCAGTATGACATTAGCCGGCACCTGGCCGGATGTTATTGATCTTTCCGGCTGCCGGATGATGCTCGACATCGGTGGAGGGTCAGGCGCTCATTCGATTGGAGCAGCGCTGAAATTGCCAAATTTGCAGGCGTTGATTCTGGATCTGGAGCCGATATGCGAGGTAGCTCAGGAGTTCGTCGCCCGGCATGACCTGCAAAACCGCATAAGGACTCATGTTGCCGACATGTGGAACGACCCGTTTCCCAGAGCCGATCTTCATTTTTATTCAAATATCTATCACGATTGGCCTCCAGAGAAATGTCAGTTTCTCACGGAGAAAAGTTTCAATGATCTGGAATCAGGTGGACGTATTATTATCCATGACGTGCTCTATAACGATGAAAAAACGGGACCTTTCGCACCTGCAGCTTACAGCATGCTAATGATGGGGTGGACGGAGGGTGAGTCTTATTCAGGCCTTGAAATTTCCACGATGCTGAAGGACGCGGGATTTCATGACATTCAGGTGTACCCGGCGTTCGGATACTACAATGTCGTTACCGGCCTCAAGCCATAGGATTTATAACGCCTTTTCTCACTGTGATACCGGATTATGTGGCTCAGGGTCTGCGCAACTCGGGTCCTGTTGATGAAATTGAACAGCTCTAGAATCGCTCATCCAATGTCGAATATGTTTATCAAATCCATCAGGAGCAGCTTGATAAAAAATTCATGCGCTTACGGCTTTTTAGCAAGTCTGGTTTTCCTCACCGCGGGTCCTGCAATGGTTAATGCCGACGAACATGGCAAGAAGGCTCAAGAGTATCTGGAAAAAGCGATCAAAAGCGGAAAAGAAGGAAGCACGGAAGGAGTGGTCAGCCATACTGAGGAAGCGAGGAAGGAACTGATCAAACAAAATAAGGACCATCCCTATACCAATCTTCAAAAGCCTATATACGGGGAATACGAGAAGGTCGAGCACGACAAGGAAATCTTCGAAGAAATGGATGTGGCCATTGACGAAGCTAAAGGCGGACATACCCAGGAAGCCGTGGAAGCCGTAGAACGAGCTTCCATTCATCTTCAGGAAAAAGAGCAGACCCGATAAGTGGAGTAATGGATACGAAACAGCTCGGTCAGGTTGAAGCGGCGTTCGCAGTAATAGCGGGATCTGTCATTTGGCTTGATTCAATGTCTCTTTATGAGGCTTGAATCGTAATGCTTTCATTGCCGGTGATATGGACTGCTTTGTAGCCTCTTTATAGTCTGTCCATGGAGCATTACCTTTATCCAGGCGGCTGTGAATATTGGAAACAGACCAGCGAGCCCCGCTTGTAAGGGCCTCCAGTTCTTCCCATGCCACAGGTACAGACACACCCAACCCTGGGCGTGCACGAGCTGACCAGGCAGACACAGTGGTTGCGCCAAAGCCATTGCGCAGGTAGTCGATAAAGATCTTTCCCACGCGATTACTCGGCCCGCTTTTTGCTACAAAACGCTGCGGTATTATCTTGGCAAGATGTTGAACAATGGTTTGGGAGAAGTTCTTTACGGTGTCCCAGTCGCGTAGCCTTTTCATGGGGACTATCACATGCAAACCCTTTCCTCCACTGGTCTTGAGAAAAGACTTCAATCCCAGTTCATCAAGAAATACGCGGACAAGCTGCGCCGCTTCCTGCATGTGACCCCACGAAACCCGTTCACCCGGATCCAGATCGAATGTCATTCTGTCGGGTTTGTCGATAGCATCCTTGGTAGCGTTCCAGGTGTGGAACTCGATCGCATTCATTTGGGCTGCGAACATGAGCCCGTCAGGCGTGGAAATTTCCAGAAAAGAGGGATGCTCAGGGTCCAGAGCCGGGTCAAGCTGATCGACCCCTGGCATATTATCTTTTTCCAGATGTTTCTGAAAAAACAGCTCACCCATGACTCCTTCAGGTGCGCGCACGAGGGATACAGGCCTCCCCTTGAGATGTTCCAACATCAGAGGAGCCACCAAAGCATAGTAGCGTATAAGATCCATTTTGGTAAACCCGGTGGATGGATCGATTACCCGTTCTGGATGCGTTACACGTAACGATGCCGGGATCGTCGTTGATCCCGGCTTGGTAGCCCTCGAATGAACCGGTTTCTCACGAATGACCGTCTCGGCTTTCTTGTCAGTCCTCAAACCATGAAACACTGAGTGACGAATATGGTCATCCCGCGTCCACTCGCCAAAAGAAACTTCGGCTACCAGTTCCGGCTTGACCCAATGGACGTTCCGGCCGATACCGCTGGCTCCGGTAAAAGGATTCGCGGCGGCTCCGATTTTATCCAGCTTCGTTTTCAGATCGCCAAGCGTTTTATCGCTGAATCCCGTACCTACATTGCCAGCGTATCGGAGTTTCTTTTTTTCATCATAAAAACCCAGCAAAAGCGAACCGATACCTATCCGGGAACCCTGCGGATCCGTGTAGCCACCTATGACGAATTCCTGGCGCTGACTGCACTTGAGTTTTATCCAGTCGGGGGAGCGACGTGAAACATACATGGAAGTCTTGCGCTTACCAATAACGCCTTCCAGCCCCATGCGGCACGCGGAAGCAACTATGTCACCTGCAGGCGCATCAAAGGCTTCACTGAAACGAACCGTTTCTGGTGGAGTTGTCCCGAACAATTTTTTCAGGAATTCCCTGCGTTCGACCAGGGGAGCAATTTTCAGGTCATATCCATCATAGAACGGTATATCAAAAAGATAATAAATGATGTTCTGTGGCCGTGAACTATAAAAAGCATTTTGCAGTGCCTGAAAATCCGGAATGCCGTTTTCGTCGGGCACGATGATTTCACCATCCAGCCACCCCGCTCTCAGACCCATTTTACTCAATGATTTCACCATATCAGGCAGCTTGTGGGACCAGTCGTTTCCGTTGCGAGTGAACAACTGGATTTTTTTACCATCTATTCTGGTCAGTATCCTGTAACCATCGAACTTGATTTCGTATATCCACTCAGCGGAATCATCGGGAGGTCCATCAACAAGCGTTGCAAGCTGCGGTTGCAGAGTAAGGGGAGGATCAGCCTTAATCGCTTTTCGGGGCAGATCCGGTAAGGCAGAAAACTTTCTTTCCCCAGCTGCTGCGTGGTTTGGGGACTTGGCATCTTTCCGGGAATCTGGCATTTCAAGTTCAGCAACGCTTTCGGGCATTTCATCCACCACGCGATATTCACCTGCGGAACGAACATACTTATCTTTCTCTTTGATAAGCAGCCAAGCCTCTTGCCTTTCCTCCTCTTTATTTTTCATACGAACCAGCGTCCAGCAACCCTTTAGCTTGTACCCATGCAGTTCGAATTTCAGCTTACCGTTACGATAACCTTTTTTCGGATCCTCAAGAGGAACCCAGGTTCCCTTGTCCCAGATGATGACCTTGCCTGCGCCATATTGCCCGGCTGGAATCTGGCCTTCGAAACGATTATAGGAAATGGGATGATCTTCGACGTGAATCGCCATGCGCTTGTCATTCGGATCGAAGCTTGGCCCTTTGGGCACAGCCCAGCTTTTCATGGTTCCCTCCAGCTCAAGCCGGAAGTCATAATGCAGGCGGCTTGCCCAATGTTTCTGGACAACAAATGACAACGCCGACTTATTTTTGTCGCTGCGTTTATCAACTCCGCTTGGTTCAGACGTTACAGAAAAATTACGTTTAGAACGGTAGGTTTTGAGCAAATCCGGCTTTACCATATATTTTCCGTCACATGGTGCGGTGCTTGTGCGTATCGCCCGCTCGATTTGATGTGTTCGTCGCATTCACCTTCCCGGATGTTTCGGCTGGCGCCTTCTCATGATCACCCTTGCTCTTGCCCTTTTTCAGACTACGCTGAAGAAGTTCGGTCAGGTCAAGAATTTGTGCTCCGCCAGAAGGTGTTTCGGCTTGCTCCGGCTGAATCACGGATTGAAGGTCGCCCTTTTCAACCTTCTGGTGCACGAGCTTCATAATTTCGTCCTTAAAGGAATCCCGGTATGCCTCTGGATTCCATGTCGAGCTCATATCGTTTATCAATTGCTCAGCCATCTTCAGTTCTTTTTCTGAAATAGCAACCGCCTTCGTACCTTCCACTGGAATATCCAGATTCTCCCAGTTACGAATCTCATTGCCCCATCGCAGCAAATTCAGCACCAGCACAGGACCAGACGGCACCAGTACGGCGAGATGCTGCTTTGTCTGGATTACCACGCGAGCAATACCTACACGCTGAGTTTTGCGAAGGATCTCACGTAAAAGTGCATAGACCTTTGCTCCCTTATTGATGGGTGCGACGTAATACGGCCGTTCCAGATAAATGAAAGGGATGTCGGTATTGGAAACAAATGTTTCTATTTCGATCATCTGGGTCGTCTTGGGATAGGCCGCGGAAAGTTCCTCCTGGCTCAGAATGACATACTGCCCATCTTCATATTCGATTCCCTTGACGATGTCTTCTCTGTCAATCTCTTTGCCAGTTTTTTTGTTGATACGTTTATAGCCGACAGGGTCCATACTCCGCTTGTCCAGCCAGTCAAAATTTATCCCTTGCTCGGAAGTCGCAGAATGAAGGGCTACGGGGATATGTACCAGACCAAAGCTGATAGCGCCTTTCCATAGAGCTCGGTTGCTTGAACTGGCCATAGTTTGCTTTGGAAAAATTCAACTTTACATACGGGAAAAGCGATTGGGTTCTGGCTCATTATCAGGAAATATACAGGAGACCCCTTTTTACTAGAAACGTACCAGCACCTGGATAAAAATAAGCATAATTTACACGGGATTAATTGTATGTGCGATGTCGCACTGAACAACCCGTCGGAGAACTTCATTCTTTGAAATGGCAATAAACAAATGTTTTGCAATTTACGTTCTTTCTTTGTAAGGAATTCAAATTTATATGGATTATTTGTCCTTGTTACAATGGCCCGCGATGGTGGTCAATATACTATCAGTCTGGTTGCTGACTTCTCAATCCAAAGGCAAACGCCATGCTGGATTCTGGCTTTCTCTTCTCAGCAACCTCTTATGGGTTCTCTGGGGATGGTATGCCCAGGCTTTTGCAGTTCTTGTTCTGCAGATCGCGCTGGCAACACTTAATATCCGTGGTGTCCGTAAAACCGAAAGTAAGGCATAGGTGCGCGGCTCATCAATAAAGACGATATTGAAAACCTGATGTCGGGATATAACCGGCGAAAAAGGCTAATGCTTTCTGTGCCGAGGAACACGGCGGGGATCCTTGTTGAGCAAAGCTGGAGATAAATGAAAAAAAATCTATCAATTCGTTTGAGTAAAATCCTCCTGATAGCCGGAATTGGCTGTCTCGCCTTGGTAGTCGCCTTTAATAATGTTGTCGATTACCCGTCAAACTTCCTGTTTGTTCAGCATGTGATGTCGATGGACACGATTTTCCCGGATAATGTTGTTAAGTATCGAGCGATCACTGAACCTCTTCTGCACACCGCAGCCTACGCACTTATCATTTGCTGGGAATTTGCGGTGGCCATATTGTGCCTTTCAGGTGCGCTCCAATTACTTAAACATATAAAGAGCGATGCGCAGACCTTTGACAAAGCGAAATTTTTATCTATCCTGGGCTTGTCATCCGGTTTTGCGTTGTGGTTTATTGGCTTTATGGTAGTTGGCGGAGAATGGTTCTGCATGTGGCAATCCCCAGACTGGAATGGTCAGGAATCGGCTTTTCGCTTCGTGGTCTGCATTGTCCTGGTGCTGATGTATACTGTGCAACGTGAAAATTAATTGAAATACAGAAATCGGGAAAAATCCGGCACTCGACCAACGCTAATCGGGAAAGACAATATCTTGCGATCCCACCTTTGCGGATTGCCGGAAGGAACACTGTACAGTTCCGGCTGATTGTCCAACATAAGCCTTCCCTTTACCGCATCAGGCACGAGGCGGTTCATTCCCCGGCGTCTCGTTTCTCACCAGCAAGTTGTTATCCCAGATCCACCCAGATCTCCGAAACCTCCTTATTTACGCAAAAACAGGCTGCGCCCAAGGCGGGGAAACAACATAAGCAGCACGATAAGAGACATTAAGCCAGGTAACCACCAGACACCAGGCATACTGCCGATCGCGCCCCGCATTACCCAGTTCTGGGCAAGTATGCTCAGAACATAGTAGAGCGCGGAAACGCCGGCAGCGACTATATAGGTTCTGGTACTTTTGTCCTGCCGGGGGGAAGCACGGCTCAACGGCACAGCAATCAGGGCTAACAGAATTGTCGAAATGGGTCGTGAGAGCCGCCATTGAAACTCGGCAATATCCATCGGCCGTTCGGAGTTGGACAATGCTGCGGTAGTGGTCGCCTTGCGTTTGAGTTCCGAAACGGTCTTGTTGTCGGTGAAATACACCATTTTCTCGAACCGGGTGACCGTATCCTTTCCCACTACTGGAGAACGCACAAGCTGGTAAATAACTCCATCATATAGATGTATTTGAGGGCGCTCGCCAGCTACCCGCATTTGCTGATGAGCCTCTCGGGCTACAATGATTTCGCTTTTGCCGGCCTGCTTCATGTACTGAAATACATCTTTCATCCGCTTGCCGGTTTCATCCCTGGTCTGAATATAGATCACCCGGCCGC
Source organism: Nitrosospira sp. (assembly GCA_039935055.1). GTDB lineage: Bacteria > Pseudomonadota > Gammaproteobacteria > Burkholderiales > Nitrosomonadaceae > Nitrosospira. Next base: position 19,557 of record JBDTKY010000168.1, read on the forward strand.
TACCTTCGCTTCCGTAGAAGCGTCCGGCCTGGATTCGATCGGTATTCAACTCGCTTTCCGCCTGCGCATTCAGACTGTAGCTTTCTTTATAAGCCCATGGACGTACATGGATAGACAGAACACCGCTGGCAATCCCGACAGGGATGATGAATATAAGTACGGCGTATACTATGCGGTGATCGCTGACCCCGGCGGAACGTAATACGTTAATTTCCTGATCCCTGTGCAATCGGCTCAGAGCGACGATTACAGCAATGTAGAGGGTAATGGGCATCACTACTTCCAGGGCAATCAGCGTCTTGAGCAGCAACAGCTTCAGCATGACGGCAAGGCCAAGCGTGTTCGTTACCCCCTCTGCCAGTAATCGGCCACCAATGAAGCTTCCGTATAATCCCACGAAAATTGCGCTTACCACAGCAAATGGCCTCAACAATTCGTGCGCGATATACCGATCTATTATCTTCACTGACTGTCTCCCATTGCATGGAATTATATTCGCTGTACCCAGGATACGGCAGTATTTTGCGGCCTCACAGATTTTTCGTATTAAGGAAACCTTTTCTTCACATACGGTGTGTTAAGTTGCCAAATTCGGCAATTGGCCGCTTATTCTTCAGTTTAGAGCTATAATTCACAAAGACTTCTTACATCACTTGACCTTCACCTTTATGGTGAGTTCGCTATTGGGCGGATTGCACAATTTTTGGGATACATGGCCGCGTTGTTCGCAAGGCCCTGGAATGGGGCGTCCCGGAGCGTCGCACCAGGGGCTCAGTTGAAGTGGGATTGGGCAATGCGGGAGACACACTCACCGCGTTTCATGGCCGTCCGCATCCAGCTGCGGAGGGGTCGCGCCTTTCCTCCGGAATGAATTGTGGTTTCCCTCTACAGCTACCAACTTCCCGGTCAGTCATTCTGGTGGGCACAAAAGAAGCAATAATTGGAATATGATGCGGAGGAGAATCTCTCAAGGGTTGGCTTCGCCAACCGGGTCCGACGATGTATTCCACGTGACACTCCGCGAGGATATCGCCCGCGGCGATTGTATTACGGGATTACCCAAGGTTATAGAAAAACCAGAACTCGCATGTGATTATTGACATATGAAAGCAAAAGCACCTGTCATGCCATTTATTCTTGTGCTAATCCTGATGGTCAGCAATTCGGTATCCGCCTCAGGAGTCAAACCGCCAGAAAATGAAGGTGTTCCCATCGTAGGCATGGTCGAGCGGCCGAGCGAGTACCGGCATGATGACATCGACATAAAAATACAGAACGACGGCGAAAAAATTATTGTGGATGCGAGTTTTACTGTACCGGTCGCGCCCCATCATGCATGGGCAGTTTTGACGGACTTCGATAACACACCCAGCTTCATGTCAAGCGTCCAGTCCAGTAAAATCACCCATACAACTGGCAACCATTTGCAGGTCTCGCAAAAGGGTGTCACAAAATATGGTCTTTTCATCTTCTCATTTGATTCAGTACGGGAAATTAGCTTATCTCCTTTTAAGAAAATTCGGGAGCGCATGATTAGCGGCAACATGCGCGCAATGGAGGAAACGACTCAACTATTGCCTGAAGGCAACCAGACCCGCATCATCTACCACGCGAATATTATTCCCAATACCTGGATTCTCAAATTTGCCGGACGAATTTTCATCGAGAA